>NZ_JWMC01000002.1:0-116848 GCF_000812405.1 Pseudomonas sp. PI1
TCCACCCTCAGCGCCATGGAGTGGGTCAACCTCTACGCCCTGGCGGTCAACGAGGAGAACGCCGCCGGCGGGCGCATGGTCACCGCGCCCACCAACGGCGCGGCCGGCATCGTTCCGGCGGTGCTGCACTACTACATGCGCTTCAACCCCGACGCCAGCGAGCAGGACGTGGTGGATTTCTTCCTCGCCGCCGCCGCGGTGGGCATCCTGTGCAAGAAGAACGCTTCCATCTCCGGCGCCGAAGTGGGTTGCCAGGGCGAGGTCGGCTCGGCCTGCGCCATGGCCGCCGCCGGCCTGGCCGAAGTGCTCGGCGCCAGCCCCGAGCAGGTCGAGAACGCCGCCGAGATCGGCCTGGAGCACAACCTCGGGCTGACCTGCGACCCGGTCGGCGGCCTGGTCCAGGTGCCCTGCATCGAGCGCAACGCCATCGCCGCGGTGAAAGCCATCAATGCCGCGCAGATGGCCCTGCGTGGCGACGGCCAGCATTTCATCAGCCTCGACCAGGCGATCCGCACCATGCGCGACACCGGCGCCGACATGCACGACAAGTACAAGGAAACCTCCCGCGGCGGCCTGGCCGTCAGCATCATCGAGTGCTGAGGAGAGCGCCATGCACGACACCGCCCCGGCCCACGTGAACTTCCTGCTGCAGGACGGCTTCGACCTGTTCGCCCTGGCGCTGGCCCTGGAGCCGCTGCGCCAGGCCAACCTGCTGGCCGGCGCCAGCTGCGCCGTGTGGGCCCTGCTGAGCCTGGACGGCAGCCCCGCCAGGGCCAGCAGCGGCCTGTGCGTGAACTGCGACGCCAGCCTCGCCCAGCGCCCGCCGGCCGACCTGCTGCTGCTCTGCGGCCCGGAAGGCTGCCGCCCGGCGAGCGGCGAGGGCGACTGCGCCAGCACCCTGCTGCAACTGATCGGCCGCAGCCAGGGCCCGGCGCTGGCCCAGGCCGTGCGCACCATCCTCGACGACGAACGCAACCTGGGCACCCTCCAGGCCTCCACGCCGCCCCACGCCGGCCTGCAGCGCGCCATCGCGCTGATGCGCGCGCACCTCACGCGGCCCCTGGGCATGCCGCAGCTGGCGGCCACCCTGGGCCTGTCGCGGCGCCAGGTGGAGCGCCTGTTCCAGCGCTACCTGCAATGCACGCCGGCGCGCTACTACCAGCGCCTGCGCCTGGCCCACGCCCGCCAGCTGCTGCGCGGCAGCGCCCGGCCGCTGGCCGAGGTGGCGCGGGCCTGCGGCTTCCCCTGCCAGCAGCATTTCACCCGCTGCTACCGCGAGCACTTCGGCCGCCCGCCGACCCAGGAGCGGCGCCAGGCAGCGCTGCACTAGCCCTTTCCCCGGTTGCACCACAGGCCCGCACGTGTCGGCAGCACGTTGCGGGCCTCTTTTTTTGCGCCCACGACACCGAGAAACGCCGCCGTAGGATGGGTTGAGCGAAGCGATACCCATCAGGCCATGGCGATGGGTTCGCAAGCTCAACCCATCCTACGAAGAGCGCCCCGGCGCGGGCCGAGCGGATACGTCCAAGTTCGGGTCGGATTCGTGCAAAAGAGCGCCCCGGCCTTCTGCTGCAATGCCTTCCAACGACGGGCCAGAAAGGCGCGTCGACCGACAAGAAGCAGCGAGGAAGAACGCCATGCAAATGCCCCAGACGATCCGCATCCGCAACGGCCAGAAGGTCCGCCCGACCTTCTCCGGGCAGGAATACGCCAACCGCCAGGCCAGACTGCGCGCCCACCTGGCCGAGGCGGGCATCGATGCCGCGGTCTTCACCTCCTACCACAACATCAACTACTACTCCGACTTCCTCTACTGCTCCTTCGGCCGCCCCTACGCCCTGGTGGTCACCCAGGACGCCGTGGTCAGCATCAGCGCCAACATCGACGGCGGCCAGCCCTGGCGCCGCACCCAGGGCACCGACAACATCGTCTACACCGACTGGCAGCGCGACAACTACTTCGCCGCCATCCAGCAGGCCCTGCCCAAGGCCCGGCGCATCGGCGTGGAGTTCGACCACCTGAACCTGCAGAACCGCGACAAGCTCGCCGCCCGCTACCCCGACGCCGAGCTGGTGGACGTAGCCGCCGCCTGCATGCGCATGCGCATGATCAAGTCCGCCGAAGAGCACGCCATCATCCGCCACGGCGCCCAGGTGGCCGACATCGGCGGCGCCGCGGTGGTCGAGGCGCTGCACGACCAGGTGCCGGAATACGAAGTGGCCCTGCACGCCACCCAGGCCATGATCCGCGAGATTGCCAAGCGCTTCCCCGACGGCGAGCTGATGGACACCTGGACCTGGTTCCAGTCCGGCATCAACACCGACGGCGCGCACAACCCGGTGACCTCGCGCAAGGTGAACAAGGGCGACATCCTCAGCCTGAACTGCTTCCCGATGATCGCCGGCTACTACACCGCGCTGGAACGCACCCTGTTCCTCGACCACTGCTCCGACGAGCACCTGCGCCTGTGGGAGGTCAATGTCAAGGTCCACGAGGCCGGCCTGAAGCTGATCAGGCCCGGCGCGCGCTGCTGCGACATCGCCCGCGAGCTGAACGAGATCTACCTGGAACACGACCTGCTGCAATACCGCACCTTCGGCTACGGCCACTCCTTCGGCACCCTCAGCCACTACTACGGGCGCGAGGCCGGCCTTGAGCTGCGCGAGGACATCGACACGGTGCTGGAGCCGGGCATGGTGGTCTCCATGGAGCCGATGATCATGCTCCCCGAGGGCCTGCCGGGCGCCGGCGGCTACCGCGAGCACGACATCCTGATCGTCACCGAGCAGGGCGCCGAGAACATCACCCGGTTCCCCTACGGGCCGCAGCGCAACATCATCCGTAAATGACCTCGGGAGCCGCGTGCGCACAGCACGCGGCTTCTTCGCTTGCAGAACGAGCACCACCGCCCCCGGGGGCGGTGCCACGACCGATAAGAACAAGAGGCTGCGCCGGGCGTATCCGCGCCAGCCACGACTTACCCGCTGCCGAACTTCCATTTCGATAACAACAGAGGTATGGGCAATGGTCACCTTCACGCACGGCGCCAGCGGCGCTCCCGACACCCCCGCGCAACACTGCGCCCAACCGGCGGGAGGCGCACAATGAGCCTCTCCCAGCAACCCCTGGCCTACGGCCGAAGCGCCATGAACGCCCCCGTCTCCGAGGAACGCCGCGTCCTGCGCCGGGCCGCCAGCGCGGCCTTCATGGGCAACTTCGTCGAGTGGTTCGACTACGCCGCCTACGGCTACCTGGCGGCGGTCATCGCCGTGGTGTTCTTCCCGCAGACCGACAAGGTCTCCGGCCTGCTGGCGACCTTCGCGGTGTTCGCCCTGTCGTTCATCGTGCGGCCCATCGGCGGCATCGTCTGGGGCCACATCGGCGACCGCTTCGGCCGGCGCAACGCGCTGTCGCTGTCGATCCTGATCATGTCCGGCTCGACCTTCTGCATCGCCCTGCTGCCCGGCTATGCCCAGGCCGGCCTGGCGGCGCCGGGGCTGCTGCTGGCCATCCGCCTGGTGCAGGGTTTCTCCGCCTCGGGCGAATACGCCGGCGCCTCGGCCTTCCTCGCCGAGTACGCCCCGGAAGGCAAGCGCGGCTTCTACACCTGCCTGGTGCCGGCCAGCACCGCCGCCGGGCTGCTGGTGGGCTCGCTGTTCGCCGCCCAGCTGTACGCGCACCTGGACAGCGCCCAACTGCACGAATGGGGATGGCGCCTGCCCTTCCTGCTAGCCGCGCCCCTGGGCCTGATCGGCCGCTACATCCGCCTGCACCTGGCCGATACCCCGAAGTTCCGCGAGATGGAAGCGGCCATGGAGCAGAAGCAGGGCCAGCACCGCGCACCGATCCGCGAGCTGTTCGGCACCCACCGCAAGCACCTGTTGGTGGCCGTGGGCGCCACCTGCCTGAACGCGGTGGCCTTCTACCTGATCCTCAGCTATATGCCGACCTACCTGTCCGCGGAGATGGGCATGAGCGAGAGCGATTCCTTCCTCGCCTCCACCGTATCGCTGACCACCTACATCGGCTTCATCTTCCTGATGGGCAAGCTGTCCGACCGCTTCGGCCGCAAAACCATGCTGGTGGCCGCCTCGCTGCTGTTCCTGGCGCTCACCGTGCCGCTGTTCCGCCTGCTGGGCAACCAGGGCTTCGCCTTCATCCTGCTGATCCAGATCGGCTTCGGCCTGATGCTGGCGATGAACGACGGCACCCTGCCCTGCTTCCTCGCGGAAATCTTCCCCACCCGCGTGCGCTACACCGGCTTCGCCTTCAGCTTCAACACCGCCAATGCGCTGTTCGGCGGCACCGCGCCGTTCATCGCCACCTGGCTGATCAGCCTCACCGGCAACAAGCTGGCGCCGGCCTGGATGCTGGTGGCCGCGGCGGCGGTGGCGCTGCTGGCGATGCTCTGCGTGCGGGAGACGGCGCACCGGCCGATGGAGGATTGAGGCGGCCGCGCCATCCGTAACGAAAAGCCGTGCCCCCGGGCACGGCTTTTCGCGTTTCAGGCCCCCAGCGGGCTCTGCTTGCGCTGGCCGCGCGGCGAGCAGCCGAAGAAGCGGCTGTAGCACTTGGAGAAGTGTGCCGGCGAGGTGAAGCCGCAGGACAGGGCGATTTCGCGGATCTGCGCCTCGCTGCGCAGCAGCAGGTCGCGGGCGCGGTTCAGGCGCAGTTCCAGGTAGTACTGGCTGGGGGTGCGCTGCAGGTACTTGTGGAACAGGCGTTCCAGCTGGCGCACCGACACCTCGTTGAGCTGCGCCAGTTCGTCCAGCTCCAGCGGCTCCTCCAGGTTGGCCTCCATGATCGCCACGATCTGGCTCAGCTTGGGCTGGGCGCTGCCTAGCTTCTGCCGCAGGGGGATGCGCTGCTGCTCGCGGGAGCCGCGCATGCGGTCGCACAGCAGCAGCTCGGCGGCGCGGGTGGCGATCTCCACGCCGCCCGGCTCGCGGGCGATCAGCTGCAGGGTCATGTCCATGGCCGCGGTGCCGCCGGAGCAGGTGTAGCGGTCGCGGTCCAGCTCGAACAGCTGGTTGGAGATGACGATGCCGGGGAAACGCTCCTTGAGCTGCTCGATGTCTTCCCAGTGGATGGTGCAGCGGTAGTCCTTGAGCAGCCCGGCGCTGGCCAGCAGGTGGCTGCCGGTGCAGATGCCGCCCAGCGGCACGCCCTGGCGGGCCAGCTTGCGCAGCCAGTCGAGCAGGCGCCGGTCGCACTTGGCCGGGATGGGGTTGGAGCCGACCACGAAGAGCGCGTCCAGGCGCGGCACCTCGTCGATGCCGTGGTCCGGCACCACGCGCATACCGTTGCTGGCGCGCACCGGCTCCAGGTCCGCGGCGATCTGCAGCGTGCGGTACAGCGGCCGGTGCGCCGCCAGGTTGGCCATGCGCAGGGTTTCCACCGCCGAGGCGAAGCCGATGGTGGTGAAGTTGGGCACCAGCAGGAAGCCGAAGGTCCTGGTGGCGGTGGCCGCAACGGCGTCGGGTTGGTGTTCGCGACCGTTGGTCGGGACAGCGCTGAGCATTATCGATACCTCCACTGCGCTGGCTGGCACGGCGTTTTCCGCGGGGCGGGGCGACGGCAGTCAGGACAGCCTGCTTTTCTTGTTCTTCTGCGACATGCGCCGGGGGCGCTGGCGGCCTCCAGCTTACACCCTTGGCGATGTCGCGCCGACGCCTTCGCGGCTGCCGCGGGCCCGGCGCAGACGAAGCAGGGACGGGCGGTGCAGCGCGCAGGTAGGTTTGGGCATTTTGACGTCGCAAACAGGCAAATGGGGGGGCTGGCTATTGCGCACAATCGATTGCAACTGGCTAATACCGACCCCTTCGCACCGAGCCCTGCCAGGCCCCGGCGCGGGCGGTCAGGGCAGCCTCCACCCACAAGCGACGCGCCTGTCGCACGGAGACCGCGATGTTCAGCAAGCATGACCAGATCCAGGGCTACGACGACGAACTCTTCGCCGCCATGGCCGCCGAGGAACAACGCCAGGAAGACCACCTGGAGCTGATCGCCTCGGAGAACTACACCAGCAAGCGCGTCATGCAGGCCCAGGGTAGCGGGCTGACCAACAAGTACGCCGAAGGCTACCCGGGCAAGCGCTACTACGGTGGCTGCGAGCACGTGGATAAAGTCGAGCAGCTGGCCATCGATCGCGCCAAGCAGCTGTTCGGCGCCGACTACGCCAACGTCCAGCCGCACTCCGGCTCCTCGGCCAACTCGGCGGTGTACCTGGCGCTGCTCAACGCCGGCGACACCATCCTGGGCATGAGCCTGGCCCACGGCGGCCACCTGACCCACGGCGCCAAGGTCTCCTCTTCCGGCAAGCTGTACAACGCCGTGCAGTACGGCCTGGACACCGCCACCGGGCTGATCGACTACGACGAGGTCGAGCGCCTGGCCGTGGAACACGAGCCGAAGATGATCGTCGCCGGCTTCTCCGCCTACTCCAAGACCCTCGACTTCCCGCGCTTCCGCGCCATCGCCGACAAGGTCGGGGCGCTGCTGTTCGTCGACATGGCCCACGTCGCCGGCCTGGTGGCCGCCGGCCTGTACCCGAACCCGCTGCCCTATGCCGACGTGGTCACCACCACCACCCACAAGACCCTGCGCGGCCCGCGCGGCGGCCTGATCCTGGCTCGCAGCAACGAGGAGATCGAGAAGAAGCTCAACTCCGCGGTATTCCCCGGCGCCCAGGGCGGCCCGCTGATGCACGTGATCGCCGCCAAGGCGGTGTGCTTCAAGGAAGCGCTGGAGCCGGAGTTCAAGGACTACCAGGCCCAGGTGATCAAGAACGCCAAGGCCATGGCCGAAGTCTTCATCGACCGCGGCTACGACGTGGTCTCCGGCGGCACCGACAACCACCTGATGCTGATCAGCCTGGTCAAGCAGGGCCTGACCGGCAAGGAAGCCGACGCCGCCCTCGGCCGCGTGGGCATCACGGTGAACAAGAACGCCGTGCCCAACGACCCGCAGAGCCCGTTCGTCACCTCGGGCATCCGCGTCGGCACCCCGGCCATCACCAGCCGGGGCCTGAAGGAAGAACAGAGCCGCGAACTGGCCGGCTGGATCTGCGACGTGCTCGACCACCTGGGCGACGCCGACGTCGAGGCCAAGGTGGCCACCCAGGTCGCCGGCCTGTGCGCCGACTTCCCGGTCTATCGTTGAGATTCCCGCGGCCCTTGCTCCGTAGGAGCGGGCCCTGCCCGCGAATGGCCGAAAGCATCGCGGGCAGGGCCCGCTCCTACAGGTAGAACGCCGCGACACGAGATTTTCAGGAGCACCCACATGCAACGCTACTCCGGCTTCGGCCTGTTAAAGCACTCACTGAGCCACCACGAGAACTGGCAGCGCATGTGGCGCACGCCCACGCCCAAGCCGGTGTACGACGTGGTCATCGTCGGCGGCGGCGGCCACGGCCTGGCCACGGCCTACTACCTGGCCAAGGAACACGGCATCCGCAACATCGCGGTGGTGGAGAAGGGCTGGCTGGGCGGCGGCAACACCGCGCGCAACACCACCATCGTCCGCTCCAACTACCTGTGGGACGAGTCGGCGCAGCTCTACGAGCACGCCATGAAGCTGTGGGAGGGCCTGTCCCAGGACCTCAACTACAACGTCATGTTCTCCCAGCGCGGCGTCTACAACCTCTGCCACACCCTGCAGGACATGCGCGACGGCGAGCGCCGCGTCAGCGCCAACCGCCTCAACGGCGTGGACGGCGAGCTGCTGAACGCTAAGCAGGTGGCCGAGGAAATCCCCTACCTGAACTGCACCAAGAGCGCCCGCTACCCGATCATGGGTTCCACCGTGCAGCGCCGCGGCGGCGTGGCCCGCCACGACGCGGTGGCCTGGGGCTTCGCCCGCGCCGCCGATGCCCTGGGCGTGGACCTGATCCAGCAGACCGAAGTCATCGGCTTCCGCAAGCAGGACGGCGCGGTGATCGGCGTCGAGACCAACCGCGGCTTCATCGGCGCCAAGCGCGTCGGCGTGGTCACCGCCGGCAACTCCGGGCATATGGCCAAGCTCGCCGGCTTCCGCCTGCCGATCGAATCGCACCCGCTGCAGGCGCTGGTTTCCGAGCCGCTGAAGCCGATCATCGACAGCGTCATCATGTCCAACGCCGTGCACGGCTACATCAGCCAGTCGGACAAGGGCGACCTGGTCATCGGCGCCGGCATCGACGGCTACAACGGCTACGGCCAGCGCGGCTCCTACCCGGTGATCGAGCACACCCTGCAGGCCATCGTCGAGATGTTCCCGGTGCTCTCCCGCGTGCGCATGAACCGCCAGTGGGGCGGCATCGTCGACACCACCCCGGACGCCTGCCCGATCATCGGCAAGACGCCGGTGAAGAACCTGTTCTTCAACTGCGGCTGGGGCACCGGCGGCTTCAAGGCCACCCCCGGCTCGGGCAACGTCTTCGCCGCCACCCTGGCGACCGGCGAGCCGCATCCGCTGGCCGCACCCTTCTCCATCGAACGTTTCCACAGTGGCGCGCTCATCGACGAGCACGGTGCTGCGGCTGTCGCACATTGAACATTCGCCCGCAGGGCGACAACTGATTCCCCTCTCCCGCTTGCGGGAGAGGGTGCCCGAAGGGCGGGAGAGGGTGGTTCGGCGAAGAGCCGGCGCCCCGCCTCCCACGGAAGGCAACCCCGGAGGTTTAGACCATGCTTCACATCTTCTGCCCCCATTGCGGCGAGCTGCGCTCCGAAGAGGAATTCCACGCCAAGGGCCAGGCGCACATCCCGCGCCCGCTGGACCCCGGCGCCTGCACCGACGAGGAGTGGGGCGACTACATGTTCTTCCGCGACAACCCGCGCGGCATCCACCACGAGCTGTGGGTGCACGCCGCCGGCTGCCGGCAGTACTTCAACGCCACCCGCCACACGGTGACCTACGAGATTCTCGAAACCTACAAGATCGGCGAGAAACCCAGCGTGACCAGCGCCGAGAAGAAACCCGCCGCCCAGCCCGCAGTCGCGAAGGCCTGAACATGAGCCAGATCAATCGCCTTTCCCGTGGCGGTCGCATCGACCGCAGCAAGCCGCTGACCTTCACCTTCAACGGCCAGCAATACCAGGGCTTCGCCGGCGACAGCCTGGCCGCCGCCCTGCTGGCCAACGGCGTCGACGTGGTCGGCCGCAGCTTCAAGTACTCCCGCGCCCGCGGCATAGTCGCGGCCGGCGCCGAGGAGCCCAACGCCATCCTGCAGATCGGCTCGCGCGAGGCCACCCAGGTGCCCAACGTACGCGCCACCCAGCAGGCCCTGTACCCGGGCCTGGTGGCCAGCAGCACCAATGGCTGGCCGAACGTGCAGAACGACCTGATGGGCGTGTTCGGCAAGGTCGGCGGCAAGATGATGCCCCCCGGCTTCTACTACAAGACCTTCATGTACCCGCAGTCCATGTGGCTGACGTACGAGAAGTACATCCGCAAGGCCGCCGGCCTTGGCCGCGCGCCCACCGAGGTCGACCCGGACAGCTACGACTGGATGAACCGCCACTGCGACGTGCTGGTGGTCGGCGCCGGCCCCGCGGGCCTGGCCGCCGCCCTGGCCGCCGCGCGTACCGGCGCCCGGGTGATCCTGGCCGACGAGCAGGAAGAGTTCGGCGGCAGCCTGCTGGACACCCGCGAGACCCTCGACGGCAAGCCCGCCGCCGAATGGGTGGCACAGGTGCTGGCCGAACTGAAGTCGCTGCCGGAAGTCGTGCTGCTGCCGCGCGCCACGGTGAACGGCTACCACGACCACAACTTCCTCACCATCCACGAGCGCCTCACCGACCACCTGGGTGAAACCGCGCCGCTGGGCCAGGTGCGCCACCGCGTGCACCGCGTGCGCGCCAAGCGCGTGGTGCTCGCCGCCGGCGCCCACGAGCGGCCGCTGGTGTACGCCAACAACGACCTGCCGGGCAACATGCTGGCCGGCGCGGTCTCCACCTACGTGCGCCGCTACGGCGTGGCGCCGGGCAAGAAGCTGGTGCTCTCCACCAACAACGACTACGCCTACCGCGTGGCCCTGGACTGGCAGGAAGCCGGCCTGGAAGTGGTGGCCATCGCCGACGCCCGCGCCAACCCGCGCGGCGAGTGGGTGGAAGAAGCCCGCAAGCGCGGCATGCGCGTCATCACCGGCAGCGCGGTGATCGAAGCCCGCGGCGGCAAGCGCGTGAGCGGCGCGAAAATCGCCGCCATCGACCCCATCCGCCTGAAGGTCACCGCCCCCGGCGACTGGCTGGACTGCGACCTGATCGCCAGCTCCGGCGGCTACAGCCCGGTGGTGCACCTGGCCTCGCACCTGGGCGGCAAGCCCGAGTGGCGCGAGGACATCCTCGCCTTCGTCCCCGGCGAAGGCCTGCAGAAGCGCATCTGCGCAGGCGCCGTGAACGGCGTGTTCCGCCTCGCCGACAACCTGCAGGACGGCTACAACGCCGGCACCCAGGCCGCCGAGGACGCCGGCTTCAAGGCCGTCGCAGGCGAGCTGCCGAAGGCTTCCGAGCGGGTCGAGGAGCCGACCGTGGCGCTGTTCCAGGTGCCCCACGAGAAGCCCACCTCCCGCGCGCCCAAGCAGTTCGTCGACCCGCAGAACGACGTCACCGCCGCGGCCATCGAACTGGCCTGCCGCGAGGGCTTCGAGTCCATCGAGCACGTCAAGCGCTACACCGCGCTGGGCTTCGGCACCGACCAGGGCAAGCTGGGCAACATCAACGGCCTGGCCATCGCCGCCCGCGCCCAGGGTAAGAGCATCGCCGAGACCGGCACCACCATGTTCCGCCCGAACTACACCCCGGTGACCTTCGGCGCCGTGGCCGGCCGCCACTGCGGCCACCTGTTCGAGCCGGTGCGCTTCACCGCCCTGCACGCCTGGCACGTGAAGAACGGCGCCGAGTTCGAGGATGTCGGCCAGTGGAAGCGCCCCTGGTACTTCCCCAAAGCCGGCGAGGACATGCACGCCGCCGTGGCCCGCGAATGCCGCGCGGTGCGCGAGTCAGTGGGCCTGCTGGACGCCTCCACCCTGGGCAAGATCGACATCCAGGGCCCGGACGCCCGCGAGTTCCTCAACCGCGTCTACACCAACGCCTGGACCAAGCTGGACGTGGGCAAGGCCCGCTACGGCCTGATGTGCAAGGAAGACGGCATGGTCTTCGACGACGGCGTGACCGCGTGCCTGGCGGACAACCACTTCGTCATGACCACCACCACCGGCGGCGCCGCCCGCGTGCTGGAGTGGCTGGAGCTGTACCACCAGACCGAATGGCCGGAGCTGAAGGTGTACTTCACCTCGGTCACCGACCACTGGGCCACCCTGACCCTGTCCGGCCCCAACAGCCGCAAGCTGCTGGCCGAGGTCACCGACATCGACCTGGACAAGGACGCCTTCCCCTTCATGACCTGGAAGGAAGGCAAGGTGGCCGGCGTGCCGGCGCGGGTATTCCGCATCTCCTTCACCGGCGAGCTCTCCTACGAGGTGAACATCCAGGCCAACTACGCCATGGGCGTGCTGGAAGCCATAGTCGAGGCCGGCAAGAAGTACGACCTGACCCCGTACGGCACCGAGACCATGCACGTGCTGCGCGCCGAGAAGGGCTTCATCATTGTCGGCCAGGACACCGACGCCTCGGTGACCCCGGACGACCTCAACATGGGTTGGGCCGTGGGCCGCACCAAGCCCTTCTCGTGGATCGGCTGGCGCGGCATGAACCGCGCCGACTGCCTGCGCGAAGACCGCAAGCAACTGGTCGGGCTGAAACCCACCAACCCCATGGACGTGCTGCCCGAAGGCGCCCAGCTGGTGTTCACCACCCAGCAGTCGATCCCGATGAACATGGTCGGCCACGTCACCTCCAGCTACATGAGCAGCACCCTCGGCTACGGCTTCGCCCTGGCGGTGGTCAAGGGCGGCCTCAAGCGCATGGGCGAGAAGGTCTACGCGCCCCTGGTCGACGGCCGGGTGATCGAGGCGGAAATCTGCAGCTCGGTGTTCTACGACCCGAAAGGCGAACGGCAGAATGTGGATTAAGAGCAGCTGCAAGCGGTAAGCGACAAGCCGCAAGCGAAGGCCGAGCCCTCCTCCGCCAGGAGGAGGGCGTCAGGATTCCAGGGCGCACGGCGCCCCAAGGTGAATACGAATGAGCAAGGCAAACCTCTACCAGCAATGCCCCGAAGCCGGGGTGAAAGTCGAGACCCCGCTGCACCACGCCGAGCTGGACAAGCTCGCCGGCCGCAGCGTCGCCAACGCCGGCATCACCCTGCGCGAGAAGAAGCTGCTGGGCCACCTGACCCTGCGCGGCAATCCCCATGAAGCCGCCTTCGCCGAAGGCGTGCACAAGGCCCTGGGCCTGGAGCTGCCGGTGGCCCTGGGCCTGGTAGCCAAGGGCGAGGTCTCGCTGCAGTGGCTGGGCCCGGACGAGTGGCTGCTGATCGTCCCCGGCGGCGAGGAATTCACTGTTGAGAAGAAACTGCGCGAAACCCTCGGCGAAGACCTGCACTACTCGGTGGTCAACGTCAGCGGCGGGCAGACCCTGCTGGAACTCACCGGGCCCAAGGTGCGCGAACTGCTGATGAAGTCCACCAGCTACGACGTGCACCCGAGCAACTTCCCGGTGGGCAAGGCGGTGGGCAGCATCTTCGCCAAGTCCCAATGCGTGATCCGCCACACCGGCGAGGACACCTGGGAACTGGTGGTGCGCCGCAGCTTCGCCGACTACTTCTGGCTGTGGCTGCAGGACGCCAGCGCCGAGTACGGCCTGCAGATCGCCGCCTGATCCCGGCGGGCGGGCCACCCGGCCCGCCCTCCCGCGTCGCCACCGGAGCCATGTCATGAGCCGCACCCCCGATACCTGGATCCTCACCGCCGACAGCCCGAGCCTGCTCGGCACCGTCGACGTGGTGACGCGCCACCTGTTCGAACAGCAGTGCTACGTCACCGAGCACCACTCCTTCGACGACCGCCTGGCCCAGCGCTTCTTCATCCGCGTGGAGTTCCGCGCCCCGGCCGGCTTCGACGAGGCGGCCTTCCGCGCCAGCCTGGCCGAGCGCGTCGAGCCCTTCCAGATGAAGACCGAACTGACCCCGCCGGGCTACCGCAGCAAGGTGGTGATCATGGTCTCCAAGGCCGACCACTGCCTGAACGACCTGCTCTACCGCCAGCGCATCGGCCAGCTGCCGATGGACGTGGCGGCGGTGGTCTCCAACCATCCGGACCTGGAGCCCCTGGCGCGCTGGCACGGCATCCCCTACCACCACTTCGCCCTCGACCCGCAGGACAAGGCCGCCCAGGAAGCCAAGGTGTGGCAGGTGATCGAGCAAAGCGGCGCGGAACTGGTGATCCTCGCCCGCTACATGCAGGTGCTTTCCCCCGAGCTGTGCCGCAGGCTGGACGGCTGGGCGATCAACATCCACCACTCGCTGCTGCCCGGCTTCAAGGGCGCCAAGCCCTACCACCAGGCGTACCAGAAGGGCGTCAAGCTGGTCGGCGCCACCGCCCACTACATCAACAACGACCTCGACGAGGGCCCGATCATCGCCCAGGGCGTCGAGGCCGTGGACCACGCCCACTACCCCGAGGACCTGATCGCCAAAGGCCGCGACGTCGAGTGCCTGACCCTGGCGCGAGCGGTGGGCTACCACATCGAGCGGAGGGTGTTCCTCAACGCGAATCGGACGGTGGTTCTCTAAAAAGAGCAGTTGGAAGCGGGAAGCCTGAAGCTGGAAGCATGCGGCCTGGCTTCAAGCTTCGCGCTTTGAGCTTCCAGCTCGAATTCCCAGTGCAAAGCCGCGTGGCCGCCGCGCCGCGCATTTGTACCCACAACGACAAAAAAGAGGAATGCGTATGTCTGGCAATCGTGGTGTGGTTTATCTCGGCCCAGGTAAGGTCGAAGTTCAGAACATCCCCTATCCCAAGATGCAGGACCCGCAAGGCAAGCAGATCGACCACGGGGTGATCCTGCGGGTAGTCTCCACCAACATCTGCGGCTCCGACCAGCACATGGTGCGCGGCCGCACCACCGCGCCCACCGGCCTGGTGCTGGGCCACGAGATCACCGGCGAGGTGGTGGAGATCGGCCGCGGCGTGGAAACCATGAAGATCGGCGACCTGGTCTCGGTGCCCTTCAACGTCGCCTGCGGCCACTGCCGCACCTGCAAGGAGCAGCACACCGGCGTCTGCCTGACGGTCAACCCGGCGCGCGCCGGCGGCGCCTACGGCTACGTCGACATGGGCGGCTGGGTCGGCGGCCAGGCCGAATACGTGCTGGTGCCCTACGCCGACTTCAACCTGCTGAAGCTGCCGGACCGCGAGAAGGCCATGGAGAAGATCCGCGACCTGACCTGCCTGTCCGACATCCTGCCCACCGGCTACCACGGCGCGGTCACCGCCGGCGTCGGCCCGGGCAGCAGCGTGTACATCGCCGGCGCAGGTCCCGTCGGCCTGGCGGCTGCGGCTTCTGCCCGCCTGCTGGGCGCCGCGGTGGTGATCATCGGCGACGTCAACCCGACCCGCCTGGCCCACGCCAAGGCCCAGGGCTTCGAGATCGCCGACCTGTCCAGGGACACCCCGCTGCACGAGCAGATCGCCGACCTGCTGGGCGAGCCGGAAGTGGACTGCGCGGTCGACGCGGTAGGCTTCGAGGCCCGCGGCCACGGCCATTCCGGTTCGCAGCACGAGGCCCCGGCCACCGTGCTCAACTCGCTGATGGGCATCACCCGGGTGGCCGGCCAGATCGGCATCCCGGGCCTGTACGTCACCGAGGACCCGGGCGCGGTGGACGACGCCGCCAAGCACGGCGCGCTGAGCATCCGCTTCGGCCTGGGCTGGGCCAAGTCGCACAGCTTCCACACCGGCCAGACCCCGGTGATGAAGTACAACCGCCAGCTGATGCAGGCGATCATGTGGGACCGCATCAAGATCGCCGACATCGTCGGGGTGGAAGTCATCACCCTGGACGAAGCGCCCAAGGGCTACGGCGAGTTCGATGCCGGCGTGCCGAAGAAATTCGTCATCGACCCGCACAACCTGTTCCGCGCCGCCTGAGCCGCGGCCAGCGCTCCAACCGCGGCATCCCCCGCCGCGGTTTCTCTCCAGGGGAGCCTTCGGGCTCCCTCTTTTTTTGCGCCGCATTCCCCTGTAGGAGCGCGCCCTGCGCGCGAATCGCGGGCAGGGCCCGCTTACGGTAAACATGACGCCCCGTGCCTCAACGGCCCCTCACCCTAACCCTCTCCCGGAGGGAGAGGGGACCGTTCGGCGTGTGTGGGGAGGCTGGGGTCAGCCGGAGACAAAGGACCCACAGCCAGCACGCGCCGCATGCTCTTCGTAGGATGGGTATCGCTTCGCTCAACCCATCCTACGAAAAGCCGTGCTTCCCTGGAGGTATAGGAGCGGACTCCGTCCGCGATATCCACAGCAGGCCAAGTACGACAGGGACTTCATGGCGCAGCACGGCCGGCGAGCCCGGACTAAGCTGACGGCTCCCCTTTCCCGGAGCCCGCCATGCCGCTGACCAGCCTTCTCGTCCCCTCGTTCACCCACATGCTCACGAACCTCTCGCAATGGCTCGACAAGGCCGCCGCCCATGAAAGCGCCGCCGGCAACGACGTCGACGAACTGATGGCGCAACGCCTGGCGCCGGACATGTACCCGCTGGCCGCGCAGGTGCGTTTCGCCTGCTTCCAGGCGCTGGAGCCGACCTACCGCCTACGCGGCCTGGCCGTTCCGCAGGCGTGGCTGCAGGTGCGCAACGACGGCTGGGCGTCGAACGAGCGGCCGGGCACCCTGGCGGATGCCCGGGCCTGCATCGCCGAAGCGCTGGCAGCGCTCGCCGACCTGCCCGGCGATGCGCTCGATGGCAGGCCCGAGGCGCCGATCGCGCTCGACCTGCCCAACGGCATCATCTTCGACATGGACAGCCAGCAGTACGCCCGCGACTGGTCGTTCCCGCAGTTCTATTTCCACTGCATCACCGCCTACGCCATCCTGCGCAGCCTGGGCATCGAACTGGGCAAGGCCGACTACGTCGCGCACGTGCTGACTTACCTGCGCCCGGGCACGCTGCCGCAGGCTTGATGCCGGCCTACAGGCCCAGCTTCTGCGCCATGCGCTCGATGGCCTGGCGCTGGAAGGCGCGGAAGTCCGCGTCCGGCTGCTGGCCTTCGAGCATCGGCAGGAAGGGGTCGACCACCTCGGTGGCCACTCCGGCCAGTTCCTCGATCACCGCATGGCCGCAGAAGGGCACGTAGGCTTCGGCGTAGCCGCCCTCGTGGACCAGCACCAGGCGCCCGTCGCACAGGCGCTCGGCGGCCTCGCGCACGCTGCGGGTGAGGGCGCGGAAGGTCTCGCTGTGGGCGAGCATGCGCGCCAGCGGGTCCACGCCGTTGGCGTCGAAGCCGCAGGCGACCACGATCAGCTCCGGGCGGAAGCGCTCCAGGGCCGGCACTATGATGCGCTGCATGGCGTGGCGATAGGCGTCGTCGCCACTGCCGGGATACAGCGGCACGTTGACGTTGGCGCCCAGGCCGGCGCCTTCGCCCTGCTCTTCCACGGCGCCGGAACCGACCGGGAAGCAGTCGGCCTGGTGGATCGACAGGGTCAGCACGTCGTCGCGGCCATAGAAGATCGACTGGGTGCCGTTGCCATGGTGCACGTCCCAGTCCAGCACGGCGACGCGGCGGATGCCGTGGCGCGCCTTCGCCGCCTCCACCGCCACGGCGATGTTGGCCAGGTAGCAGAAGCCCATGCCGCGGTCGGCCAGGCAATGGTGGCCCGGCGGCCGCGACAGCGCGTAGGCGTTGTCCAGCTCGCCGCTGAGCACCGCGTCCACCGCGGCGATGGCCAGCCCGGCGGACTGCCGGGCGATCTCGTAGGTGCCGGGGCCGACCATGGCCTCCTCGCCCAGCTCACCATGGCCGGCGTCGCTCATGGCCTTGAAGCGTTGCAGGTAGTCCAGCGGGTGGACGCGCAGCAGGTCCTCCTCGCTGGCCAGCGGCGCGCTGGAAAGCTTGAGCTTCGCACTCAGGCCCGAGACATCCATCAGGCTCTTCAGCCGCCGCTTGCTCTCCGCCGACTCGGCGTGGCCGCTGCCGGCCGGCGGCTGCAGCCAGCCGCCCACCGGGAGGATCAGCGCGTGCAGCCCGGCGGCGTGCCAGAAGCAGCGTTCGTCGAAGAAGAATCCGCTGCGGCGGCTCATGCGCGGGTCGCCGCCGGGGTTTGCGTCGTTGTCATTGTGGTTCTCGCAAGGCAAAGCGGTGCCCGGCACGCCGGGCACTCGGGTTGGCCGGGGGGCCTTAGCGGGCCGCCCAGGCGTTGAAGCGCAGTTCCAGTTCCTCGCCGTGGTCGACCCAGAAGGCCGAGTCCACCGAGCGGGCGCCCTGCAGGTTGGCCGGGGCGGTGGGCAGCGCGGCCTGCACGTCGGCCGGCAGCAGTTCCAGGGTGCCCTTGTGCACCGGGCCGTAGGGGATGTTCTCGGAGAACACCTTCTGCGTCTGCGGCTGGCTGGCGAAGGCGATGAACTTCTCGGCCAGCGCCTTGTTCGGCGTGCCCTTGACCACCGCCCAGTATTCCGGGTCGTAGAGGCTGCCCGGCCAGACGATGGCCAGCGGCACGCCTTCCTTCTGCGCGGCGGCGATGCGGCCGTTGTAGGCGGCGCTCATCACCACGTCGCCGGCGGCCAGCCACTGCGGCGGCTGCGCGCCGGCTTCCCACCACTGGATGTAGGGCTTGATCTCGTCGAGTTTCCTGAAGGCGCGGCTGACGCCCTCGGGGGTGCCCAGCACCTTGTACAGGTCCTCGGGCTTCACGCCGTCGGCCAGCAGGGCCACTTCCAGGGTGTACTTGGCGCCCTTGCGCAGGCCGCGCTTGCCCGGGTAGTCCTTGACGTTCCAGAAGTCCGCCCAGGAGGTCGGCGCCTTGGCCAGGCGCTTGCTGTCGTAGGCCATGACCATGGACCAGACGTAGGTGGCCACGCCGCACTCGCTGAAGGTGCCGGGGACGAACTGCGACTCGTCGCCAATGGCGGCCGGGTCGATGCGCTCGAACAGGCCCTCGTCGCAGCCGCGCAGCAACTCGGGGCTTTCCACCTCGACCACGTCCCAGGTGACCTTGCCGACGTTGACCATGGCCTTCACCTTGGCCATCTCGCCATTGTACTCGCCGGCGATCACCTTGCCGGCGCCGCTGGCATCGAAGGGTTTGAAGTAGGCCTTGTCCTGGGCGGCCTTGGTGGCGCCGCCGAAGGAGATCACCGTGAGATCCTGCGCCTGGGCGGCGCCGGTGGCGGCGAGGACCGCGCAGGCGAGGATGCAATGCAAGGACGATTTCATGGAACGAACTCCCACAGCCGGTTGGCGTTGTTGGTTTGGATTGCTGGGCAGTTGCCGAACGGGCGGCAAAAAGGTTCCACGGCGCGGGCCTGCGTGGGCCCGCGGCGTTGTTGTTCGGTTGTGGCAAAGGGCGCTGCTCGCAGGAGGGGATGTGCACGGCGATACCCATCGATGGGTATCGCTGCGCTCAACGCCATCCTACGGAAGGCAGCGCCTGCGAGACTGGCGTCAGAGCACGCCGATCTCTTTCGCGGTGCGGTCCACCGCGAGGCGCGTCTTGTCCACCAGCTCGTCCAGCTCGGCGCGGCCGGCCACCAGGGCCGGGGCCATGATCATGCGGCCGAGGGTGGAACGGATGATCACGCCCTCCTCGAAGCCGATGGTGCGGCAGCGCCAGGCCAGGTCGTTCTCGTTGTCGAAGCGCTTGCGGGTGGCCTTGTCCTGCACGAACTGCAGCGCCGCCACCAGGCCGGCGCCCTGGATCTCGCCGATCAGCGGGTGGTTACCGAACACCTCGCGCAGGCACTGCTGCAGATAGGGGCCGGTGTCGTTCTTGACCTGGGTGACGATGCCCTCGTCGCGCAGCGCCTTGAGGTTGGCCACGGCCACCGCCGCCGCCACCGGGTGGCCGGAATAGGTCAGGCCGTGGGCGAACACGCCGCCCTGCTCCACCAGCACCTCGGCGATGCGCTTGCTCAGCACCAGGCCGCCCATGGGGATGTAGCCGCTGGTCAGGCCCTTGGCGATGGACAGGGTGTCCGGCTCGAAGCCGAAGTGCTGGTGGGCGAACCATTCGCCGGTGCGGCCGAAGCCGCCGATCACTTCGTCGGCGCACAGCAGCACGTCGTACTTGCGGCAGATGCGCTGGATTTCCGGCCAGTAGCTCTCCGGCGGGAAGATCATGCCGCCGGCGCCCTGGAAGGGCTCGGCGATGAAGCCGGCGACGTTCTCGGCGCCCAGCTCGAGGATCTTGTCCTCCAGCTGCTGCGCGCAGCGGCGGCCGAACTCCTCGGGGGTGAGGTCGCCGCCGTTGGCGAACCAGTAGGGTTCGTCGATGTGGGCGATATCCGGGATCATCCCGCCCATCTCGTGCATGAACTTCATGCCGCCCAGCGCGGTGGCCGCCAGGGTCGAGCCGTGGTAGCCGTTCCAGCGGCCGATCATGATCTTCTTCTGCGGCTTGCCGAGGATCTGCCAGTAGCGGCGCACGGTGCGGATCAGCACCTCGTTGGATTCGGAGCCGGAGTTGGTGTAGATGGCGTGGCTGTAGTGGCCCGGCACCAGGCTGAAGAGCAGCTCGGACAGCTCGATCACCGCCGGGTGGGTGGTGTGGAAGAACATGTTGTAGTACGACAGCTGGTCCATCTGCGCGCTCGCCGCGGCGGTCAGGTCCTTGCGCCCGTAGCCCAGCTGGGTGCACCACAGGCCGGACATGCCGTCCAGGTAGCGGTTGCCGTCGTTGTCCCACAGGTACAGGCCCTCGCCGCGCACCATCACCCGCGGGCCTTCGGCGTTCAGCGCCTTTTGGTCGAGGAAGGCGTGGATGTGGTGGGCCGCGTCGGCCGCCTGGTAGTCGCGGGTTTCGCGTTGCGCTTTGGTGTTGTCGGTCATCGACTTTCTCCTAGTTCCCTCGGCGGTGCTCCGGCAGCCGGCCTGAGGGGTTTGCAGGGGATCGAGGGCGACGGACTTACCTGGGCAGTCTCACCGGCCGTCTCGAGCGGTTCGCCGTGGCAGCACGGGCCGGCGGTGCGCCGGCCCCGGGCCTGCCCTCAGCGCAGCTGGAACCAGGTGGTTTTCAGCTGGGTGTACTTGTCGAACGAATGCAGCGACAGGTCGCGGCCGAAGCCGGACTGCTTG
This sequence comes from Pseudomonas sp. PI1, assembly GCF_000812405.1. NCBI lineage: Bacteria > Pseudomonadati > Pseudomonadota > Gammaproteobacteria > Pseudomonadales > Pseudomonadaceae > Pseudomonas > Pseudomonas sp. PI1. The sequence goes on from NZ_JWMC01000002.1 coordinate 20,164, forward strand.
CCGCCGCCGAAGGGGATGGCCGGGTCCAGCGCGTCCACGGTGTTCACCGACACGGTGCCGACGTTCAACCGGCCGGCCACGCGGTGGGCGCGGTTGAGGTCGTCGCTCCACACCGAGGCGGCCAGGCCGAAGGGGCTGTCGTTGGCCAGGCGCAGGGCCTCGTCCTCGCTGTCGAAGGCGGTCACCGCCAGCACCGGGCCGAAGACTTCCTCGCGGGCCAGGCGCTGCTGCGGGTCGACGTTGGTGAAGATGGTCGGCTCGATGAAGTTGCCCGACCCATTGAAGCTCAGCTGGCGGCCGCCGCAGGCCAGGGTAGCGGCGCTGCCGCGGGTTTCCTCGATGAAGCGCAGGATGCTGGCGGTCTGCTTGGCGTCGACGATGGCGCCGGCGCGGCTGGCCGGGTCCAGCGGGTCGCCCGGGGCCCAGTCGCGGGCCTTGGCGATCAGGCGCTCGACGAATTCGTCGTGGATGGAACGCTCCACCAGCAGCCGCGAGTTGGCCGAGCAGACCTCGCCCTGGTTGAAGAAAATGCCGAATGCCGCTTTTTCAGCCGCAAGATCGAGGTCGCGGCAATCGGCGAACACGAGGTTCGGGCTCTTGCCGCCACACTCCAGCCACACCTGCTTGAGGTTGGACTGGGCGGAATACTGCATGAAGTACTTGCCCACTTCGGTGGAGCCGGTGAACACCAGGCAGTCCACGTCCGGGTGCAGGCCCAGGGCCTTGCCGGCGTGCTCGCCGAGGCCCGGCACCACGTTCAGCACGCCTTCGGGCAGGCCGGCCTCCAGGGCCAGCTCGGCCAGGCGCAGGGCCGAGAACGGCGACTGCTCGGCCGGCTTGAGCACCACCGAGTTGCCGGCGGCCAGGGCCGGGGCCAGTTTCCAGGCGGCCATGTCGAGAGGGAAGTTCCACGGCACCACGGCGCCGATCACGCCCAGGGGCGCGCGGGTGATGGTGGCCAGGGCGTTGGGCGCGGTCGGGGCGACCTGGTCGTAGAGCTTGTCCAGGGCCTCGGCGTACCAGGAAAAGACGCCGGCGGCGCCGGGCACGTCGATGTTCCAGGCGTCCATCACCGGCTTGCCCATGTTCAGCGAGTCCAGCAGGGCCAGCTCGTCGCGGCGGGCCAGCATCAGCTCGGCCAGCTTCAGCAGCACGGCCTTGCGCTCGCGCGGCGCCATGCGCGCCCAGGGGCCCTGCTCGAAGGCACGGCGGGCGCTGCGCACGGCGGCGTCGACTTCAGCCGCGCCACAGGCGGCAACGTTGGCCAGCAGGCGGTTGGTGGCCGGGTCGATGGATGCGAAGGTGGCGCCGTCGGCGGCGGCCATGCGGCGGCCATCGATCAGGGCGGCGTCGATGAAGGTCTGGCGGGCTGCACGCTGCTGCCAGTCGCTGAGTTGATACACCAGGGCACTCCTGCTCACGAGCAATTATTGTTTTGTTCTGTGGTACCCCTGATGGTCGCGCATGCCCCGGCGGAGGAAAAATATTAAATATGTCTTCGGGATATATGAAAAAGCTGGGCAGGCGCGCACCGGCAAAGTGCGCCATGCTGGGTTATGGTGCGGCACCTGGAGGCGCCTCGGCGCTCCCCGGCGCAGGCCGGCGGGCCCGATCCTTGCTTCCCGATGAACCGATGACACAACGAGAGCGCGCACGCCACCGGCGAAGCCGCGCCATAGAGGTCTTGCAGTGGCTTCCTATACCTTGCGGCAATTGAAGTATTTCGTGACCACAGTGGAATGCGGCAGCGTGGCCGAGGCCTCGCGCAAGCTCTACATCGCCCAGCCGTCGATCTCCACGGCGATCAAGGGCCTGGAAGAGAGCTTCGGCGTGCAGCTGTTCATCCGCCACCATGCCCAGGGCGTGTCCCTCACCCCCAGCGGCGCGCGCTTCTACCGCAAGGCCCAGGAACTGCTGCGCATGGCCCACGAGTTCGAGCAGAACGCCCTGGCCGACAACGACGTGGTGGCCGGGCAGATCGACCTGGCCTGCTTCGAGACGGTGGCGCCGCTGTACCTGCCGCGGCTGATCGCCGGCTTCCGCGAACGCTACCCGGGGGTGGAGATCCGCATCCGCGACGGCGAGCAGCAGGAACTGGTGCAGGGCCTGACCTCCGGGCGCTTCGACCTGGCCCTGCTGTACCGCCACGACCTCGACGGCACCATCGAGACCGAGCCGCTGATGCCGGCGCAGCGCCCCTACGCCCTGCTCCCGGCCGACCACCGCTTCGCCCGCCAGGCCCAGGTGTCGCTGCGCGACCTGGCGCTGGAACCGATGATCCTGCTCGACGTGCAACCCAGCCGCACCTACTTCGTGAGCATCTTCGAGGAACTGGGGCTGACGCCGAACATCGCCTTCAGCTCGCCCTCCATCGAGATGGTGCGCGGCATGGTCGGCCAGGGCTTCGGCTTCTCGGTGCTGGTCACCCGGCCGCATTCGGAGTGCACCTACGACGGCAAGAAAGTGGTGATGGTGAACATCGCCGAAGACGTCAGCGCCTCCGGCCTGGTGGCCGCCTGGCTCAAGCGCGCCCAGCTGACCAAGCCGGCGCGGCTGTTCGTCGACTATGCCCGCGAGGAGTTGAGTGGCGGGGTGGCGTCAGAGCCCGCACACAAGCCTTCGTAGGATGGGTTGAGCGGAGCGATACCCATCCTACGGGGCTGAATGCCAACCCTTGTAGGAGCGGGCCCTGCCCGCGATTCGCGCGCAGGGCGCGCTCCTACAGGGGAATGGCGCGGGTGGGGCGGCGTAGGAGCGGATCTCATCCGCGAATCGCGCCGGAACGTCCGGCTATCGCGGACAAGGTCCGCTCCTACGAAGAGCCGCCGGCCACCCTACCCTCCGTCCAGCGCCGCTGCCCCGCGCCCGGCACAAGCGCTACAATCCCCGCCCTTCCGGTTGTCCGGCTTCGGCCCTTCGTCATGCTTGTGTTGAAATCCCGCGTGCAGCGCCTGATCGCGCTGGCCCTCTCGCTCCTCGAACGCTACCCGCGGCTGGTCGCCCTGTTCGGCTTCTGCTCGGGGCTGTTCAGCTTCATGATGGTCGACCGCCACCGCGCCGGCTTCGCCCGCGCCATGGCCATCGTCATGCTGGTCAGCTGGCTCTGGCTGATGCTGGAGAACCTGCTCACCCAGCGCTTCAAGGAGCGCTTCGGCTGGTCGGTGCCGCCGGGGCTGCTGCGCTACGCGACCCAGTTGATCCACCAGGAAAGCCTGTTCTTCGTCCTGCCGTTCTTCTTCGTCACCACCACCTGGAACAGCGGCCAGGCCCTGTTCACCGGCGCCCTGGGGCTGGCCGGGCTGATCGCCATCACCGACCCGGTCTACTACAAGTGGCTGGCGCCGCGGCGCTGGACCTTCCTCGGCTACCACACCCTGACGCTGTTCGCCGTGCTGCTCACCGCGCTGCCGCTGATCCTCCAGCTGAGCACCCCGGAAAGCTACCGCTGGGCCCTGGGCATCGCCGTGGCGCTGTCCTTCCCCAGCCTGGTGGTGTCGGTGGGCATCCACAAGTGGTGGCGCTGGTTCGCCCTGCTCGGCCTGACCCTGTGCATCGGCGTGGTCGGCTGGTTCGGCCGCGCCTGGGTGCCGCCGTCCACCCTGTGGCTGGCGGAAATGGCGGTCACCGAGCAGTTCGACAACAGCCAGCGCACCCCCGGCGACAGCGTCGAGCAGGTCGGCGCCGCGCAGATCCGTGCCCAGGGCCTCTACGCCTACACCGCCATCAGCGCGCCGCGCGGCCTGGACGAGCGCATCTTCCACGTGTGGCTGCACAACGGCCAGGAAGTCGACCGCATCGCCCTGGACATCCACGGCGGCCGCGAGGCCGGCTACCGCGCCTGGACGCACAAGCAGAACTTCCCCGCCGACCCGACCGGGCGCTGGCAGGTGCAGGTGATCACCGAGGTCGGCCAGGTGATCGGCACCCTGCGTTTCGAGGTCACGCCCTGACCGCCCGGTTCGCTTGACCGCGCCCGGGCCGCTCCCCTAAAAGGACCGGATACCCGCGCCGAGAGCACCGAGCATGACCGACTCCGCCCTGCACCCCTTCGACCGCGCCCTGGCCCTGGAAGCCGACGCCCGCGACGCCGACCTGTTCCACGGCCACACCAGCGCCGACTACTGGAACATGGTCGGGCCCTTCGGCGGCATCACCGCCGCCACCCTGTTGCAGGCCGTGCTGCGCCACCCGCGGCTGCTCGGCGTGCCCGTCGCGCTGACGGTGAACTTCGCCGCCGCCATCGAGGCCGGCGCCTTCGCCGTGCGCGCCACGCCGATCCGCACCAACCGCTCCACCCAGCACTGGCTGCTGCAGCTGAGCCAGGTGGACGGCGACGGCGTGGAGCAGGTCTCCACCACCGGCACCGCGGTCACCGCCCTGCGCCGCGAGACCTGGAGCGAACTCGACCTGGCGCGCCCGCAGGCCACGGCGCCGGCGCAGACGCCGCCGCTGAACACCAGCGGCAAGGGCGTGGCCTGGGCGCAGCAGTACGAGATGCGCGCCATCGACGGCGCCTTCCCCAGCACCTGGGACGGCAGCGGCGAGCACAGCCGCACCCGCCTCTGGCTGCGCGACGCCCAGCCGCGGGCCCTGGACTTCCCGGCCCTGGCGGCGATGAGCGACATCTTCTACCCGCGCGTATGGCTGCGCCGCGCCACCCCGGTGCCGGCCGGCACCGTGTCGATCACCACCTACTTCCACACCGACGCCGCGCAACTGGCCGAAGTCGGCAGCGGCTACCTGCTCGGCGACGCCCGCGGCCAGGCCTTCCGCAACGGCTACTTCGACCAGGCCGCGGAGCTGTGGAGCGAGGCCGGCGAACTGCTCGCCACCAGCAACCAGATCGTCTACTACAAGCAGTGACGGCAAGGGCCGGGCGCCCCGCGCCCGGCTTTGGCAAAAAGCCAGCATGGTTACAAAAACGTAAGATTGCATCGCTATAAACGACGGCCACTTCCAGAAGAAAAAAGGTCGTCGCCATGTCGTTCAAGCCTTCTCCGCTGGCGTTCAGCATCGCCCTCGTCTTCAGCGCCGGCGCCCATGCCGTGCCCGCCGGTCCCATAGTCATCAGCACGCCCAGCACCAGCAAGCAGACGCTCTCCGGCGAGGCCAGCCTGCAGGTCACCGCAAGCGGCAGCATCACCGCCAGCGACAAGACCGTCGCCCTGAAGGACGCCACCAGCGGCGCCGGCGTGGTGGTCGACAACAGCGGACAGATCACCGCCACCAGCGGCCGCGCCATCGAAAGCTCGGGCAGCACCGCGACCACCCGCAACTACCGGATCTACAACCGCGCCGGCGCCAGCATCAGCGCCAGCGACGACGCGGTGCGGGTGAAGGACGGCTTCGACAGCGGCAGCCTGCTGCTGGACAACGCCGGCAGCATCCGCTCGACCAGCGGCCAGGCGGTGGACTTCGACGACCTGCGCAGCGGCGTGCCGGTGACCATCATCAACCGCGAGACCGGCGTCATCCACGGCGACGGCAACGACGGTATCCGCCCCGGCGCCAACGCCAGCATCACCAACTACGGCGAGATCAGCAGCGGCGACATGATCGACGCCGACGCCAAGAACGACGGCATCGACTTCCAGGACGCCGAGGGCGGCAGCGTCTACAACCACGGGCTGATCTCCGGCGGCCGCCACGGCATCACCACCGACGTCGGCGCCACCCTGGTCAACTACGCCGACGGCGTGATCATCGGCCGCAACGGCTCGGGCTACGGCTCCGACGGCAACGGCACGGTCAGCAACTACGGGCGCATCACCGGCGCCTACAACGGCCTGGTGCCCGATGGCGACGGCGATGGCGTGGACATCGACCTGATCGGCCACATCGAGAACCACGGGATCATCGAAGGCATAGGCGCGGCCGGCGTCGACAAGGGCGGCCAGCCCAACGGCAGCGAGGGCATCGCCATGGGCGGCGGCAACGTCTACAACGCCGCCGGCGCGCTGATCAGCGGCGCCAGCCGCGGCATCCTGGTGGACGACGGCTCCGCCGGCAGCGGCTACGGCGCCACCACCCTGGAGAACCACGGCACCATCGAGGGCCTGGCTTCCAGCGGCGTGAGCCTGGTCGGCGACTTCGCCGACAGCGTGATCAACGACGGCCTGATCCACGGCGGCAACGGCATCGCCCTGGAACTGGGCGGTGGCGACGACAGCCTGACGCTGCTCGCCGGCAGCCGCTTCGAAGGCCTGGTGGACGGCGGCGACGGCCATGACCGGGTGAGCTTCGACGACGCCCGCGGCGGCAGCTTCGGCCAGAGCCGCAACTTCGAGCGCCTGGAGGTGCGCCAGGGCGCATGGACCCTCAGCGGCAGCGGCGACTTCAGCGAAGGCGGCGAAGTCTTCGCCGGCGCCCGACTGATCAACCAGGGCGGCATCGCCGGCAGCCTGCTGGTGGACAGCGGCGCCAGCTACGCCGGCAGCGGCAGCGTCGGCGGCCTGGACGTCAGCGGCACCTTGCTGGCCAACCCGCAGCAGGGCGCCACCCACGTGACCGGCGACCTGGCCCTGCGCAGCGGCTCGACCCTGGCCTACGGCGTGGAGGCCGACGGCAGCCACGCCACCCTGCAAGTGGATGGCAGCGCGACGCTGGACGGCGCGCGCCTGGCCCTGCAGGCCGGGCCCGGCAACTATCCCTGGCAGAGCAGCTACCAGGTGCTGAACGCCAGCGGCGGCGTCAGCGGCCGGTTCGCCGAGGTCAGCAGCAACTTCGCCTTCCTCACCCCGAGCCTCGGCTACGGCGCCAACAGCGTGGACCTGCAACTGACGCGCAACGACGTGCAGTTCGCCGACCTGGCCAGCAGCGGCAACGGCCGCAACGCCGCCAGCGCCCTGCAGGGCCAGGGCATGGGCCAGCTGTACAACGCGCTGATCACCAGCGACGCCGGCAACGCCGGCCGCGCCGTGGAACAGCTGGCCGGCGCCGGCAACGCCAACCTGGCCGCCGCCACCCTGGCCGGCAGCCAGGCGGTGGGCGGCGCCATGCTCGGCGCGCTGCGCCAGCTCGGCGGCGGCCTGCTGGTGGCCAGCGACGAGCGCGACACCCCGCAGCTGGCCGCCCTCGGCGTGCCCAGCGAGGCGCGCAACCTGAACGACCCGAACGCCGCCGGCCGCCTCTGGCTGCAAGGCATCGGCAGCCACGGCCAACTGGACGGCGAGCACGGCAGCGGCGACCTCGACCAGAACACCGGCGGCACCCTGCTAGGCGCCGACTGGGCGCTGGACAGCCAATGGCGCCTGGGCGTGCTGGGCGGCTACTCGCACACCGACCTCGACGGCCAGGGCGGCACCTCCGGCGACATCGACAGCTGGCACCTGGGCACCTACGCCCTGCGCCAGGACGGCCCGCTGGCCCTGCGCCTGGGCGCGGCCTACAGCAGCCACGACGGCGAAAGCAAACGCCGCGTCGAGTTCGACGGCTTCAGCGACCGCCCCAAGGGCGACTACGACGCCCACAGCTGGCAGGCCTTCGCCGAGGCCGGCTACCAGCTCGGCGACGGCCGCCTGAGCGCCGAGCCCTACGCCAACCTCGGCTACCAGTACTACAAGCGCGACGCCTACGACGAAAAAGGCGGCGCCGCGGCCCTGCACGTGGACGAGCAAAGCCAGCACAACGTCAGCAGCACCCTGGGCCTGCGCACGGCCTGGCTCGCCAGCCTGGATAACGGCATGAGCCTGACCCCGCGCCTGGGCCTGGGCTGGCGCCACACCTACGGCGACCTGGACAGCAGCACCCGCCAGGCCTTCCTCGCCGGCGGCGGCGCCTTCAGCGTCCAGGGCACGGCGCTGGACCGCAACAGCCTGCTGCTGGACGTAGGCCTGGACCTGGGCCTGTCGGCCCGCCACAGCATCGGCCTGGCCTACAGCGGCGAGAAAGGCAGCCAGGCGCAGAACCATGCGCTGATCGCGCAGTGGCAGATGGCGTTCTGAAATGCCGCGTAGGGCGCATAACCGTTCGCGGTTATACGCCGTTTCACCCGGCCCATGCCCGGCTTCGTGGTCAAGCCCGGAGCGCCCGGAAACAGGCGCTCCGTGACCGAACCCGAAGCGCGCCTGGAATCAAGGTCAAACGGCGGATAACGCCGTAGGCGTTATGCGCCCTACGCCCGGCCCACCCTCGACGTAGGGCGAATAACCGTTCGCGGTTATCCGCCGCTTCACCCGGCCCATGCCCGGCTTGGTGGTCAAGGCCGGAGCGCCCGGAAACAGGCACTCCGCAACCGCCCCCGAAGCGCGCCTGGGATCAGAGTCAAACGGCGGATAATGCTGTAGGCGTTATGCGCCCTACGCCCGGCCCACAAGTCCGGAGGATGCTTTTCGTAGGAGCGAGCTTGCTCGCGAACAGCAGTCAGCCGGCGAGGTTCGGTGTGTGGCCTGAAGAGCGCCCTCTCCCTAACCCTCTCCCTGAAGGGAGAGGGGACCGTTGGGCAGGCACTGATGTTCTGGAGTCAGCCGGCTAGCACCGTGACTACCGGCTGAAACCATTCCTCCTCTCGGCACAGACTAGCCCCCTCTCCCTTCAGGGAGAGGGCTGGGGAGAGGGTACGAAACCGATCCAGCGCACAAGAACCGCCGGCTAGCTCGCGCCTACAAAACCTCCTCATCCTCCCCCGGCAACTGCTCATCCAGATGCAACCAAGCAACCCGGCTCTTCACCCACACATGCCTTTGCGGCGGCGCCACCTCCGGGTGATCGAAGGTCGCCACAGTCACATCCAGCGTCTCCGGCGTCCGCTCCGTCTCGAACACCACCTGCGCCCCACAGTTGCCACAGAACAACCGACGATTACCCGGACTCGACACATAGCAGGCCGGCGTCCCCTTCAACCAACGGAAACTACTGCGCGGCACCGTCGCCCAGGTGACCACCATGCCCCCACTACTCCGCCGGCAGATCGAACAATGGCAGTGGCCGACATCGTCCAGCTCCGCAGTGAACTCATAACGCAGGGCACCACAATGGCAGCCCCCCTGGCAGGTTTGGCTCATGGCCGGGCTCCTCAGTCGTATTCCGCCGCCTCGTGGCCGCCCAGCAGGCGGCGCTGGCGGGGCGTGCAGGCGGCCAGCACTTCGGGGTCGAAGCGCCAGTCGAGATAGGGCGAGAACTTCTGCGCCACCATGCGCCGGCCGTAGTGCACCTGCAACAGGTAGCGCGTGCGCTGGCTCAGGTTGCGGCTGCCGGAATGCCACAGGTCGCTGCGGAACAGCAGGCAGTCGCCGGCGCGGCACAGCACCGGTTCGGCCGCCCTGCCCCGCCAGCTGCGCTCATCCGGGTGCGGCGCGCGGCCAGCGCGGTGGCTGCCGGGGATCACCCAGGTCGGGCAGAGGTCGTGGTCGATGTCGTCGAGGTAGACCTGCGCCGTGCAGATGAACATCGGCAGCTCGAAGCCGCCCAGCAGCAGCGCTTCCGGCAGGCGCAGCGGCAGATAGTCCTGGTGCATGTCGCCGCCGATGAAGCCGGGGTGGCAGCGCCAGGCGGTCTGGCCGATGACGTGGCAGTCCGCGCCCAGGGCCGCCTCGGCCACCTCGATCAGCCCCGGCGGGTCGAGGTACGGCAGCCAGCGCGGCGAGCGGTTGAACACGCATTTGTAGTGGTCCACCAGGCCCTCGTAGTCCCAGTGGATCGGCCGCAGGGCGTCGATCAGCCCGCGCACCTCGGCCACCTGCGCGGCATCCAGCAGGCCGGGCAGCAGCACGAAGCCGTCCTCGTGCAATGCGTGCAGTGCGTTCATGGCTCCAGCCCTCCCCTGCCCAGTTGCGCCTGGGCCTGTTCCAGCGCGCCGAGGAAGGCGCCCAGGGCTTCGCCCGGCTCGGCGCCCTGGCGCGTCACGCAGTGGAATTCCGAGTGGTAGGCCAGCTGCGCCGGGCGGATCGCCCGCAGCCGCCCCTCGGCGACCCAGGCGGCGGCGTAGGGCGTCGGCAGGTAGCCGATGAAGGTGCCGCTGAACACCAGGTTGGCGATGGCCTCCATGCTGTAGGCGGTGGTCGTGCGGTTGAACACCAGGCCGTGGGGGCGGCGGCTTTCGGCCATGTAGCCGCGGCCGACGTAATCGGCGGCGCAGATCGCCTCCAGGCCCGGCTCGTCGTCGGCGCGGGCGAAGAACGGGTGGCCGGGGGCGCAGTAGAGGTTCTGTTCCTCGCTGAACAGCAACTGGTAGCGCAGCCCGGACAGGCGATGGTGGAAGGCGCCGATGGCCAGTTGCAGGCGCTCTTCCAGCACGGCGTTCTCCAGCTCGTCCGGGCGCTGGGTGTGCAGGTTCAGGCGCACGCCGGGGTTGCCCTGGCGGAACAGGCGGAGGGCCAGCGGCAGCGCCCAGCAGTGCTGCCCGACCACGCCGTCGACGCAGCCCAGGTGCAGGGTTTCGCGGTCGCGTCCGCCCAGGCCGGTGACCTGCTCGCGGAAGCGTTCGATGTCGACGAACAGGCCCTGGGCCGCGTCGTACAGCTGCTGCCCCTCCTCGGTGAGCTGGAAGCCGCTGCTGCCGCGCCGGCACAGCGAGTAGCCCAGGCGCAGTTCGAGGTCGCGCACCAGCACGCTCAGGCGCGACAGGCTGGTGTTCAGGCGCACCTGGGCGGCGGTGAAGCCGCCGGCCTCGACTATGGCGCAGAAGGTGCGCAGCAGGCGCAGGTCGATGTCGGAAAAGTTGCCCAGCATGGGGGTTCTCGCGGCGGCGGGGGCAGGCCTTCGTTATAGCCCCGCGGGCGCCGCCCCGTGAACCTCCGCAGCGGTCAGCGGCGCCGGGCCCGGGCGTCGGCGAGGATGCACAGCAGCTCGAACATCATGGTCGCGCCGACCAGCGCCGTGGCGCCGCCCAGGTCGAACGGCGGCGACACCTCCACCACGTCCGCGCCTATCAGGTCCAGGCCCTGCAGGCCGCGGACCAGGTGCTGCGCCTGCAGCGTGGTCATGCCGCCGATCTCCGGGGTGCCGGTGCCGGGGGCGAAGGCCGGGTCGAGCACGTCGACGTCGAAGCTGACGTAGGTCGGCCCCTCGCCCACCACCCGGCGCGTCTCGGCGAGGGTCGCCTCGACGCCCAGCGCGACGAACTCCTCCATGTGGATGACGCGGATGCCGCACTCCCTGGCGAAGGCCTCGTCGTCCGCCGAGTACACCGAGCCGCGGATGCCGATCTGCACGGTGCGCCGCGGGTCCAGCAGGCCTTCCTCGATGGCGCGGCGGAACGGCGTGCCGTGGGTGTAGGGGTTGTCGCCGAAGTAGCGGTCGTTGGTGTCCGAATGGGCGTCGAAGTGGACCATGCCGATGGGCCGCCCGGCGGCCAGGGCGCGGAAGATCGGCAACGTCACCAGGTGATCGCCGCCCACCGACAGCGGCACCGCGCCGACGGCGTGGATGCACCGGTAGAAGCCCTCGATGCGCTTGAGCGAATCGAGCAGGTCGATGGGGTTCACCGGGGCGTCGCCCAGGTCGCCGACGCGCGCCAGGTCGTAGGGCGCGATGCGGCTGACGTGGTGCACCTTGCGCATCAGGCTGGACTGGTTGCGCACCTCGCGCGGGCCGTGGCGGGCGCCGGCGCGGTTGGTGGTGCCGCCGTCCCAGGGCACGCCGACCAGGGCGATGTCCACCTGGGCCGGGTCCTCGAAGATCGGCAGGCGCATGAAGCTGGGGATGCCGGCGAAGCGCGGGACCTCGGCGGCGTCCACCGGTTGCGGGAAGTCATGGGGCATGGGCGTCTCCTGGCGAGAAAGGGGCTGCCCCGCCAGCCTGGACCGCCCCGCGGCGGCGGCAAATCCCGAAAGCGGCAAGCCAACTTGCGCCGCCGCGAAAGTGCCCTGTAGGCCGCGCCAGCCGGGCCTTTCCGCCCGCCCAGCCAGTTCCGCGCCAGCGCCCGGCCGCACTCGCGCCCTCCCCTGCCAATGATCCTTCTCGCCAACGCCAAGTGCCTGATTCGTATACTTATGTTATCGTTGTAAACACTGTATACAGCGTAAACGGACTGCTCAGAAATTGACCACCGTAATCTCCTTCCGCGCCGATGACGCCCTGGCCAAGGCCCTGGACCAACTGGCCCGGGCCACCCACCGGGACCGCCCCTACCACCTGCGCCAGGCCCTGGCGCAGTACCTGGAGCGCCAGAGCTGGCACGTGGCGGCCATCGACGAGGGCCTGGCCGACGCCAATGCCGGGCACCTGCTGCCGCACGCCGAGATAGAAGCCAAGTGGGGGCTGGCATGAGCCTGCAATGGACGCACAAGGCGGCGGCCGACCTGGACGGCCTGTACGACCACTACGTGGTGCTGATCGGCCCGGAGAAGGCGCTGAAGGCCATCCAGGACGTGGTCGGCCAGGTGAAGGCGCTGGCCGACCTCAGCCTGAGCAGCGTCGGCCGGCCCAGCGAGGTGCCCGGCGTGCGCGAATTGCCGCTGGAACGCTGGCCCTACCAGGCCGCCTACCGGGTAAAAGGCCGCGATGTACAAATTTTGCGCATCGATTCTGTGGATAACCCGGGGTAAAAGTGGCCACACGGTTACAAAATATTTCAAAGTATTGACTTATTAATTTTGTACAAAAATAGATCAAATGCATCTTCCAAGGTAATTTGGTCTATTTGCGACCATAAATTGAAATATCGATCTAGTTACGACCGAATGATGACCAATCGTCTTTTCATGCGGCGACGCGTTTTTTCGAGATCGGAACTTTTTCCAGCATTTCCCTGTCCACTTTCCTGACTTTCCCGGCCATTTCGCCGCCCTGCCCGACGACCCGACCATGCCCAACACCGCCTCCCTCCGCGCCCTCTGCCTGGGCCTGCTGCTGCCCGCCGGCGCGGCCCTCGCCTGGAACGCCAACGACGCCCAGCAACAGCAGCAATGGCAGGAGCAACAGCGCCAGCAGCAGGAACAGCAACGCCAGATGGCCGAGCAGCAGCGCCGGCAGAACGAGGAACAGCAGCGCCGCCAGCAGGAGCAGCAACGCCAGCAGCAGGAACAGCAGCGGCAGATGGCCGAGCAGCAACGTCGGCAGATGGAGGACCGGCAGCGCCAGCAACAGGAGTTCCAGCGCCAGCGCGACGAACAGCGCCGCCAGGCCGAGCAGCAGCAGCGCCAGGAAGCCCAGCGACGCCAGCAGGAACAGCAGCGGCGCTGGCAGGAAGAACAGCGCCAGCAGGCCGAGCGCGACCGCCAGTGGCAGGACGAGCAGCGCCGCCAGGCCGATGAGCGCCAGCGCCGGTGGGAAGAGGCGCAACGCCGCCAGCAGGAGCAGCGGCAACGCGAATGGGAAGACGCCATGCGCCGCCAGGAGGCCGAGCGCCGGCACTGGCAGACCGGCCAGTACCTGCCGCCGGAATACCGCGCGCGGCGCTACTACGTGGAGGACTGGCGCAGCCGCCAGCTACCGCCGCCAGCCTATGGCTACCAGTGGCAGGAAGTGGACGGAAACTACCTGCTGATCGAACTGGCCAGCGGCCTGATCCAGCAGATTCTCAGCGGCCAGCGCTGAACCGCGGCGGCCACGGCGGCAAGGGAAAAGGGCAGGGGGCTCAGCTCCAGTTCACTGGCAGTTGGCCTTCCTTCCAGGCGAAGCGGTCGAGGTGGCTGACCACCACCTGCTGCACGCGGGCCAGGCGCTCGGCGTCCTCGGCTTCGGCCTGCAGGTGCAGCGCGGCGGCGTCGGCCTCGAGCCGGCAGGTGCCGAACTCGAAGTTCAGCACGCCGCTGTCCTCGCTCAGTTCCACCGGCAGCTTGTGGGCGAAGTGGTTGCACAGGCGCTTGAGGTAACGGGCGCCATCAGGGGTGGGCACGTCGGCACGGGAAGTCGGCATCGTTCATCCTCTTCTTTCAGAGGCTTCGCATGCTAGGTACAAGAAAGCCCGGGAAAAACCGGCTATCGTGCCTTTCACTCTTAAGCGGAGCTTCACAATGGACAACCTCCGAGGCATGGCCGTGTTCGCCACCGTGGTCGCCCGCGGCTCCATGGCCGCCGCCGCCGAGGCCCTGGGCATGAGCCCCTCGGCGGTCAGCCAGCAGATCCGCAAGCTGGAGGCGCAGGCCCAGGTGAGCCTGCTGCACCGCACCACCCGCAGGTTGACGCTGACCGAGGCCGGCGAGGCCTTCTACCGCAGTTGCGCGCAGATGCTGGCCATCGCCGAGGAGGCCGAGCAGCGCCTGGGCGAGTGGCGCGAGGCACCTGTTGGCGAACTGCGCCTGGCGGCGCCGGTGGGTTTCTCCGGGCGGCTGATCACCGAGGCGCTGCGTCCGCTGCTGGAGAACCACCGCCAACTGCGCCTGCAGCTGTTCTTCCACGACGAGCAGATCGACCTGATCGAGCAGCGCATCGACCTGGCTATCCGCGTCGGCAACCTGGCCGATTCCAGCCTGGTGGCGCGCCACCTGGGCGACTGGCAGAACCTGGTCTGCGCGGCCCCGGCCTACCTGCGCCGCTGCGGGGCAATCGACCATCCCGAGCAATTGCAGCAGGTCGACTGGCTGGCGCTGAACACCCGCGGCCACGGCCAGGCGCTGCAGTTCGACGGGCCGGACGGGGAGAGCTGCCGCCTGCGCCTGGAACCGCGGGTGGCGGCCAACAGCATGCTCGCCCTGCGCCAGTTCACCCTCGACGGCCTGGGCGTGTCGCTGCAGCCGGAGCCGGAAGTGCGCGAGGCGCTGGAGGAGGGCAGGCTGCTGCGCCTGCTGCCGCAATGGCGCCTGCCCACCTACGGCATCTACGCCGTGACGCCGCGGCGCGACGCCCAGCCGGCCAAGGTGCGGGTAGCCATCGAGGCGCTGCGCCGGCACCTCGGCGGGCTGTCGCCGACGGGGCCGCGGGTGGCTGTGTGAAACACCCGGGCGTGAGAGGATGGGCGGCCTTTTCCACCTGCCGCCGGAGCCTCACGCCATGGACCTCACCTGGAGCTGCCAACACCACAGCGAACTGAGCAAGGAGACGCTGTACGCCCTCCTGCGCCTGCGCTGCGAGGTCTTCGTGGTGGAGCAGAACTGCCCCTACCAGGACATCGACGACCAGGACCTGTCCGGCGACACCTGCCACCTGATGGCCCACGAGGGCGGCCAGCTACTGGCCTACCTGCGCCTGCTCGACCCGGCGACGCACGACGGCGAGGTGGTCATCGGCCGCGTCATCACCGCCGCCGCCGGGCGCGGTCGCGGCCTCGGCCACCAGTTGATGCAACACGCCCTGGACGAAGCGGCGCGGCGCTGGCCGGGCAGCCCGGTGTATCTCTCGGCGCAGGCGCACCTGCAGGGCTATTACGGCCGCTATGGCTTCGTCGCCGAGGGCGAGGTGTACCTGGAAGACGACATCCCGCACATCGACATGCGCCGCCCAGCCTAGAGCCAGTCCAGGGTCAGCAGCAGGCGCCGCGTGCCCGGCGCCGGGGCGGGCGAGCGGTGGACGATGCCGGCGCCCTCGTTGCCGATCCATTTCTCGCCCTTGAACAGGCCCACGTCGCCCACTTCCAGGCGCTGGATGCGCACCGGCTCGGCCTCGCCGAGACGGTCGCGGGGCAGGGCGCCTTCCTCCAGCCATTCGCTGGCGCAGCCGGCGTAGCTGGTGACCAGCCGCAGCGCCACGTGGTCGACGTGGAAGCGCGGGCACATGGCCCGCTCCAGGCTGCGCAGGCGCAGGCCCACGCGGCGCGCGCCGGTCAGGCAGGCGAAGGCCTCCACCAGCCAGGCCAGGTCGTTGGCGAAGAGCGTGGCGCCCGGGCTCTCGTCGAACAGGCCGCGCAGCTGGTCGCTGCGCCCGGCCTCGTCCAGCTCCAGGGTCGCGTGGCGGGCGTAAAGCGCCTCGCCCTGCACCAGGGCTTCGGCATAGGCCGCCAGCTCGGGGAACAGGCGGCGGCGCCAGACCGCCAGGTTGACGCCGTCGTGCAGCACCTCGGCGAGCACCTGCGGGTCGTCGCCGAGCACCTGGCGCGGCGTGCATTGCAATGACCGGGCGAGCATCAGGCGTCCTCCGTCCAGGACTCGAAGGGGTCGACCAGGCGCGCCCAGGCCTGGGGCCCGGCGGCGAATTCGGCGTCGTCCAGCAGGCAGGCGTCCAGCTCATCCTCCAGGCGGGCGAAGTCGATGCCCTGGCCGATGAACACCAGCTCCTGGCGGCAATCGCCGGTCTCCGCGCTCCAGTGGCGCATCACCTGGCGCAGGCCGTCCTCGTCCTGCGGCCAGCGCTCCTTCGGCACGAAGCGCCACCAGCGCCCGGCCAGGCCGTGGCGCATCAGGCCGCCGGCCTGGGACCAGCTGCCGGCCTCGCGGTAGCGGCTGGCCAGCCAGAAGAAGCCCTTGGAGCGCAGCAGGCGGCCGTTGCTCCAGGGCGTGGCAAGGAAGTCGTGGAAGCGCTGCGGGTGGAAGGGCCGGCGCGCGCGGTAGGCGCGGGAGGCGATGCCGTACTCCTCGGTCTCCGGCACGTGTTCGCCGCGTAGTTCCTTGAGCCAGCCGGGGGCCTGGGCGGCGCGCTCGAAGTCGAAGCGGCCGGTGTCGAGGATCCACTCCAGCGGCACCTGGCCCATGACCATGGGGCGGATCTCGGCGTCGGGGTTGAGGCCGCGGAGAATCGCCAGCAATTCCTCGCGCTCGGCGCTGGAGATCAGGTCGACCTTGCTGAGCAGGATGACGTCGGCGAACTCCACCTGGTCGATCAACAGGTCGGCGATGGAGCGCTGGTCTTCCTCGCCCAGGCTCTCGCCGCGGCTGGCCAGGCTGTCGCTGCCCTGGTAGTCGCGCAGGAAGTTCAGGCCGTCGACCACGGTGACCAGGGTGTCCAGCCGCGCCAGGTCGGACAGGCTGCGGCCCTGCTCGTCGCGGAAGGTGAAGGTCTCGGCCACCGGCAGCGGCTCGGAGATGCCAGTGGACTCGATCAGCAGGTAGTCGAAGCGGCCTTCGGCGGCCAGCTTCGCCACTTCCTGCAGCAGGTCTTCGCGCAGGGTGCAGCAGATGCAGCCGTTGCTCATCTCCACCAGCTTCTCTTCGGCGCGGTTGAGGCTGACGTCGCGCTGCACCTCGCTGCCGTCGATGTTGATCTCGCTCATGTCGTTGACGATCACTGCGACGCGGCGGTGCTCGCGGTTCTTCAGCACCTGGTTGAGCAGGGTGCTCTTGCCGGCGCCGAGGAAGCCGGAAAGGACGGTGACGGGTAGGCGTTGCTTCACGGTGGTGGCTCTCTGTTATGGATTCTTCAGGCGTCGCGCAGGTGCAGCTCGCGGCGCTCCTGGCGTTCCTTGGCCTCGACGCTGAGGCTGGCGGTGGGGCGCAGCAGCAGGCGGCGCAGGCCGATCGGCTCGCCGGTCTCGGCGCACCAGCCGTACTCGCCGCGGGCCAGGCGCTCCAGGGACTGGTCGATCTTGTCCAGCAGCTTCTTCTCGCGCTCCAGCAGGCGCAGTTGCCACTGGCGCTGCTCCTCGCGGCTGGCGACGTCGGCCTCGTCGCCGGGCCGTTCCACCTCGCGCAGCGCGTCGAATTCGCCGTCGATGCGCGCCTGCAGCTCGGCGCGCTGGCGCAGCAGCAGGTCGCGGAAGAAGGCCTGCTGGGCTTCGTTCATGTAGGCGCTGGCGGGTTGCGCCAGCAGTTGCCGTTCACTGAGGACCGGCTCGGCTTGCAGGGACATGGCGGTCTCCGGAAGGACGGGATCGAATTGTTATAATATAACATTTCGTATTCGACAATCCGCCGGCGTACCATGGAGGCCCGCCCAGCCCGCCCCGAGGTCCCGATGAAAGCCGCCGCCCTGACGCTCTGCCTGCTGCTCCTGGCGCCCCTGGCGCGGGCCGCGGGCGAGCCGCCGCTGGCCTTCCCCGGCCTGCCGCCGGCGGCCTGCGCCTGGCTGGCCAACGTGCTGGCCTGCATGGACCGTGACGGCAGCCACTACAGCGTCGCCACCCAGGGCCACGACACCTACCTGCGCGGCTTCGACGCCGCCAGCGGCCAGCGCTGGGCGCAGACCGGCACGCGCTACGGGCGCCTCACCTTCTTCAGCGGCGTGAGCAGCGACGGCCAGGTGTGGCTGGGCACCAGCCGCGGCATCGGCTGGACGCACATCAGCCGCTTCAGCAGCTCCAGCGGCGGCCAGGCGAAGCTGACCTGCGGGCGCGTCAGCGGGTGCAGCCAGCAGGTGCGATAGGCGCCCGGCCACGCCACTGCCGGACGCATGGGGAATCGCGGACGGAGTCCGCTCCTACGGTTCGCGGGGCAGCACGGTATTCCACATTCCGGCGCGATTCGCGGATGAGATCCGCTCCTACGCTGCCCCACCCACGCCATTCCCCTGTAGGAGCGCGCCCTGCGCGCGAATCGCGGGCAGGGCCCGCTCCTACAATTGTCGTGAAGCACGGAGTTTCCTCGTAGGAGCGGACTCCGTCCGCGATAGGGCGAGCCCCGCCGCGAAATCGCAGATGAATCCGCTCCTCGCCCTACGCCTTACCCTGCTCCCGCAACGCCGCCAACAAGCTCCCCACCGGCGGGCGCTGGCGGAAGTAGCCGTGCAATCCATCGAAGATCGCTCCGGCCAGCTCCTGCTGGTGCCGCGCGTCGTGCAGGCGGCGGCAGTCGGCGTCGTTGGAGATGAAGCCGGTCTCCACCAGGATCGAGGGGATGTCCGGTGACTTGAGCACGGCGAAGCCGGCCTGGTCGACGCGTTCCTGGTGCAGCCGGGTGATGCCGCCGAGGCTGCGCAGCACGCTGTGGCCCAGGTCCAGGCTGGAGGCGATGGTGGAACTCAGCGACATGTCGAGGATGACCTTGGCCAGCGCCGGGTCCTTGCCCTGCAGCGGCAGGTTGCCGGCGGCGCCGATCAGGTCGGCGCCGTTCTCGCGCTCGGCCATGAAGCGCGCCAGGGTCGAGGTGGCGCCGTGCTCGGAGAGGGCGAACACCGAGGCGCCGGAGGCCGTGCGGCGGGGCGCGGCGTCGGCGTGCACCGAGACGAACATGTCGGCGTTGCAGCGCCGCGCCACTTCCACGCGCTGGCGCAGCGGGATGAACACGTCGACGTTGCGCACCAGGCGCGCCTTGAAGCCGCTCTGGCGGTCGATGCGCCGCGCCAGGTTCTGCGCGATCAGCAGTGCCACGTCCTTCTCCCGCTCGCCGCGCGAGCCGAGGGCGCCGGGGTCCTTGCCGCCGTGGCCGGCATCCACCACCACGAGGATGTCGCGGCCCTTGCCGGCGGCCTTCGCCGTGGCGACCGGGACAGGTGCCCCCGCCGGATGCAGGTCGAGCACCAGGCGATGGCCCCTGCCGGCCTGGGGTCCCAGGACGAAGGCCTGCAATTGCACCGGCTCGGCCAGGTCCAGCACCAGGCGCGTGCCGCCGTCGGCCAGGCGCCCGCTGCGCAGGCCGCGCAGCGGGCCGGACGGGGCAGGGGAGGCCAGGGGCGCGGCAAGGCTCGCGCCGTCCAGGTCGACCACCAGGCGCTCCGGCGCGGAGAGGGTGAAGGTGCGGTAGTGGAAGGGCCCGTCGAGGTCGAGGACCAGGCGCAGGCCTCCGGCCGTAGCTTCGGTGCGCGCGCCGAGCAGGCGTGAATTGGCGAAAACGTCCAGGGCGGGTAGCCAGGCGGCGCTGGCGAGCAAGGTTTGCAGCAGGCGGCGTCGATTCATGGCGCTTGCAGGAAGGTTGGGGAAACAATATGTTATATTATAACATCCGACAGTGCCAGCCATTCCCATGACCGCCTTTCTCCCCGACGTCGCCAGCCAGGCCGCGTCCGACACCCTCGCCCTGGACTGGGTCGGCATGCAGGGCATCGCCCTGCCGCTGCGCCTGCACGGCGAACGCCTCAACGCGCTGGCCGATGCCGGCGTCAGCCTGGACGCAGCCGCCGCCCGCGGCATCCACATGTCGCGCCTGTACCTGGCCCTGGCCCGCCTGGAGCAGGCCGAGCTGGGCCCGCAGCTGTTGCGCGAAGTGCTCGACGACTTCCTCGCCAGCCACGCCGGCCTGTCGCGCCGCGCCAGCCTGCGCCTGGCCTTCGACGCCCTGCTCAGCCGCCCGGCGCTGGTCAGCCCGCTCAGCGGCTGGAAGCAGTACCCCTGCGAGGTCCACGCACGCCTGGACGACCAGGGCCTGCGCCTGGAGCTACGCCTGCGCCTGGCCTATTCCTCCACCTGCCCCTGCTCGGCGGCCCTGGCGCGCCAGCTGATCCAGCAGCGCTTCGCCGAGGATTTCGCCGACCGCTCGCCCAGCCACCAGGAAGTCCACACCTGGCTCGGCAGCAGCGCCGGCATAGTCGCCACGCCCCACAGCCAGCGCAGCTTCGCCGACCTGCACCTGCACCTGCGCGAGGGCCTGGACGGCCTGCCGCTGCGCGAGCTGCTCGACTGCGCCGAGGCCGCCCTGGGCACCGCCGTACAGACCGCGGTGAAGCGCGCCGACGAGCAGGCCTTTGCCCTGGCCAATGGGCAGAACCTGATGTTCTGCGAAGACGCCGCCCGCCGCCTGCACCGCGCCCTGGCGCAACGCGGGGAACTGGAGGCCTTCGCGCTGAGCGTGGTCCACGCCGAAAGCCTCCACGCCCACGACGCCGTGGCCCGCAGCCAGTGGCGCAGGGAGGCCCCATGATCCATTGCCAGGCCCTGCAGTGGGGGCCGCCGCGCCTGCCGCTGACGCCGCCGCTGAACCTCGATCTGGGCGCCGGCAGCCTGACCGCCATCGTCGGCGCCAACGGCTGCGGCAAGAGCAGCCTGCTGAAGGTCATCGCCGGGCTGCAGAAGCCCCTGGCCGGGCGCGTGCGCGTCCAGCTGCGGCCGCGGGAGATCGGCTATCTGGTGCAGCAGCAGGCCCTCGACCGGCAATTCCCCATCGGCCTCGGCGAGCTGGTCGGCGCCGGCTTCTGGAACAGCCGCCTGAGCACCGCCGAGCGTCGTGAGAAGCTGCGCCGGGCGCTGGCCGACTGGCAGCTGGACGGCCTGGAGCAGCGCCCGCTGGCGGCGCTCTCCGGCGGCCAGCTGCAGCGCGCCCTGCTGGCCCGCCTGAGCCTGCTGGACAGCCCGCTGCTGCTGCTCGACGAGCCCGACGCCTGCCTCGACGAAGCCGGCCAGGCGCTGCTCTGGCAGCACATCGACGCCTGGCACCGCGAAGGTCGCACCCTGCTATTGGTCTGCCACGACCTGGGCGCGGTGCGCGAGCGGGTGCCCGACTGCCTGCGCGTGGCCGCCGAGGGTTGCCGCTACGGCAACAGCCGCGAGCTGATCGCCAGCCGCTGCCTGGCGCGGGTGGCGTGATGGTCCTGCACACGCTGTGGCAGCCCTTCGTCGAATTCGCCTTCATGCGCCGCGCGCTGCTCGGCGGCGTGGTCCTGGCGTCAAGCGCGGCGCCCCTGGGGGTGTTCCTGATCCTGCGGCGCATGAGCCTGATCGGCGACGCCATCGCCCACGGCATCCTCCCCGGCGCCGCCATCGGCTTCTGGCTGGCCGGGCTGTCGCTGCCGGCGCTGACCCTCGGCGGCCTCGGCGCGGGCCTGGCGGTGGCCGGCCTGGCGGCCTGGGTGACGCGCCACACCGGGCTGCGCGAGGACGCCAGCCTGGCCGCGGTCTACCCCATCTCCCTGGCCAGCGGCGTGCTCCTGCTGGGCCTGGCCGGCAAGCGCCTGAACCTGCTGGAGCTGCTGTTCGGCTCGGCCCTGGCGGTGGACCGCACGACCCTGCTGGGCATGCTCGGCGTGGCCGCGCTCAGCCTCGGCGTGCTCGCGCTGATCTACCGCAGCCTGCTGCTGGACAGCCTCGACCCGCTGTTCCTGCGCAGCGTCAGCCGCCTCGGACCCTTCACCCACGGGCTGTTCCTCGGCCTGGTGGTACTCAACCTGGTGATCGGCTTCCAGGCCCTGGGCGCGCTGATGATGGTCGGCCTGATGATGTTGCCGGCCGCCGCCGCGCGCTTCTGGAGCCGCCGCCTGCCGGCGCTGCTGGCCCTGGCCGCGGGCATCGGCGCGCTCTCGGTGTGGCTGGGCCTGGCGGCGTCCTACGCCTGGTCGCTGCCCAGCGGGCCGGCCATCGTCCTGCTTGCCGGCCTGTTCTACCTGTTCTCCGTGCTGTTCGGCCCGGTGCACGGCCTGTTGCGCCGCGGCCTGCTGCCCATCCCGCAATGACCACTCACCCAAGGAAACCCGCCATGCGCGCCCTTCTGCTGCTGTTCGCGTTCTGCCTGCCCCTGTCGCTGCCCGCCGCCGAGAAGCCGCGCGTGGTGACCAGCTTCAGCATCCTCGCCGACATGACCCGCGCGGTCGGCGGCGAGCACATCCAGCTGAACAATCTGGTCGGCCCCGACAGCGACGCCCACACCTACGAGACCACCCCGGACGATGCCCGCGCCGTGCGCCAGGCGCAGCTGGTGGTGGAGAACGGCCTGGGCTTCGAACCCTGGCTCGACCGCCTGGTGAAGAGCACCGAGACCCGCGCGCAGGTGATCCAGGCCAGCCACGGCGTGATCCCGCGCAGCCTGGAGGAGGACGGCCAGACCATCCCCGACCCGCACGCCTGGAACAACCTGGCCAACGCCGACATCTACGTCGACAACATCGCCAAGGCGCTGGAGAAGCTCGACCCGGCCAATGCCGCCGACTACCGGCGCAACGCCGAGGCCTACCTGAAGCAGGCCCACGCGTTGCTCGCCTACGCCAAGGACAAGCTCGGCAACCTGCCCACCGACCGCCGCACCCTGGTCACCTCCCACGACGCCTTCGGCTACCTCGGCCAGGCCTACGGCCTGAAGCTGCTGGCGCCCCAGGGCCTGTCCACCGAGCGCGAGGCCTCGGCCACGGAAGTCGCCGAGCTGATCCGACAGATCCGCGAGCAGCACATCCGCGCGGTCTTCGTGGAGAACATCAAGGACCCGCGGCTGATGCAGCGGATCGCCGAGGAAAGCGGCGCGAAGATCGGCGGCACCCTGCACTCGGACGCCCTGGCCAGCGAAGGCCCGGCCAGCACCTACCTGGGCCTGTACCGCAGCAACGTCGACACCCTGTACCAGGCGCTGGCCGACTAGAGCACCAGGCTCAGGCGCAGGCGGTCGCGGCAGGGGATGCCGTTCTCGACGATGGGCTCGGGGTAGTTGAGGCTGAAGTAGTCGCTCTCCACGGCGCAGATGCGAAAGCCCATGCGCTGGTAGAGCCCCAGCTGCGCCAGGCTGGAATTGCCGGTGGCGATGTCCAGCCGCAACGCCCCGGCCGCCCGCGCCGCGTCGATGGCCGCGGCCAGCAGGCGCTTGCCCAGCCCACGCCCCTGCCAGGCCTCGTCCACGGCGAGATTGGTGACTTCCAGCACGCCCCAGCTCACCGGCGTCAGCGCCAGCACGCCGCGGACTGTCTCGCCTTCGACCAGCGCCAGCAGGCGCGATTGCGGAAGGTAGCGTTCGATCTGCTCGCGGCTGGGGTCGGCGAGCAGGAGCAGGGGCCAGGGGGCTTGGGTGAGGGGGAGTTCCTGGAGGGTGGGCACGGGAGGGCATCCGGGCGGGGGCTGGAGGGGGCGTATTGTGCCAGAGGATGTTAGAACCCGGGCTCCCGGTGGTTCTGGCGCGATGGATTGACTCCGCCCCTCTCCCCAACCCTCTCCCTGAAGGGAGAGGGGGCTTGTCCGTGCCGAGAAAGGATTTGGTATTAGCCGGGTGCTCGGTACAAGCCGGCTAACACCGAAACATCAGCACACTCCGAACGGTCCCCTCGCCCTTCAGGGAGAGGGTTAGGGAGAGGGCGCTCTTCGGGGTGCGCACCGAACCCATCCGGCAGTGATGGCGATGGGTATCGCTTCGCTCAACACCATCCTACGGGCGTTGTGTTTGCCGGAGCCTGTAGGAGCGGACCTTGTCCGCGATAGCCGGAGGTTCCGGCGCGATTCGCGGATGAGATCCGCTCCTACGAGATGCCCCCAACACCGTGCCCATGTAGGAGCGCGCCCTGCGCGCGAATCGCGGGCAGGGCCCGCTCCTACAGGGTAGGCCTCAGGCGTAGATATCCCCCCGGCTCCACGGCACCTCGTGGCTGCCGTCCGCGTGCGGCTTGCTCGCCAGGATCTGGTGCAGGTTGATCCAGCCCTTCTTGAAGCCATAGGCGCAACCGGCCAGGTACAGGCGCCAGATGCGCAGTGCCTGCTCCGGCACCAGCTTGGCGGCCTCGGCCAGTTTCGCTTCCAGGCTGGCGCTCCAGAAGTCCAGGGTGCGCGCGTAGTGCAGGCGCAGGCCCTCGACGTCGACCACTTCCAGGCCCGCCTCGCTCATGCGCGACACCGCCAGGGACAAGTGCGGCAGCTCGCCGTGGGGGAACACGTAGCGGTCGATGAAGTCGCCGGCGCCGCGGCCCACCGGGCGGCCGTCGGTGTACTTGGCGGTGATGCCGTGGTTCATCACCAGCCCGCCCGGGCGCACCGCGTCGTACAGCTGCTGGAAGTAGAGGCCCAGGTTGGCGTGGCCGACGTGCTCGAACATGCCCACGCTGACCACCTTGTCGAAACGGCCGTCGCGGGGCAGGTCGCGGTAGTCCAGCAGCTCCAGCCTCACCTTGCCTTCCAGGCCCTCGGCCTTGACCCGTTCGCGGCCGAGCTTGAGCTGCTCTTCGCTCAGGGTGATGCCGTAGACCTCGGCGCCGAATTCGCGCGCCGCCAGGCGGGCCAGGCCGCCCCAGCCGCAGCCGACGTCGAGCAGGCGCTCGCCGGGCTTCAGGCGCAGCTTGCGGCACAGGTGGCGCAGCTTGGCCAGCTGGGCGGTGGCCAGGTCTTCCGCGCCGGTCTCGTAGTAGGCGCAGGAATAGACCATCTCCGGGTCCAGCCAGAGCTTGTAGAAGTCGTTGGAGAGGTCGTAGTGGTAGTGGATGGCTTCGGCGTCGGTGCGCTTGTCGTGGCTTTCGCGGACGAAGTCGGCGGGCCCGTCGTCGACGCCCAGGGCCTCGCTCAGGGCATCGCCCATGGCGATGACGTCGCCGATCGGCCCCTCGATATCCATGCGCTTTTCGACGTAGGCGCGGCCGAGGGCGTCCAGGCTGGGCTGGGTGATCTCGGCCAGCAGCGTCGGATCGCGGACGATCAGCGTCACCTGCGGGTCCGGGCCGAGGTCGAAGGCCTGGGCATCGCCGATGCGGATGCGCAACGGCAATTGCAGGGACAGCAACTCAGAGGGCAGGTTGGCTTTCATGCATTCCTCCTGGTCACGAACAGAAAAACTATAGAACAGGACCCTCATAGCCTTCGCCTATGGGTGTTCCCGCCCTTCGTCTATCGGTGGATTCGGCGGCAGGTGCGAACGGAGCGCTGCAAAAGCGTAGCAGGAGATTTCTGACAGTCAGCGTGTCCATATCGAGATAGAGCCTTTACCGGATTGCAAAAGTGCGGCAGCGCGCCGCAGGCACAATCCGTTAGACTGCTAAGCATCCATCCCGTCCCAATAAATTCGCTCGTCCTCAAGGGGGTTGCTTGAATACCCTGAGCCACCCGCGTCCGCCGGTGCGCACCATCCTCATCGGGCTGATGCTGGCGATCTTCCTCGGCGCGCTCGACCAGACCATCGTTGCCGTCTCGCTGCCCGCCATCTCCGCCGGCTTCGCCAACTTCGACCTGCTGGCCTGGGTGATCTCCGGCTACATGGTCGCCATGACCATCTCCATGCCCATCTACGGCAAGCTCGGCGACCTCTACGGGCGGCGCCGGCTGATGCTCTTCGCCACCGCGCTGTTCACCTTCGCCTCGCTGCTCTGCGGCCTGGCCCAGAGCATGGAGCAGCTGGTGCTGGCGCGGGTGCTGCAGGGCGTGGGCGCCGGCGGGCTGATGTCGGTGAGCCAGGCGATCATCGGCGACATAGTCCCGCCGCGCGAACGCGGCCGCTACCAGGGCTACTTCAGCAGCATGTACGCGGTGGCGAGCATCGCCGGCCCCGTGCTGGGCGGGCTGCTCACCGAGTACCTGTCCTGGCGCTGGGTGTTCCTGATCAACCTGCCGGTGGGCCTGGTGGCCTTCGCGGTGTCGCGGCGCACCCTGGTGGGCCTGCCGGTGCCGGGGCGGCGGCCGCGCATCGACTACCTGGGCACGCTGCTGATGATCGCAGGCCTGGGCAGCCTGCTGCTGGCCATCACCGACGTCGGCCAGGGCGCCGACTGGCGCGATGCGCAGCTGCTCGGGCTGTTCGCCGCGGCCCTGGTGCTGCTGGTGCTGTTCGTCCTGCAGGAGCGCCGCGCCGCCGAGCCGCTGGTGCCCATGCAGCTGTTCGCCATCCGCGCGGCGACGCTGAGCTGGATGGTCGGCTTCTTCGCCAGCTTCCAGATCATCTCGCTGTCGGTGCTGGTGCCGCTGCGCTTCCAGTCGGTGACCGGCGCCGGCGCCGACAGCGCCGCGCTGCACATGCTGCCGCTGGCCATGGGCGTGCCGATCGGCGCCTACTGCTGCGGGCGCCTGACCACCATCCTGGGCCGCTACAAGCCGCAGATAGTCGCCGGCGCGCTGCTGCTGCCCTGCGCGGTGGCCGGCCTGGCCCTGGTCACGCCGTCCAGCTTCTGGCTGTCGGGGCTGTTCATGCTGCTGTGCGGCACCGCCGCCGGCACCCAGTTCCCCACCAGCCTGGTGGCCGCGCAGAGCGCCGTATCGCATAGCCACCTGGGCGTCGCCACCAGCAACACCACGCTGTTCCGCTCCCTCGGTGGAGCGGTGGGCGTCGCCCTGATGTCGGCGATCCTCCTGGCCATGCTGCAGCCGCTGGCGGCCGGGCAGGGCTTCGGCCACGGCATCTCCGCCAACGAACTGCTCGCCAGCCTCGCCGGCCCCGGCCACGAGGACCGCCGCCTGCTGCTGGACGAAGTGTTCCGCCGGCTGTTCCTGGTCAACGCCGGCGTCGGCGTGCTGGCGCTGCTCATCGCCCTGGCGCTGCCCAACAGCCGCCTGCGCGGCAAGGTGGAGGACTGAGCCTCCACCGCCCGCGTACCGTCAGTCCTCGTCGTTGAGGTAGCTGACCTTGCGCAGGTCCGGCAGCAGCAGGCAGACCACCAGCGCCACGCCGCACATCACCGAGACGTAGATGTAGAAGTACGACTCCACGCCGAGGCTCTTCAGGCCCAGGGCCGCGTATTCCGCCGAGCCGCCGAAGATGGCGTTGCCCACCGCGTAGGACAGGCCCACGCCCAGGGCGCGGATCTGCGGCGGGAACATCTCGGCCTTGATCAGCCCGCTGATGGAGGTGTACAGGCTGACGATGGCCATGGCCGCGATGATCAGCACGAAGGCCATGTAGGGGCTGGTGGTGGTCTTGAGCGCGGAGAGGATCGGCCAGGTGCAGAGCATGCCCAGCAGGCCGAACCAGAGCATCGAGGTCTTGCGCCCGATGCGGTCGGAGAGGGCGCCGAACAGCGGCTGCATGCACATGTAGACGAACAGCGCGAAGGTCATCACGCCGCTGGCCACCTTGGCGTCCATGCCCACGGTGTTGACCAGGTACTTCTGCATGTAGGTGGTGAAGGTGTAGAAGATCAGCGAGCCGCCGGCGGTGAAGCCGAGCACGGTGAAGAAGGCGCGCTTGTGGTGGGCGAACAGCTCGGTGAGGGTGCCGGACTCCGCGCGGTGCAGGTTCTCGTCCTTGGCCGTCTCGCTCAGCGAACGGCGCAGGTAGAAGGCGATCACCGCGGTGATGGCGCCGACCACGAAGGGAATCCGCCAGCCCCAGGCGCGCAGCTCCTCGGTGCTCAGCAGCTGCTGCAGGATCACCACCACCAGCACCGCCAGCAGCTGGCCGCCGATCAGCGTCACGTACTGGAAGGAGGCGAAGAAGCCGCGCTGGCCCTTGAGCGCCACCTCGCTCATGTAGGTGGCGCTGGTGCCGTACTCGCCGCCCACCGACAGGCCCTGGAACAGCCGCGCCAGCAGCAGCGCCGCCGGCGCCAGCACGCCGATGGTCTCGTAGGTGGGCATCACGGCGATGGCCAGGGAGCCGCCGCACATCATCAGCACCGAGATCATCATCGCCGTCTTGCGGCCCTTCTTGTCGGCGATGCGGCCGAACATCCAGCCGCCGATGGGGCGCATCAGGAAGCCGGCGGCGAACACCCCGGCGGTGTTGAGCAGCTGCACCGTGGGGTTGCCCGAGGGGAAGAAGGCGTGGGCGAAGTAGATGGCAGTGAAGGCGTAGACGTAGAAGTCGAACCACTCCACCAGGTTGCCGGAGGAGGCGCCGACAATGGCGAAGATGCGTCGGGCGCGTTCTTCGGCGGAGTAATGCGGTACGGGTGCGTTCATGCGGGTTCTCTCGTCGATGACACTGTTGTTGGCGTTGTACGGCGGCCGTCCCTTTCGCCACCGGACGAGGTGCGGCAGGCCGCACTCGGGCAGCTTGCCGACACAATCTGTTACAGGAGTATAGCCCCCTGCCGATAGCCAGCTAACGATAAATCCTGCCGATCGACGGGGTGCCAACCATCGAAAGGGCGAATATCGAACGTCCGTTCGGCATTTCCGATTGACCGGCACAAGGCCAGCTTCTATCGTTTCGCCACCCACGCGTGCCTGCCGGGACTACTTGTCAGGTACCCCTCGGTGGGCCGCAGGGTCCGACCTTGTCCACAAGACAAGGTCGATTACCTTCCCCTCGCAGGGCGGCTCCTGCCGCAAAGCCTCGGTGCCCCGTCCACACCCCCGGACGCGCAGGCACCGGGGGGATAATGGTCCCCCCGCCTTCCCCATCCTCCGTAGTCGCTCCCGTCTTCGTCCGCCGTTCGCCGGCTGACGGAATTGTCATGTCCGCCTCATCTCCGCGTCATTCCGCCGTCATCAGGATGGAGCCTGCCTGCGCGCGGCTCCCAGCCGCTGCGGGTGCACAACAACGATGCGGCGCCTCTCCGGCAGCCGCCCAACACCCCATGGAGCGATCGATGACACAGCGGCACATCCCCCTGGCCCTCTCCCTGCTCGCCGCCGGGCTGGCCAGCCCCCTGGCCGGCGCCGAGGAGAGCGCCGAAGGCTTCCTCGAAGGCCAGCGCCTGGACATCCTCAACCGCAACTTCTACTTCAACCGCGACGACCGCCACGGCCAGTCCAGCCCCAAGGGCAACGGCTACTCCGAGGCCTGGGCCCAGGGCCTCTTCGCCCGCTACCAGTCCGGCTACACCCGGGGCACGGTGGGCTTCGGCGTCGACGCCTTCGCCATGCTCGGCATCCAGCTGGACAGCGGCGACGGCCGCAACGGCGGGCACAGTTCGTTCGACGTGCTGCCGGTGGACGCCCGGGGCCGCACCCAGGACGAATACGCCAAGGCCGGCGGCGCCGCCAGGCTGCGCCTGTTCGACACCGAGGTGAGGATCGGCGACGTGTTCCCGCAGACGCCGGTGGTGCACTACGGCGACTCGCGCCTGCTGCCCGAATCCTTCCGCGGCGTGACCCTGAACAACGCCAGCATCGACGGCCTGGACCTGCAGGCCGGGCGCCTGCATTCGATGAGCCAGCCCAACGAGCGCAAGATGAGCGAAGGCTTCTCGACCTTCTACGCAGGCCCCGTCGACGCCCCCTGGGTCGCCTACCTGGGCGGCGACTACGCGCTCACCGAACAGGTCAGCGTGAGCCTCTACGGCAGTCGCCTGAAGGACGCCTGGAAGCAGTACTACGCGGCCACTTCGGCGACCTATCCACTGGCCGACGGCCTGGACCTGATCGGCGGCTTCACCTACTACAAGTCGGTGGACGACGGCGGCCGCGAGCTGCTCGGCGAGTTCAACACCAACATCTGGAGCGGCAAGCTCGGCGTGCGCTTCGGCGCCCACACCCTGGCCCTGAGCCACCAGCGCAACAACGGCAATAACGACTTCGACTATCTGCGCCAGTCGGACTCGATCTATCTGGACAATTCCATCCAGTACACCGACTTCAACTCGCCGAAGGAGCGCTCCTGGATGCTCCGCTACGACCTCGACATGCAGGCCTACGGCATCCCCGGCCTGAGCTTCATGACCCGCTACGCCCGCGGCAGCGACGCCGACTACAGCCACGCCAACGCGGTCTACATGCGCCGCGACGGGAACGGCGATCCATTGACCGACCAGAAGCGCTGGGAGCGCGACGTCGAGGCGAAGTACGTGGTGCAGAACGGCAGCCTGAAGGACCTGTCCTTCCGCCTGCGCCAGGCGACGACCCGGGCCACGGCCTTCGAGTCGGACCTGGATGAGGTGCGGCTGATAGTGGAGTACCCGTTGCGGGTGCTTTGAGGTTCGGGTGTGGAGAAAGGCCCCTGCGGGGCCTTTTTCGTTTGCGGGGGTGGTTTGGCTTTTGCGTAGAAGCGAGCTTGCTCGCGAACCCGGTTTCCCGGTGGCTTCGGTGCCTGGCCTGAAGAGCGCCCTCTCCCTAACCCTCTCCCTGAAGGGAGAGGGGACCGTTCGGTGTGCTCGGGTATTTCGGCGTTAGCCGGCTACTACACGGGTATCAGGATGAAACCACACCGCCTCTCGGCACGAACTAGCCCCCTCTCCCTTCAGGGAGAGGGCTGGGGAGAGGGAACGGAGTCAATCCAAGGCTCCGTTGCAACCGGGGAACTCCGTTCGCGAGCAAGCTCGCTCCTACACAAAAGCCCAACCCCTCCCTATCAAAATCGTCATCCCCACCTCAGCATCCTGTTACCAGCCACAGGTTCCAATACCCCCCGTCAGCCCCACTCGTGTGAACTGACGGCCGTCCCGGCAGCGAAAGCTCCTTTGGTGAGGGATGGCCCCTGAGGCGCCCCCCGCGGGCGCCTTTTTTTACGTCCCTGCTCAGCCCACCTCATCGCGCCTGTGCGCCCAGCGATACAGCGCCGGCAACACCAGCAGCGTGAGCGCAGTGCTGGAGAGAATGCCCCCGATCACCACCGTAGCCAGCGGCCGTTGCACCTCGGCGCCGGTACCTGTGGCCAGCGCCATGGGCACGAAGCCCAGCGAGGCCACCAGCGCCGTCATCAGCACCGGGCGCAGGCGCGTCAGGGCGCCCTCGTGGATGGCCGCGTCCAGGCCGCGACCCGCCTCGCGCAGGTTGCGGATGAAGGCGAGCATCACCAGGCCGTTGAGCACCGCCACTCCGGACAGGGCGATGAAGCCCACCCCGGCGGAGATCGACAGCGGGATGTCGCGCAGCCACAGCGCCGCCACCCCGCCGGTGAGGGCGAAGGGGATGCCGGTGAACACCAGCAGGCCGTCGCGGACGTTGCCGAACATCATGAACAGCAGCACGAAGACCAGCAGCAGCGCCACCGGCACCACCACCTGCAGGCGCCTGGCCGCCGATTGCAGCTGCTCGAACTGGCCGCCCCAGGCGGTCCAGTAGCCGGCCGGCACCTGCACTTCGCTGGCCAGGCGCCGTTCGGCCTCGGCGACGAAGGAGCCGATGTCGCGGCCGCGCACGTTGGCGCTGACCACCACCAGGCGCTTGCCGTTCTCCCGGCTGACCTGGTTCGGCCCCTGCAGCAATTGCAGTTGCGCCACCTGGCCGAGCGGGATGAAGGCGATGCGCCCGTCGGCGCCGGCCGGCAACGGCAGCAGCAGGCGCGACAGGCCGTCGATGTCGCTACGCTGCGCCTCGGGCAGGCGCACCAGCAGGTCGAAGCGGCGGTCGCCCTCGAACAGCGTGCCGGCCTGACGCCCGCCCACCGCGATGGCGACGAAGTCCTGCACGTCGCCCACCGCCAGGCCGAAGCGCGCCGCCCGGTCGCGGTCGATGTCGACGGTCAGCACCGGCAGGCCGCCGGTCTGCTCGACCTTCACCTCGGAGGCGCCGGGCACCTGGCGCAGGGCCTCGGCGATCTTCCCGGCGGTCTGTTCCAGTACCACCATGTCGTCGCCGAAGACCTTCACCGCCAC
Organism: Pseudomonas sp. PI1; assembly: GCF_000812405.1. Classification (NCBI taxonomy): domain Bacteria; kingdom Pseudomonadati; phylum Pseudomonadota; class Gammaproteobacteria; order Pseudomonadales; family Pseudomonadaceae; genus Pseudomonas; species Pseudomonas sp. PI1. The sequence continues at coordinate 51,919 of NZ_JWMC01000002.1, forward strand.
GTCGCTGCGCACCCCGGAGATCAGCTCGTTGAAGCGCAGCTGGATCGGCTGCGACAGCTCGTAGTTGCTCCCCGGCACCTCGGCGGCGGCGCGCTGGATTTCCTCCACCAGCTGCGCGCGCGGCTTGCGCGGGTCCGGCCAGTCCTGCTGCGGGCGCAGCATCAGGTAGCTGTCGGAAATGTTCGGCGGCATGGGGTCGGAGGCGATCTCGGCGGTGCCGGTGCGGGCGAACACCCGCTGCACCTCCGGCACCCTGGCGAGGATGTGGCGCTCCAGGCGCTCCTGCAGCTCCACCGACTGCGTCAGGCTGGTGCCCGGCACGCGCAGCGCCTGCAGGGCGAAGTCGCCCTCGCTGAGGCTGGGCACGAACTCGCTGCCCATGCGCGTGGCCAGCAGGCCCGCGCCCAGCACCAGCAGCGCGGCGCCGGCGAACACCCGCGCGCGGTGGCCCATCACCCAGCCCAGCACCGGCTCATAGCCGCGCCGCGCGCCGCGCATCAGCCAGTTCTCCTCCTCGCGCACGCGGCCGCTGACGAACAGCGCGATGGCCGCCGGCACGAAGGTCACCGACAGCAGCATGGCGCCGAACAGCGCGATGACCACGGTGAAGGCCATGGGGTGGAACATTTTCCCTTCCACGCCGGTGAGGGCGAAGATCGGCAGGTACACCACCATGATGATCAGTTGGCCGAAGATCAGCGCGCGGCGCGCCTCCTTCGAGGCGGCGAATACTTCATGCAGGCGCTCGCTGCGCGTCAGCAGGCGGCCGTGGTGCTGCTGGGCGTGGGCCAGGCGGCGGATGGCGTTCTCGACGATGACCACCGCGCCGTCGACGATGATGCCGAAGTCCAGCGCGCCCAGGCTCATCAGGTTGGCGCTGACGCGGTTGGCGAACATGCCGCTGAAGGTGAACAGCATCGCCAGCGGGATGACCATGGCGGTGATCAGCGCCGCGCGCAGGTTGCCGAGGAACAGGAAGAGCACGGCGATGACCAGCACCGCGCCCTCCACCAGGTTCTTCTTCACCGTGGCGATGGCCTTGTCCACCAGTTGCGTGCGGTCGTACACCGGCACCGCGCGCACCCCCGCCGGCAGGCTGCGGTTGACCTGTTCCAGGCGCTCGGCCACGGCGGCGGCGACGCTGCGGCTGTTCTCGCCGATCAGCATGAACACCGTGCCCAGCACCACCTCGCGGCCGTTCTCGGTGGCCGCGCCGCTGCGCAGTTCGCGGCCGATCTGCACCTGCGCCACGTCGCGCACGCGGATCGGCGTGCCTTCCAGGTTGGCCACCAGCACGTTGCCGATGTCTTCCAGGCCGGAGAGCTGCCCCGGCGCGCGCACCAGCAGCTGCTCGCCGTTGCGCTCGATGTAGCCGGCGCCGACGTTGCCGTTGTTGCGCTCCAGCGCCGCCAGCAGGTCGGCCAGGGTCAGGCGGTGCGCGGCCAGGCGCTGCAGGTCGGGCGCCACCTGGTACTGCCGGGCCTGGCCGCCGATGGTGTTGATCTCGGCCACGCCGGGCACGTTGCGCAGCTGCGGCTTGACGATCCAGTCCTGGATCACCCGCAGGTCGGTGGGCGTGTAGGGCGTGCCGTCCTCCTTGCGCGCATCCTCGGCGGCCTCGATGGTCCACAGGAAGATCTCGCCCAGGCCGGTGGAGATCGGCCCCAGCGCCGCCTCGGCGCCCTCGGGCAGCTGCTCGCGGGCCTGCTGCAGGCGCTCGTTGACCAGCTGCCGGGCGAAGTAGATGTCGGTGCCGTCGGCGAAGATCGCCGTCACCTGCGACAGCCCCGAGCGCGAGATCGAACGCGTCTGCTGCAGGCCCGGCAGGCCGGCCATGGCGGTCTCGATGGGGTAGGTGATGCGCTGCTCGGTCTCCAGCGGCGAGTAGCCGGGGGCGGCGGTGTTGATCTGCACCTGGACGTTGGTGATGTCGGGCACCGCGTCGATCGGCAGCTTCTGGTAGCTGGCCACGCCGAGGGCGGCCATGCCCAGCACGGCGAGCAGCACCAGGTAGCGCTGCTCGATGGCGAAACGGATGATGCGTTCGAACATGGGGGGCTCTCGCGGTCAGTGGGCGTGCTCGGCGCTGGCCTTGCCCAGCTCCGACTTGAGGACGAAGCTGCCGGCGGCGGCGACCTGCTCGCCGGCGGCCAGGCCCTGCAGCACCTCCACCCGGCCCTGGCCGCGCGCGCCCAGGCGCACCGGCTGGGCGACGAAGACGCCGTCGCGGCGGACGAACACCACGTCCTGCTCCTCCACCCGCTGGATGGCCGCCTCCGCCACGCTGACCGCCGCCGCGCGCGGCGCGCCGGCCAGCGTCACCTGCACCGGCAGGCCCGGCCGCCAGGCGCCGCCGGGGTTCTCCACCACCACCCGGGCGCTGGCCATGCGCGACTGCTCGCCCAGCAGGTTGCCGACCTGGGCGACGCGGCCCTCGGCGCTCATGCCCAGGTCCACGGCCTCGACCTGCGCCGCCTTGCCCAACTGCACCCAGGCCAGGTCGCGCGGCGCCACGGCGAAGGTGGCCCAGACCCGCGACAGGTCGGAAAGGGTGAAGGCGGCGGTGTTCTCGTCCACCACCTCGCCGCGCACCAGGTGCTTCTCCACCACCACGCCGTCGAAGGGCGCGCGCAGCTCGTAGCGGTCGCCGCCGCCGGCGCCCAGGGCGCCGAGCTTCTGCCGGGCGTTGGCCAGGGCGATCTCGGCTTCCTGCCGGGCCTGGCGCGCCTGCAGGTAGTCCTGCTCGGCGGAGACCTTCTCCTGCCACAGCTGGCGCTCGCGCTCGTAGGTCACCCGCGCCAGTTCGAGGCGCCGCTGCGCCGCCGCCAGTTCGCTGCGCAGGTCCGACAGCTGCGGGCTGGCGATCACCGCCAGCAGCTCGCCGCGCTTCACCGCCTGGCCCAGTTCGGCCGCCACCTGCTGCACCACCCCGGCCACGCGCGGCACCAGGTGCGCGGTGCGGTCGGCGTCGAAGGCGATCTCGCCGGGCAGGCTCAGGCGCGCAGACAGCTCGGCCGGCGCGGCGTACTCCAGCTCCACGCCGGCTACGCGCAACTGCTCGTCGCTCAGGCGCAGGCCGGCGTCTTCCTCGCCATGCTCGTCGGTCTCGGCGTGGTGCTCGTCGTCGCCATGGCCAGCGGCCTCGCCATGGGCCTTGGCGGCGCTTTCGCCGTGGTGTTCGCCATCCTGGTGCGCGGCCGCCTCGCCATGCCCTTCCGGCGCCTGCGCGGCCCCGCCCGGCAACAGCGTGGCGGCGCCACCCAGCGCCAGCAGGAACAGCACGGCGGCGGCGATCTTCATTTCTCTCGACTTCATGGACTCTCCCGGATGGCCCCGCGCCTCAGGCGCCGATCAGGCTCGACAGCGCGCCCAGGGCGCGGAACAGGGCATGGATGCACCAGTGCCCGGCGGCGGAGCCGTAGGCCTGGTAGGGAAGGTGGCCGCTGGTGGCCAGCAACGCCGCCAGCAGCAGGGCCGACGACAGCCGGGCGCGCAGGGAGCGCCCGGCCATCAGCGCAGCGCCAGGTCGCCGAAGATGCGCTCGGTGCGAGCGCGCGCCTCGGCGAGGCGGGCCAGCGCCTGCAGGTACTGGTCGCGCGCGGCGAGCAGGGTGCGCTGGGCGTCGAGCACTTCGAGGAAGCCGAACTTGCCCATCTCGAAGCCGCGGGTGGCGGCGTCCAGGGCCTGGCGCGCGGCCGGCAGCAGGCTGTCGCGCAGGGTTTGCGCCTCGTGCTGCGCGGTGCTCCACAGGTCCAGCGCCTGCTGCGTCTCGCGGCGCAGGCGCAGCTCGGTGGCGTTGCGCAGGTCGCGGGCCTGGTCCGCCCTGCGCGCCTCGGCCAGCAGGCGGCCCTGGTTGCGATCGAACAGCGGCAGCGGCATGGACAGCCCGACCAGGTTCACCCGCTCGCGGGCCTCGTGGTCGTACTGGCTGCCCAGGGTGACGTCGAGGTTGGGCACGCGCTCGGCCCGCGCCAGCTGTATGGCGGCCTCGCGCTGGTCGACCTGGAGCAGCGCCAGGCGCAGCTCGGCGGTCTGCTCCAGGCGCCGCAGCAACTGCGCGGCCTGGGGCGGCGCCGGCAGCTCGGCGTTGCCGGCCACCTCGGCGAAGCCCGGCTCGGCCTCGCCCATGAGCCCGGCCAGGGCGCGGTAGGCCTGGTCACGGTCGATGCGCGCGCGCTGCAGTTCCAGCTCCACCTCGGTCAGCTGCACCTGTGCCCGCGTCGCCTCCAGCGGCGCCGACTTGCCGGCGCGCACCCGTGTCTCGGCGGCGCGCAGGGCCCGCCGGGCCAGGGTTGCCGACTCCTCGCCCAGGCGCAGGCGTTCCTGGGCCTGCAAGGCAGCCTGGAAGGCCTCCAGCACCTCGGCGCGCAGCGTGTTGCGGCGCACTTCCAGCTCCATTTCGGCGATCGCCTCGCCGCGTTCGGCCACGGCCACCCGCGCGCCGCGCTTGCCGCCCAGCTCCAGGGGCTGGGTCAGGGCGAGGGTGGTGGTGGAACGCTCGCGGCGGGTGTCCTCGGTCTCCCAGGACAGGCTCGGGTTCGGCAGCAGCGCCGCCTGGCGCCGCTCGCCCGCGGCGATGCCCCGGCCGCGGGCGACGGCGGCCAGCTCGGGGTTGGCCGCCAGCGCGGTGCGCAGGGCCTCGTCGAAGCCCAGGGCGCGGGCCTCGGCCGGCACGCCCGGCAGGCCGAGCAGAAGCAGGAACAGCGACAACGATGCCGGCCACGGACACAGGCCCGCAGCCGGCCAGCGGAACAGGCCACGAAAGTAGGACACGGCACACCTCAGGAAACGGCCCGGGACGGCGTTTTCGCCCCATGGACAGGCGGCAACTTCCAGGGAAGTTCCACCCACTGCCGCAACGTTAATTTCCTGCTTTTATCGGCAAGGTGACCCGTCAATTACAAATATGTCATTCAACCGAAGTTCATATTTTCCTGCGTTAGCATCGGCTTTATCCGGCTATCCAGGGCGCTCCGAACCAGGCCCTGAAAACCACCGATAAAGCCGCCTTATCAAGGATTTGGAACAACTAATGCGCCGCAATGGCAATATCCGGAAACATCCTTTGGGAGCCAGCGGCATTGACCCTGAAGCGGCTACAACCCTTAGCCTCGCCGGCCAGTTAAATATCGGAAAGTTCCCTGCTTACATAGCCGGAATTCGCACGCTCGATAAGTACAGAATTTTCAGACTTCATAAGTAAGGTCATTCCCCATATGCGAATCCTAGTTGTAGAGGACGAAGCCAAGACCGCCGACTACCTGCACCAGGGCCTGAGCGAAAGCGGCTTCGTGGTGGACCGCGCCGACAACGGCGTGGACGGCCTGCACCTGGCCCGCCAGGGCACCTACGACCTGGTCATCCTCGACGTGAACATGCCGCAGATGGATGGCTGGGAAGTGCTGCAGCAACTGCGCCGCGAGAGCGACACGCGGGTCATGCTGCTCACCGCCCGCGGCCGCCTGGCCGAGCGCGTGCGCGGCCTGGAGCTGGGCGCCGACGACTACCTGGTGAAGCCCTTCGAGTTCCCCGAGCTGCTCGCCCGGGTGCGCACCCTGCTGCGCCGCAGCGAGCGGGTGAGCGCGCCGCCGGTGCTGCGCATCGCCGGCCTGGAGCTGGACCCGGCGCGCCACCGCGCCTACCGCGACGGCCGGCGCATCGACCTGACCACCAAGGAATTCGCCCTGCTGCACCTGCTGATGAGCCGCAGCGGCGAGGTGCTGACGCGCACCCAGATCATCTCCCTGGTGTGGGACATGAACTTCGACTGCGACACCAACGTGGTGGAAGTCACCATCCGCCGCCTGCGGCTGAAGGTCGACGACCCCTTCGACAGCAAGCTGATCCACACCCTGCGCGGCGTCGGCTACGTGCTGGAGGCGCGCGAATGAAGCCGGCCAGCCTGTCCACCCGCCTGGCCCTGGGCATCGGCCTGCTCTGCGCCGGCCTGGTGGTGGTGTTCGCCCTGCTCGCCTACACGGCCCTCGACCACGAGTTGCAGAGCCGCGCGCGCAACGAGCTGGCCGACAAGCTCGGCCAGGTCCGCCACGCCCTGGATGCCGGCCTGGACGACCGCGCCCTGGCGCGCGGGCCGCACGAACTGCTGGACGTGGTGGCCGGCCACGACAACCTGGAGCTGACGCTGCTGGCCCCGGACCAGGGCCAGGCACCGCTGCTCGACACCGGCAAGCCACAGCGGCTGGCCACCCTGGACAGCCTGCAACCGGGCAGCGAAGCGCAGTACCACGCCTGGACCGACGACGCCGGCCGGCGCCTGCTCAGCATCGGCAGCCGGGTGCCGATGGCCAACGGCGCCAGCGTGCGCGCCCTGCTGACCCTCGAACGCGGCAACGACGATGCGCTGCTCGGCGCCTTCCGCCAGTCGGTGCTGGCCGGCGTGCCCTTCCTTCTGCTGCTGGTGGGCCTGGGCGCCTGGTACGCGGTGCACCGCGGGCTGTCGCCGCTGCAGCGCTTCCGCAAGGTGGCCGCGCGCATTTCCACCGAGGACCTCAGCCACCGCATCCCGGTGGAGAAGCTGCCGCTGGAACTGGGCGAGGCGGCCCAGGCGCTGAACGTCATGCTGCATCGCCTGGACCAGGGCGTGCAGCAGCTGACGCAGTTCTCAGACGACCTCGCCCACGAGCTGCGCTCGCCCATCGGCAACCTGCTGGGCAAGGCGCAGGTCACCCTGTCCCGCGAGCGGCCGCTGGAGGAATACCAGGCAGTGCTGGCCTCGGGCGTCGAGGAGCTGGAGCGGCTGTCGCGCATCGTCAGCGACATGCTGTTCCTGGCCCAGGTCAACCAGGCGCAGGTGCCTTTCGAGCGCCTCTCGCTGGGGGCCGAGGCCTGCCGCGTGGCGGAGCTGTTCCTGTATGCCGCCGAGGAGAAGGGGGTGGACATCGAGCTGTCCGGCGATGCCTGGGTCCACGGCAACCGCCTGATGGTGCAGCGAGCGATCTCCAACCTGCTGTCCAACGCCATCCGCCACGCGCCGGCCGGCAGCCAGGTCGACATCGACATCAAGAGCGGCGCGGAGGGCGTGGCGCTCTGCGTCAGCAACCCCGGGCCCGGCATCGAGCCGCAGCACCTACCGCACCTGTTCGAGCGCTTCTACCGCGCCGATGGCGGCCGCTCGCGCCAGGAGGGCGGCACCGGCCTGGGCCTGGCCATCGTCCGCTCGATCATGAGCCTGCACAACGGCAGCGTCGCGGTGGACAGCGCTGCGGAAGGCCCGACGCGCTTCCACCTGCGCTTTCCCAACGCGGCCGCCTGATCACTTGCCGCGGTTGCAGCTGACGCGCTCGGCGCGGTATTCCAGGCGCTGCTCGGCGCCGTCGGAGTCCAGGTAGCGCATGCGCACCGGCACCACGCCGCAGCCCCGGGCCGGCGTCACTTCCAGCACCTGGGCGATGTCCAGGCGCATGCCGTACTCATAGCGGCGGAAATCATCGGCCTGCGCCGGCGGGTTCGCGGCGGCCATGGCCGCCAGGCGGTTCTGCTCCATGCGCGCGAAGGTACGGTCGCCCCCGCTCTCGGCCAGGGCCAGGGACGAAACGCCGAGCAGGCCGGCGAGCAGGAGAGGGCGGAACAGGTTCATGGCAGTCACCTCATCGGTGGTGGTGGAAACTGCCTTCACCTTAAGCAGCGGGGCCTAACGGGAGCCTGAGGCGTGCATGACGATTCGGTTATCCGTTGGTGGTGGCGAGGGGGTGGGGAATTCGGAGTCAGCCTGATACGCCTAAGCCCACCCCGTCATTCCCGCGAACACGGGAACCCAGTGACGGGCGGTTCGCGAGCAAGCTCGCTCCTACGAAAAGCAAAAGCGCGTTCGCTCTGGCTTTTGGACTTCCAGAGAAACATCCGCGCGCACCGGAACGCCCCTTCAGAAGGCCGAGCGAAACCCGCGCTCAGGAGGTCATGCGACATGGATGTCGCAAGAGCCCCGCGGGCTACAGGGACGTACCCTCGGGGCGGGCCTCCGTGGCGGGGGAATTCGCGAGGGTAGCCCGACTCTGTCGGGCCCGTATGTCGGGGCAAGCCTTTTTGGTTCCTTTTGTGGCGTTTGACAAAAGGGACTCGCCCGAGGGGGCGAAACAAGAGATATCCGCAAACTCGGAGCGGCGCAGAAACACCCAAGCCGAGGCACCTGGGTTCCCGCGTTCGCGGGAATGACGAGGTGGGGTTAGGCGTAGAAGGATAACGCCTGACCGACACACCGCTCAGGACAGCCCCCTCTCCCTTCAGGGCGGGGCGCGCAGCCGAGGGCTGGGGAGAGGGTTATGGACTTCGCCGACACTCCATTGCCAACCCTGTACTCCGCTCCCCCTCCCTAACCCTCCCCCGCAAGCGGGAGAGGGGACCGTTCGGCGTGAAGCGCAATCACAAAGCTCCCTGAACCACAATGCGTAGGGCGCATAACGCCTACGGCGTCATCCGCCGAATCGCGGACAGAGTCCGCTCCTACAGTTCCAGGAAGCACGGGCGTAGGAGCGGACTCCGTCCGCGATTGGATTCACCGGCCACGCCGGATACCTCGGAAGCACGGCCAACGGCGGACAACCACAAATGCTTATCCGCCTGTGGTATGCAAATAAAGTTTCATCCTAACCCTAAAAACAGAGAGAAACGTCGCGCGCTCTCCTATTCATAAAAAATCCCTTTTATATCAGTATGTTGTGAGCACTTACACCCGAGACTGGATCGTTTTGCCTTTCATGGGAGAATGATTAAGGGCGCTAAAGTATCATCCTAATTTTCGCCCAGGCTCGAAAAATACGGTAAATGGTGAGAATAAAGATTCATCCTTTTCCGATGTTGCCCGTTCCAACACGTAAGCAGTCAGTCAGAAAAAACACATAGATCCAATCCCTAGCGAGCATTGAGCTCTCTCATCCGTGCCAACTGCTCCAACCCTTGGACGCCCTAAATGCTTACCCAAAAAAATCAACACCTTCTTTTAAAAACACAATCAAAAATGACTCCCTTATATCCATTTAACCTAAACAGCCTTCCCCCCACTGCACTAGCTAGGGCTCGTAGTTCGGCGCAAGGCTGAAGTCGCTTGGCTGCTTCGCTGTGCAGATCCATGACCCACTTTCCATCAAACTCCCGGTTGTAGTTCCACAAGCATCTCGCGAGTCTTGCCGGCCCGCTCCACTAACAAGACCACAACATCTCCAACGTTCTTGTCGTCTAGCCGGGCCTGTAATGTGGTGACGTCGTCGACGGCGATACCGTCGATGCTGATAACGCGATCGCCGGGCACGATGCCGCCTGCGGTGACCTCGACGCCGACGAGCCCGGCCCTGTGCGCCGCCGAGCCCGGCGTCACGCGCAATACGAATACGCCCTTACTGCCGGTCAGCGCCTGCAGACGCGCGTTGAGCTGCTCATCCACCTCGATGCCCAGCGCCGGACGGATGTACTTGCCGGTCTTTATGAGTTGCGGCACCACGCGCATGACGGTATCGACCGGCACCGCAAAGCCGATGCCGGCCGAGGCGCCAGACGGACTGTAGATGGCGGTATTGATGCCGATCAGCCGCCCAGCCGAATCGAGCAGCGGGCCACCGGAATTGCCGGGGTTGATAGCGGCGTCGGTCTGGATCAGGTGGTCAATGGCCGGGCCACTGGCGTCGCCGGAAAGGGTGCGGTCAAGCGCCGAGACGATGCCGGTGGTGAGCGTCCAGTCGAGCCCGAAGGGATTGCCAATGGCAAAGACCTTTTGCCCCACCTTGAGATCGGCACTGGTGCCCACCGGCACCGCCGGCGGGCGCTTGAAGCCGACGCCAATCTTGAGTACCGCGATGTCGTGCGCAGGACTGGCGCCAACGAGCGCAGCCTGATAATCGCGACCGTCGGCCAGTTTGACCGTGGCAGACGATGCCCCCTGGATCACGTGGAAGTTGGTCACCACGTGGCCGGCATCGTCCCAGATGAAGCCGGAGCCGGTGCCGCGCGGCACGGAAAAGACATTGCGCGACCAGACGTCACGCACTAGTTGTGCCGTGGTGATGTAAACCACCGACCCGCGCGATTTCTCGAACAGCTCGATGGTGGTTTTTTCGTCGGCGGCCAGGTCGCCGCGCGGCGTCACCGTGCGCTCCTGCGTTTCGTGGGGACTGAACCAGGCTTCGATGGCGGGCAGGAACTGCCACAGCAGCATGAGTGCGGCGATGCAGCCAGTGATGACGAGCCAGCGCCGGATGAATCGATCCGGCGCCGGGCGGCTGTAGGGGTCGGGGTAGGTCACGTCATTCTCCATGTTGAAATCAGCGCCAAAGGCCGCCGGTGCGCCAGCGTGGCGGACGTGGTGATACGGTCACCTCGGGGACGAAACGGGCCGATGGAAACGGCGGCATCGCGGGCGGCGGAGCAAGTTCCAGCAAGCGCTCAATGCGTTCAGCCGTCGCCGGATGCGTGCGCAGCCAGGAGGGTTCCGGATTGCCCCATCCGGGCAGCAGCCAGGCGCGCCAGGAGCGGCTCACCCGCTCGATCTTGGCGAGCGCCGAGGCCAGCCCGTGCGGGTCGCCGGTCAATTCGGCAGCGAGCCGGTCGGCGTCGAATTCGCGCACCCTGGACAAGCCCAACTGAGCCAGCAAGGCCAGCTGTGGCGCGACCGCCAGTAGAAGCAACGCGGGCCAATTGACTTCCGTGACTCCAAGCAATAGCGCTGGCAAGCTGAGCACGATCGCAAGCTGCCCCAACAAGGCCAGAAGATGGGTGAGCCGGCTGATGGAATCGGCCAAGCCCATGACACGCAAATCCTCGTTCGCAATATGCGCGATTTCGTGGCCGAGCACGCCGGTCAACTCGCGGGGCGTGAGGCTACGCAGCAGGCCGTCGGTCAGCGCGATGGCCGCGTGATGCTTCGAACCGGTGGCGAAGGCGTTGACGACCCCGCTGGGCACGTAGTGCGGTACCGGCACGGCAGGCAGCCCGGCCCGCGCCGCCAGTTCGCGCAACACAGCCCAAAGATCGGGCGCTTCATCCGGGTGCAGGGGGCGTGCGCCATACAGCCGCAAGGTCAGCCCGGAGGCGGCCGCCGGTTCGAGCAGCAGGGTGAACCCCGCGGCCGCAAGCGCCAGCCAAAGCCCGCCGTCACCCAACAGCAGGCTGCCAGCGACGGCGGCAATCCCGAGCAGGGTCAGCACCAACAGCGCGGTTTGCAGGCGATTGAGCCAGCGATGCCGCGCGCCGACATTCTGCGCGTGGCGCAGATCACGACTGATCATCTGAGCTTTCCCCGGCTGTCCGGTCATCGCGCTCGCGCAGCAGCCAGTAAGTCGCCCCGAGGGCCAGTGTCGCGCCTGCGAGCGCCGCGACCTTGGCGGGGCCGGTCTCCGGGTCGAGGATCACGAATTTACGCGCCAGGGCGATCAGCCCGATCAGGATCACCGTCTTGACCTGGATGATGCTGTCGCGCCGCAAGGCCACCCGCACGATGGAATGCTTGAACTCCATGGCGATGAGCAGCGTCATGATCATGCCGAACACGGTCTGGAAGACCTTGTGATCGAGCGGATTGAACGCATCAATGATCAGCAGGCTGAAGACGATCGAGATCAGCTGCAGCAGCGAGACCACGATGATCACGGCAATGATTGCGGACAGCGCGAGCGCGATCACCTGTTCGAAGCGCTCGTAGAACGTCATCACTGCCCATTGGGCGCGAAATGTTTTGATCGGGTCTGCTTGCTTTTCCTTCATCGCCACTCCTCTCAATTCTGAAATACTTGTGCACCCACAACTTGGTTGCGCCCTTGTCTTTTTGCCTGGTAGAGCGCGCTGTCCGCCTGCTGCATCACCTGCTCGACAGAGTGCAAACGGGGGTCAAGGAGAGCCACCCCCATGCTGGCGCTATAGCTGATCGACACCTCTCCACACACCACCGCTGTCGCCGCAGTGTCCTGACGAAATCGCTCCGCCCATACTTGGGCGTCTTCTATCGATGCCGCTTCCAACAACACAGCGAATTCCTCCCCCCCAATCCGGGCAGCCATGTCGGTTGCGCGAACATGTTCCCTCAACCGTGAAGCAAAGTGCTTGAGCACCTCATCGCTGCATCCGTGTCCATAGGTGTCATTGATACGCTTGAAGTGATCGATGTCGCAGAGCACAAGTGCTGCTTGTATCTCGGGGCTGCGTTTGAGGCGCTCCCATTCCAGCTGTAATCGTTCGTTAAAAGCCCGCCGGTTCGACAAGCCGGTCAAGGGGTCGGTGATCGCCATACGCAGCAACTGCTGCTCCATTTCCTTGCGAGAAGAGATGTCGAGCAGAGTGCCGACTATCAGTTGGCTGCCCGCGTCACCCAGCCAACGGCCGCGATCCAGCACCCAAATCCAAACGCCAGATCGATGACGAACGCGGTACTCGCACTCCAATCGCTCCGTCGGGTTTTCTTGGTAAGCGCGCACCTTTGCCAGAACGACCGGCAAATCCTCCGGGTGAATACGCGCTTGCCATGCGGCATGGGTGGCGCCAACCTCCTCGTCGGAGGTCAAGCCGAACATCGCCAGACTGCGGGCAGAAAGCCTGAAGCTGTCGGTAGCGATATCCCACTCCCAGAATCCCAGCCCTGCGCCCTCCAGGGCGATGGCGATCCGTTCCTTGTCATCGATTTGCGCTTGTTGGCGATGCTTCAGCTCGTCACGCCTCTGGCGATTGGTACGAACAAAACGCCATAGCGCAACCGCCATGCCAATATTGGCAAGTAGCGACACCATCAGCCAAATGGTCGGCCCGTTCATGGTCTATCCCCACCTGACTCACTGAGTGTCTGCCGTAATTCCTCGATCCGGTGGTCGACTTGGTCGGCGTTGATGCCCAACATCAACAGTACCTGCTCGGCCAGTCCCAGTCCCGCAGCCAGGTACAACGGGTACAGCCTGACATTGGGCAGATTACGCAAAAGCTGGGCATCCGTTACGCGCTCAGTGGCCACCACCACGGACAAGCTCAGGCGGCGGTCGAGAACCGCCTGAGCGATACGCAGGGCCGTCTGCGGACGGGCAAACGTCAGCACCACCAGGCGGGCATGGGCCAATCCGGCGGCGGCCAGGGTGTCGAGCCGACTGGCATCGCCATACGACACCGGCGCCCCCATCGCACGCCCCGCTTCGACCCGTTGGCGGTCCGATTCCAGCAGCAAATGCGGTATGCCTGCCAGGCGCAGCGTTCGGCTCAGCAGCAGCCCGACGTCATCCGCCCCACAGATGATCACATGGTCGCGCAACGACCGCGCCCGCTCGGCGACTTCGCCTTCTTCGGCCTGCGGTGGCTGACCGAGTGCGCCCGAGCGGCTGAAAGCCCGCGCCCATCGGTCATGGTGTCGGATCAGGAGCGGTGCCAACCCCATGCTCAACACCAGCGCCACCAGCATCGGTTGCACCATGGTGGCGGCGATCAGGTGCTGCTGCATGACCATGCCCAGGAGCAGCAGCGCAAACTCGCCGCCATGACCCAGCACGATGCCTGCGCGCCAGGCGTCGAGCGCCGACAGGCGGGTTGCGCGCAGCGCCAGAAAGTTCAGCCCCATCTTGAGAGGCACCAAGGCCAACAGCCAACCCAGTACCGCCAGCGGTGCGGCCACGATCTGCGCGGTGTCCAGCTGCAGGCCAATGGTCACGAAGAACAGGCCCGACAGCACATCACGAAAGGGCTTGAGGTGGTTTTCCATGTGGTGCCGGAAATCGCTCTCCCCCAGCACCATGCCGGCAAGAAAGGCACCGAGCGCAGCCGACACACCCAGTGCATGGGCCGCTGCCGCAGCCGCCACCACCAGACTCAGCGAGACCAGCACGAAGGACTCTTCGTGCCCCTGCCGCGCCACCCAGCCCAGCAAGCCATGCAACAGGCGGCGCGACGCAACCGCCGAGACGGCAAACAGCAACAGCACGCCCGCCACCTCCCCAAGCACACGGCCAAGCCCGGGAGCATCGCCGCGCGCCCAGATCGCCAGCAGCGCCAGCAAGGGCACACTGGCCAGATCCTGGAACACCAGCACGGCAATGGCGCCGCGGCCGTGGCGTGTGGTCAACTCGCCCTGATCGGCCAGCTGCCGGCTGACCAGCGCTGTCGACGACATGGCCGCCGCCGCGCCCAGCAGTGCGGCGCTGTCGAGCGGCAGCCCCAGCCACAGCAAAGCCAACGCCACCGGTGCGGCGACCATCGCCAGCTGCAGTGTCCCGGCCACCAGCACGGTCTTGCGGGTGAGCCAGAAATGACCGAGCGAGAACTCCAGCCCGACCATGAACAGCAGCAGCGCCACCCCCAGCTCGGACAGGAAATTCAGCGCCGGTCCCGGCATGATCCAGGCCGTGGCCGGAGGGCCCAGCAAGACACCGACCAGCAGATAACCCAGCAAGGTCGGGATATTCAGCCTGGCCGTCAACGCAGCCGCCAGACTGCAGGCGACCAGCAGAATCAGCGTCGTACCGAGCAAGTCCTGCATCGGCCCTCAACTCACCACAGCCGAGGATGCCCAGCGCACGATGTCCTGTGCCCCCATGGCGCCGGCCTGACGCGCGATCTCCCGCCCGCCCCGGAACAGCGCCAGGGTCGGAATGCTGCGGATGCCGAAGCGGGTGGCCAATTGAGGCTCTGCCTCGGTGTCGACCTTGGCCAGCCGTACCTTGGGTTCCAGCAGGCGCGCGGCCTGCTGGAACTGCGGCGCCATCATCTTGCAGGGGCCGCACCAGGGGGCCCAGAAATCGACCAGCAGAGGAATGTCGCTGCGCTCCACGTGGCGCGTGAATGTCGCCGTGGTCAGCTCGATGGGCGCGCCCGTGAACAACGGCTGCTGGCAACGGCCGCAGTTAGGCTGGTCGGCGAGTTTGCCCGCCGGTACGCGGTTGACGGATTGGCAATGCGGGCAAACGATGTGCAGGCTGTCGCTCATGTCGAGGCTCCTGAAGGTGTTGAGGATGAGGGGAGCGCCGCCTCGGCCGCCGTGGCCGGGGTGGCGCGCTGGAGCCCCTCGGTCAGGCGGCGGATATCGGCTTCATCCAGGGTTTCCCGCGCCAGGAGCTCGCGGGCACAGCGCTCCAGCACCGCGCGGTTGGCGTCGAGAATCCCGTAGGCGCGCTCGAACACGCCCATCACGATGTCGCGGATGGCCTGATCGATGCGCGCCTGGGTCGATTCCGCCACCCGGCAGCCACCGCTGGCCAACTCGGGCGTGTCGAGGAAGCGCGGTCGCTGCGCTTCGAAGGCGATGTAACCCAAGCCTTCGTCCATGCCGAAGCGAGTGATCATGTCGCGGGCGATGTCGGTGGCCCGCGACAGGTCGTCGGCCGCCCCCGTGGAGAGTTCGCCAAACACCAGCTTCTCGGCGGCGCGTCCGCCCAGAAGCACGGCGATCTTGTGTTCCAGATCCCTGCGCGTCATCAGGAAACGGTCTTCGGTCGGACGCTGCAGGGTGTAACCCAAGGCGCCGATGCCACGCGGGATGATGGAAATCTTGTGCACCGGGTCAGTGCCTGGCAGCGCCAGCGCCACCAGCGCATGGCCCATCTCGTGATAGGCCACGGTCTCGCGCTCTTTGGGGTTGAGCACGCGGTTTTTCTTTTCCAGGCCGGCCACGATGCGCTCGATGGCGGCAGTGAAGTCCTGCAGCTCCACGGCCTGCGCGCGGCGGCGGGTTGCGGCCAGCGCCGCCTCGTTGACCAGATTGGCCAGATCCGCGCCCGAGAAGCCGGTGGTCAGCGCGGCCACCTGTTCGAGGTCGACCTCGGGTGCCAGCGTGACTTTCTTGACATGCACCTTCAGGATGTCGAGCCGGCCCTTCTTGTCGGGTCGGTCCACCAGCACCTGGCGATCGAAGCGGCCGGCGCGCAAGAGCGCCTGATCGAGGATTTCAGGGCGGTTGGTCGCGGCCAGAATGATGAGCCCCACGGAGGCATCGAAGCCGTCCAACTCGGTCAACAACTGGTTGAGCGTCTGCTCGCGCTCGTCATGGCTGCCGATGGGGCCTCCGACACCCCGTGCCCGGCCCAGCGCATCCAGTTCGTCGATGAAGATGATCGCCGGCGCCTGGCCGCGTGCCTGCTCGAACAGGTCGCGCACGCGCGCCGCGCCCACCCCGACGAACATCTCGACAAATTCCGAACCCGAAATGGAGAAAAACGGTACGCCCGCTTCACCCGCCACAGCCTTGGCCAACAAAGTCTTGCCGGTGCCGGGCGGACCGACCAGCAGCACGCCCTTCGGAATGCGCGCCCCAAGACGACCATAGTCCTGCGGGTTCTTCAGGAAATCGACGATTTCGACCAGCTCCGCCTTGGCCTCATCGACGCCGGCCACGTCGGCAAAGGTCACACCGGTGTTTTTCTCCATGAACACCTTGGCGCGGCTCTTGCCGATGCTGAGGAACCCGCCCATGCCCTGCTTCTCGGCGAAGCGGCGGAACAGGAAGAACCAGACGCCGAAGAAAGCCACCGCCGGCAGGATCCACGACAACACATCGCGCAGCCAGGTGCTCTCCACCACGCGGGCATAGGGCACGTCGTACTTCGACAGGCGATCGGCAAGATCGGGTTCGACCCGGGTCGCCACGATCGTCGTCTTGCCCCGGCTGTCCGGCGACTTCAGACGCCCGGTCACGCTGCGATCCGACACCAGCACTTCCGCCACTCGACCCTCGGCCAGCGCCTTCTCGAACTCGCTGTAGGGCACGGGCTCGACGGTCTTTGCCGTTTGCCAGTAGTTCTGCAGCGTCAGCAGCAGCAATACGGCGACGATCCAGTAGCCGGTGTTCCATTGATTCTTTTTTTCCATGGGCCGTGTTCCTCGAAAGTCGAGTCGCCAGAGGATCAGGTGAACAGACGGGCCGCGCCGTCACGCAAACGGATGGCCAGCGAGCGGGAGGGCAGTGCCGCCGCTGATGAGCAGCCCCCACGGCGTGGCCGACCTCGGATCACGCTTGTAGACGACCGCGTGACCCGCGGCCACGACCGCCACCGCGATCGAGGCCAGGGAGGCTGCCCATGCCAGGCCGATGGGATCGGACACGGCAGCCTCTCCCAACATTAAGACGCGTCGCTCGCCGACTTCTTCTTGCGAGAGCCCTTACCCGCGTCGCCATGCGGCGCCTCGGCCGCCTTCGCGGCATCCGGCTGCTCTGGCTCGGCCGGAGTCTGCGGTGACTCATGGCGTTCGAACACCACGCGTTCGGCCTTGTCGTCCCAGCGTGCGCTGGCGTGATCGCCCTTGCCGATTCCGCCGCCGAGCATCTCGCGTGCCAGCGCGGTTTCCAGCTCGCTGCGGATCAGGCGCTTGAGTTCACGCGCACCGAACTCGGGCTTGTAGCCTTCTTCCGCGAAATGATCGATCAGCGTCTGATCGAAGGTGAGCGTCACGCCCTGGCTGGCGGCGCTGCGTGCCACGCGATCGAGCTGCAGGCCGACGATGTGGCGAATCTCCTCCTTGCCCAGCGCATGGAAGACGATGATCTCGTCGATGCGGTTGATGAACTCGGGACGGAAGTGGCCGCGCAGCACGTCCATCACCTCGGCCTTGGTCTTTTCGTACTCCTCACCGGCCGCCCCGCGCGCCTTCAGCCGCCGCTGGATGATGTCCGAGCCCAGGTTGGACGTGGCGATGATGATGGTATTGGTGAAATCCACTACCCGGCCTTTGCCGTCGGTGAGCCGGCCGTCGTCGAACACCTGCAGCAGGATGTTGTAGACGTCGGGGTGCGCCTTCTCGATCTCGTCGAGCAGCAGCACGCTGTAGGGCTTGCGCCGCACCTTCTCGGTGAGCTGGCCGCCTTCGTCGTAGCCCACATAGCCCGGGGGCGCGCCCACCAGGCGTGCCACGGTGTGGCGTTCGCCGTATTCGGACATGTCGATGCGCAGCAGCGCGCCCTCATCGCCATAGATGGACTCAGCCAGCGCCTTGGCGAGTTCGGTCTTGCCCACACCCGTCGGCCCGAGGAACAGGAACGTCGCCACCGGCTTGCTGCCTTCGCGCAGGCCCGCGCGCGACAGCCGCACGGCATCGGCCACGGCACGTACTGCTTCGTCCTGTCCCACCAGGCGCTCATGCAGCCGCTGTTCCAGATGCAGCAGCTTCTCGCGTTCTTCCACCGTCAGCTCGTTGACCGGGATGCCGGTCAGCCGCGAGACGATCTGCGCCACGTGCTCTGCCTTGACCTCGGCGCTGCCCGAGGCGCGCTCGCGCTCCCAATCCTCGACGAGCTTCTTTAGTTCGGCCTCTTTGGCCTCGATGCGCTTGCCGAGCTCGGCGGCCTTGTCGTACTGCTTGCGCGAAGCCACATAGTCCTGCTCACGCCGCAACTGATGCAGTTCGGACTCCAGCTCTTGCACCGCCACCGGGCGCGCCGTGGCCGACAGCTTCACGCGTGCGGCTGCCTGGTCGAGCAGGTCGATGGCCTTGTCGGGCAAAAAGCGCGCGGTGATGTAACGGTCGGACAACTCGGCGGCGGCGATGATCGCATCCTCGGTGATGCTGACCTTGTGGTGCGCCTCGAAGGTGTCGCGCAGGCCGCGCAAAATCATCATGGTCTGCGCTACCGTCGGCTCGGGCACCATCACCGGCTGGAAGCGACGCTCCAGCGCGGCATCCTTTTCGATGTACTTCTGATACTCGTTGAGCGTCGTGGCGCCGATCAGGTTCAGCTCGCCGCGCGCCATCATCGGCTTGAACACATTGGCCACGTCGAGGCCACCTTCGCCGCCACCCTGACCGGCACCGACGATAGTGTGCACCTCGTCGATGAAGAGAATCAGCTCCCCCTGGTGCTCGGTCACTTCCTTGAGCACCTTCTGCACGCGCTCCTCGAACTCGCCGCGGTACTTGGCGCCGGCCACCATGGCATTGATGTTGAGTTCGACCAGGCGCTTGTCACGCAGCGTTTCGGGCACTTCGCCTGCGACCATGCGCTGCGCCAGCCCTTCGACGATGGCGGTCTTGCCGACGCCGGGCTCGCCGATCAGCACCGGGTTGTTCTTCTTGCGCCGGGCCAGCACTTCGATGGTCGTCTCGATCTCCTGCGCGCGGCCGATGACCGGATCGAGCTTGCCCTCGCGCGCCATCTTGGTGAGGTCGCGCGAGTATTTATCCAGCTCGGGCGTGTTGGTCGGCGTCTCGGCGCGGCCATCCTCGGCCCCTTTGCCGACCACCTTGCTTACCTGCTGGCGCAGCGCCTGCGGCGTGAGGCCGTAACGGCGCAGCAGGTTGGCTGCCAAGCCTTCGCCTTCTTCGGCCAGGCCGATCAGAAAGTGCTCTGGCCCCACATAGGAATGACTCAACTCGTTGGAGGCCACGAAGGCACGGCTGAGCGCATCCTTGACACGTGGCGACACGCCGATCTCGCCTTCGAACGGCTTGTCGCCACGCTTGGCTTCGGATTCGATCTGCCGCTTGAGGTCATCGACCTTGATCTTGAACTGCCCTAAGATGGTCTTGACCACGTCGCTGTCGGTCAGCGCCAGCAGCAGGTGTTCGGTATCGACTTCGGGCCGGCCGAACTCGGCAGCATGTTTGGCGGCTTCCTGCAACAGGGCCTCAGACTGTTCGCTGATACGGCTGGCCAGCCCACTGCCGCGGCGGCGCGCCGTGCCCGCCGTTGCGGGAGCGGATTCGCCGAAAGACGCATCGACCACTTCGTCGGCATCAGCCGCCACGGACGGTGCATCGTCACCGATGCGGAAGAAGTCGCTGCCGAGGAAGTCTTCGAACAAACCGCTGCGCGAGCCAAACAGAGCCTCCAGCGGCGAGACGGTGCGCTTTTGCTGGCGCACCAGTTGGCGATAGTGATCGTCACACAACAGCATGGTGCTGTGGCGACCATTGAGATTGGCTTCCACCCGCACCGTGGCGGGTTGGCCGCAGACTTGGCATTGTTTTCTGGCCATGCTGATGCTCCTGAGAGGGTTAACTGGGCGAGGCACCGCAGCTCAAGGCGCCTCGCCCTTCACTTGGTTTTTTGCAAAGGACTAGCCGGTGGGCGTCAGCCATTGATCGGGATCGAGCGCCCCTGCTTGGGCGTACTGGCCTCGCGCTTGTCCATCGTTATCGTGAGCACGCCGTTCTTGAAAGCGGCCTTGATCGTGTCCTGGTTGGCATCGGCCGGCAGGTTCAGAGCGCGCTGAAAGCTGCCGTAGGAGCGCTCCACACGGTGGAAGCCACCGTCCTTCTTCTCCTGCTCCTGGCGCTTCTCGCCACGCACCACCAACACATCGTCGTCGAGGGTGATCTGGATGTCCTTTTCCTCGACACCCGGCACTTCCAGGGCAATCTTGTACTGCTTGTCGGTTTCCTGGATATCCAGGGCCGGCTTGAGCACGCCCGGCCAATCGGCTGGCAGACGCGGCATGGCCAGCGCCGGAAAGCCGAAGCCCCGGAACGCATCATCGAACAGCCGGTCGATCTCGCGATGCAGTTGCAGGATCGGGCTGACTGGCCCGCTCGCCGCCGGTAGGTCATTGCGTTGCACTGGCAGTGAAGAGACGGTTTGCTGCTCCTCCTGCTCTTTTTTGAACCAGTTCCAGGGAGCCAACTTCTTGAAATCAATATCCATGTCACACCTCCAGAAAAAAGAAAAATGAAGAATCACTCAATCCTTTCGCCTACTGCGACGGACAGCGCGCCCAGGCGATACGGGATGTTCCGATGACTGCTGCTCATCTCTGCGCACCACCTCCTTCTTTGCCCCGGCTTGGGTCTGATCATTGATCCACTGATCGATTTCGCTTTGACGAAACCGCCACGTCCCGCCCGCCTTGAAAGCCGGAATTTCCCCGTGCGCGCGAGCCGATAAAGCGTCCGCTTGCCGACTTTCAAGTACGCTGCCAATTCATCGAGCGTGAAAATCACCTGCAGGTGCGCTTTCATTTCACCCTCTCCAACCGCGCCGCTTTGCGGTTCCGGCCAAGGAAATTCTTGCAAGACATTGCGCCTTTCAGGAAAAACTCAAGGGTCAATGCACAGCGTTCTGCCGCCCCATTGATGCAGGTCAAATGCTCAGGCAAGGCGCAGCGGGGCGGCCCGATCCGGCCATGGACAGAGCCTAGCTTGGCAGCCTGCGTGTGCCACAGGCGCCTCGATCAAACACCGATCCTCACGTTGTAACCGAGCGCCCGCAGCCCCTTGCTCGTGCGCATGTTCCTTGGCGGAAACTCGTCTGGGCGCGCCCAGCCGACGATTTCCCCGAGGCTGCTCAGGCCAATGTGCGGAATTGCCCAGTCGTCGCTGCGGATCGCGTTCCAGAGTCGGGCCGAAACACTTCCGTTGCCCCAGACAACGTAGTTCAACAGTATCCGTCCGGCCAACACACCTTCCCGACACCGCCGCCGAAGGCCATGGCCCATCAAGCGGATTTTCCATGCCCCCTCAGCGCCGTACCTACAGCAAATCTTTCAAGGCCCAGGTCATTCAGGAGTGTTCTGAACCCGGTGCCTCCATCGCAAACATCGCCTTGGGCTACAGCCTCAATGCCAACCTCGTCCACAAATGGATTCGGCTGCATACCCAGAAAACCACGGCTATCCAGCCAGCGTTCATCCCGTTGCCTTCTCAAATGCTCGGCGCGGGATCGCATGCTCAAGTGCGCTGCTGCGATCATGAGTTTGATCCAGTCGGCCCGTAATAATGGGCACGATCCGTATGCCTATCTCAAGGATGTGCTGACACGGTTGCCGACGCAGCGGGCGAGTGAGATTGCAGAGCTGCTGCCGCATAGGTGGCATCCGGCATAGTCGCGCAAGACGGTTTGCCCGCACGCTTACGTTCAACAGCTCAAGCACCGTCCGCCCTTCGCGGGATCGTTGCCGCCAGAGCCACACGCCGAACTTTTCCACCTTGTCGTCGCCGGCCTGCGGTCAGTCAGGCAAGCCCAGGTGCTCGTTTTCCTGCTTGATCGCGTGGTCTCGGATCGCGTGCACCCGGGAAACGGCATCCACGAACTGCCACCATCTCTTAGCTTGGCGGGGTCAAGCCAGCCGGGATGCCCGGACGGTTACGCTGGTCCGCGCCCAGTTGCAGCACCAAGGTCGGCCGCAGTGATGAAGCGGGTCTTGATGCCGCACTGCGCCGCCCGATAGCGCAGTGCGATGGCCAGATGCGTCTTGCCGACTCCCAAGGGGCCTATATCGCCTTGGCACGGCTCCGGGCAGTTTCGGGGAGGCTGCACGCAGTGCGCGACAAGATGTATCGCAGCCGAACTGCGGTGTATTCTGCAATCAGCCTAGGGCCGCGCGTATCCGCTGCTTCCAGTCGAACACCCGGGCATGGTTGGCCCCAGATGAGCTTTCTTTCGGGTGATGCACAGAGTGCAAAGGCTCACAGTACTTCGCCATGGTGCCTGGCCAACGCAACGAGCCTTTCACTGTCTCCCTCAAGATCCTGTCTATGCATTTTCCTGCCTCAACACCTGCTTTGAAGCCCATGATCCGCGTTGACATGGTCTTCCGGTTGTCTGAGGTATCTATTTCTAGAAGGTAGCGTTGATCGCCGTTTTGCAGCTTGAACCTTGCCAGCAGATAGCAGCGTGATTTTTCGTGATCAATCATGTGGTAGCTGCAACGTGGAACGGGCGGCAGAGGCCTCACTTCCAGTGCTACCAGCGCAACTCCAGACTCTTGGGTGATTTGTTCAAGAATCTCTCGGAGCAGCGAGAAGCGATCTGCAAGCCGTTCATGCTCGTCCCCATCACCCTCTCCCTCACCCAATTGTTGGAATTCTCCTGACGCTATGCTGCCCTCGCTCACAGGATCAGCCACGCCGAAGAGTTGGCTTTCTCTGCTCGGGCATTGCTCGTCGTCGACCTTCTTGCCATGACCGTTGGCACGCTCCCCGTTGTAGGCGATCTTGGTGCGCAGCTGAGCATCAAACGTGACTCCCTCAACGGGCAGATGAATCAACCTCTGCTCCTTGGCAGCATTCGGCTCTTCGTCAGCATCCACCTCCAACTCTTTCGCTCCCGATGGCACGGATACACAGCCTGTGTTCTCTCCCCTGACGGGTAACTTGAGAGCAGGGTGATGGAAAAAAATATCACCGCGATGGCTAAACCGGAGCCCCTGAAGCTTTTCGATCTCCCAGACCAGCAATTCGTTGCTTTCCGGATCAAAGGGGCCTCGCACATCCATGGTGGTACCCGCGAGGGAAGTGGGTGCCTGAAAGTCGAACTGCCACCTGGCATACGCCGACTCTTGCAGTACCCGCTCTTGCCTTTGATTGAGGCTTTGCCAGATTGACTCGAAGGATCGCCTCACATCCTGATTCAGCAGCAGCCAACTGAAATGGTCTCTGTATCCCTTGATTTTGAGAAGCTGACTTGGGGCACCCGTCTTCGGGGGCGTATGGATATGAACAACATCGCCCTCTCTGTAGATCGTGAAGGCCATGTCCAAGCCATTCGGTGCGAAGGCTGCACGAACGATGAAGGCTGCGTGGAAGAACATTTTTCGTGCCAGCTCGAATTTCGGCAGCCAGACGGTCAGACCATCGACCTCGAACACAAAGCATCGCTGTCCAGATATCTCAGGATTTGCAGCAAGCCTTCTGGCCAGACGTGGGCACTCACCCAACTGCCTTTCCCGCCAGGTATCTATTGCAGGAAGCACCACCGTCTTCTTGAAACCACTGGGACGATAAGGAGCCCCTTCTTCGCCAAGAAACTCGCGACCAACGGCCAAGACACACGACATCTCCTGTGCGAACCGCTGCAGCTGCAGCTGACCGTTACGCTCAAAGAGAGCCGCCAACTGCCACTGGGCCGCCGGAGTCTTGGCCCTGAAAAAATTTCCAACGGCCAGCAACCTGGATCCGTTCGGGATCTGACGAAATACTGTCCTATTCAATCCATCTTCCTATCAATCGAATGAACGCAGTGGTCAGTGGTGCCACCCTGCTTTTTTCCAATCCACAACGCTTTTCCAGCTCCCAGCGCCTAGACGTTATGCCTGTCTGTACATCCTTCAGCATCGCTGCAGTCAGGCGACGGATCTGATACTCGCCGACGGACTCGGCATAGCGATCCAGGAAGGTGCAGCAAAGAGGCAATTGATCGAGACGGTGCTCGACTGATGCCCGATGGGGTAGCTGCTGCAGGAACCAGTTGCGACTCCTGCGCGGAAGGCCCAGGTCTTCTTCGCTACCTCTACCAATCCGGATCAGCAGGCGCACCAACCTTATGTCACGCGCTCGCCAGTCGATGTGGCTGTTGTTGCCCTGTCGGCGCTGCCTGACCTGGTTCGCAACCATCAGCCAGTGTCGGTCATGACGATAGAGCCAGGCGTAACATGCCCCTGCTCCGTCTTGCCTGGCTGCCTTGGCTCCACCGTGATTAGCCAGTGCTTGCAGCCAAATGGCTCGGTACTGCTGCTTTTGCTCAAACTCAGCAGGGAGCAGCTGCACTGACCGCTCGGAGGCAAGGTCGACCTGGCGAGTCTTCGCCTCGCTGATCAGCTCGCCAGCATGCTGGCCAGGGCGCAGGCTGGTCCAGACGATCAGATGCTGCAGCGCACTGAATCCCTTGCGATGCTTCCTGAACATCGCCAACAGCCAAGGTGGAGGCTCTCCGGATGTCAGCAGACCGTTCGCAGCAAGCCAATCCCTTTGATGGGATGCCAGGATCTTCTCCCAGATGACTTCAGCCCTGACCTGCCGGCCTCGCCTGGCGCCGCACTCTGTAGCCAGGTACCGGTACAGGTTGGTCCAGCGTCCGTAGCCAGGCGATTGCACCTCTTCGAGCGCCAGCAGCTGCATAGCAGCCTTGGCGAGCCTGATAGCCTCTTCGCCCACGGGACTCACGCGAAGATCACGGGGCAGAAACAGTGGAGAGGCTGTATGAAACTCGTGCCGCTGCGCTCGACGGAACGGGATAGGTGAGTTCAGGAGCTGACAGCCATGCTCGGGACAGGCATCTATCCCTTGAATCTGCCAGCTACGCCGCCAGTAGGGTTCACCGTAGCGCGCAGCCATATCTTCAAAGCAGATCGGGCAGTAACGCAGCCAATCGGGCCACTTGACCAAGGCCGTCGAGGCCCCAGACAGACCAATCGTCGGCCGGTCGGGAGCAAGCATGGCCTGAAAAAGATCGGTACGGCGCTCCGGCGGAATGAAAGGGGCATAGAGCGGGAACAGCGTGTGATTCAGGATCATGCCTTCCGCATCCAAGCCCGTGTTGTTCGCCAACGCAGTCAGGTGTGTGGGCAGATCGGTGATCGCGGCAACCTTGCTGTCACCGAAAAGCATGTGCAGCAAGGTCTTGTGGCTGCCTATCCCCAGATGTACCCGGCACCGGGCAATACCGCTATAAAGCAGTTCGTCCGGGTAGAGCCTGGGGAAGTACATGTCAGCTCGCTCTCAGCAGAGGCCGCAGATCGAGGATCAAGCCAGCCTGCTTGAATCTGTCATAGGCCTCGCTTTCAGGCCCATCGGCATAACGTCGGCGCAGATCCTCCTCGGATAGGCACCCCCACTCCGTCCGCTTAACTCTGGAAATGCCGGGCCTCTTGGGAGCGTCCTGCGCGAGGTAGGCCGTGGCCTTGTGAATCAGGGCCGCCAGCGGGATGTCCGGATTCTCCGCCAACAATTCATCGGCCATGGGAATGGCGATGTCCCTCGGGATTTCCATACCTTCGAGCAGGGCGGCCAACCGCTTTGCCTTGTCATCAGCCGGAGGGGCCGGTGGTTTAGGTTGGGGGACGCTATCCAGAGAGCGAGTCAGGGTCAGCAACCGTCCCTCGATCTCTGGCATCAGCAGGTCGTCATATTTGGCGATCAGCTCGGGCCTACCGCTCCGCAAGGCCGCCAGCATCGGATGGACCGGTTTGAACTCGTCCTCGAAAACCCTGCGCAGCAACAGCGGCTTAATGCACTCGACACCTGTCACTATCGCCCGGATCTGCGCCAGCGCGAACAGCTTGATGACGATGTCCATGACCCCTTGGGTGAGGTCGTACATCGTAGCCTCCAGTTCATCATCCAGCGGCGCCGCATTTCGCAGCCACTGATACTTCCAAAGCCGCTTCAACAGACGCTTCCAATGCTCGTCCCGAGGCAACCTATCCCAGCGGATGCTGCCCAACCCGGAGACCCGCCGAGCAGCCCGGAACGTGCGCTGGAAGAACTTGCTGGCCCGGTGGGTGCCGACCTGAATGATCGGAATACCGATGGTGTTCACCAGCGACACGAAGAAATTGTGCATTTTTTCGGCACCACCGGAGCGTGCCTCGTTGAGGTTCTGAACCTCGTCGATGATCAGCACTCCGAGCGTGTGCAGATTGGCCACCTGGCACATGGATGCCAGCAGACGTTTGGTACCCAGCTTCTTGCGTCCGTGGCTACGGCTGTAGTGGGTACCCAGGATCTTGTCTACTTCGTTGAAGAAGCTCAGGCACAGCTCATCCAAGTCACCGTCAATTGGGCAGTCGATCTTCAGGTAGACCAGTTGGGTGATGTTGTAATCAGGGTGATGGAGAGCTTGGGGGTACATGCCCAGAATCCGCTCCAGCGTGCGCGTCTTGCCGCAACCGGAGCAGCCGAACAGCGACAGGCTGTTGGCCGTAGAGGAGACACTCTGGTACACCGCCGCATCCAGATCCTCCTCCTCGACACGGCGATAGCCATTCTGCAGGTGCGCATACCAGGCACCGCTGGCCGGATTCCGACCGATGTACCCTTGACGGATCATCAGGCTGATCTTGCTCTCCAGCTCCAAGTGATGGCTCAGCGGCTGGAAGAAGCCGTGCAACAGGCGGGCAATCGCATGTGCCCTGAGCCGACCATCCAGAAGCGCCTCCTGCGGCTCGAAACCGGGAAGCTGCTGCAATAGATCGACCACCTCCTGCAGATCAGGAATCGGAGGCAATGCGCTGATGAGCGGATTGTCCTGATACTCGGGAAGCTGCTGCTCCTGGTAACGCGCCAGGGGAATGACTCCGCGCTGGAATTCTTCAGTCATCCTCTTCCTCCTTGAATATCAGGTCACTGAGATCTGGGAAGGCATAATCTTCCTGCTTCTCGCCCCGCAGTGGGATCACCTCGGCTGGCTTTTCCTGCTGTGCTTTATCCGGTTTGAATGCTGTTTTCTGGCGTTCCTGGCGCTTTTCCTGCTGCTTGTTCTCGCGGATCTGGGTTCCCAGATCCTTCGTGGTCATACCCGTTTTGACCGGACTGGCATCCTCTGCCTGGGCAACGATGGACTCGATCTGCTTCAGAAGATTGCCTCTCTCTACCAAAGCTTCCGCCGCCGCGTTGGTATCGCTACGCCGTTCCTCTCTGGACAGCAGCCAGACATCCCAGAAGGTCATCCCCCTGAAGCGTCGACTGCGGTCGGCAAGATCGCAAACCCAGTAGTCCTTGAGACTATTGGACGGCCGCAGGTAGATGTGGTCGGCGCTACGCGGATCGTATGCGACCGTTACCCCTGTCGGCCGGCGCCCCTGGCCTCGGTGAAACCAACCCTCCCTGATTGCTTCCTGGCAGGTGTAGAAGCAGCCGAACAGCCTGATTCCCAGCTCCGAAACCGTGGCCGACTCATGGGGCAAGAGATTTATCCGCACCAGCTCCTCGGGCGCAGTACGTAACCGGCCGGTCAAGTTGGCCAAGCCCCAGTTCCACAGCATGACCGGGATGGCTGGCAGATCGCCCGGCATACCAGAGGTTCTGTCGTATTTGCTCAAGGTATGAAAGTTGTTGTGGTAGAGGATGCCGGCAATGATGATCTGGGTGAACTCGGGCAAGGTCAGACTGGCATCAAGTCTGTAGTCGTGGCCACCCCGCTTCCGGCTGGTGGTGTCCTCGACCACACCGCTGGCATAGGGCTTGAAACGCTCCTGCACCGTCCGGAAATAACGCTCGACGATCCCCTTGGCATCTCCTCGCCTGGCCGGTGCATTCTCGATGCGAACGCCGAAGGCTTGGGAAAATGCTTCCACCTTGGTGCCATTTAGTTCGCCCTTATCGGCCAGCACCACATCCGGCAAGCCTTTGACCGGCCAGTCGCTGGCATCGATCTCCACGCTATACTGGCGGCAATACTCAACCTTGTCGGCGACCGTGTTGGCCAATGCCACCATGGCACTGACCCAGGAAGGTCCCTCGAATCCGACGTACATACCAACGACCATGCGGCTGAACACGTCGATCACCATGTAAACGACAGGCCTGCCGACGATAAGGCTGCGATCATGTTCTGAAACCAGATAGATATCGGCGATGGTGGCATCGATCTGGTAGCGGTATCCGGGCCCCAGTGCCTCGGTCGTCGATGTACTGCTGAGCGGTCGGAAGTCCTTGGCAAAATCCACTGCGGACACCCTGCATGGCAAGGTGTCGGTGAAGTGATATTCGCGCCCATAGAAGTAACGGAACTGCCCCAATGTAGGCAGTTCGGAGGTCGGCAGCTCCGTCAGAACAGCACGGAGCAGATTCAGCCCGGCGGCGTAGGCATCAGGAATGGACGGATGTTTTTCCTTGAGCAAACGTTCCTCGATGACCCGGCGAAAAATGCGCTCGATGTCCGGCGTGACATTGCTCCCTTTCCCCTCCATCACCACTCTGGGCCTGCCCAGCTTGGCCTGGTTCGGCTTTCTGCGCTTGCCACGGGCGCCCGAGTTGACATAGTCCGGCAAGAGGGCATTCCTGCACATGCCTCGCTGCCAGTAGCGCCTCAGTAACCTATACACCGTCTGATTGGTGACACCATGGCGCTCCATGATGCCTCTGACAATGAGCCCTCTGGGGCGCCGCACGAAAAGCTGGGGGTCGTGCACAAAATCCGCCAGCATTCCCCAAGCTTCATCACGCTTCTGCTGATCAAGGGAACCTTCCTCAACCTCCCGTAGGACTGTTTCCTCGAAGGGATCGGCAATGCTCTCCATCTCCCGCTCCATGATCAGACGCTCCAGCTCTACAATCGATATCGGTTCGGGCAACGCCGTGTCCGAATCGATATCGATCCAGATTGCCTGCTCGGTACCGGACCAAAGCAGGCGCTTTCGCAGTTCCCCCATCCGGAACACCTGATTAACGGGCAACACTGCTCAGCTCCTGATGCATTTGATGAGAGTTGGCAACCAGGTCTTTCGGCTTCAGCTCCCGGTAAGGAGTGTCAAGATCGAAAAGGAAACAGTGCCGGGCCAGCAACTGGCGTAGCCAATAGAGCGCCTGACCGGCCTCCAGCTGGCCGGAGGTATCCAGTCCTTGGGCAATAGCGGTCAGCTTCCGGTCTGGGTGACGCTGAAACTCGAGCAGAAACAGCTGCTGGTAATGGGCGAGATCGTCCTGAGCGATGTCGCCTTCAGCATGGGCAGGATAGAGCCATTGGATATTGGCAAATGCCACCTTGGATACCTCGCGCTCCGTGACGATGACCCAGGGAATACCTTTTTCCTGCCAGTAGCGCCTTTCAAGCTCAAGCCTCTCGATAACTTCAGGCTTCTGCAGGTCGGTACTGTACTTGGCCTGAATCGCGATGCTCGGGCGCTGAGGATCTTCGAAATCCACCAGAAAGTCGCTGGTCAGTACCTGCGGGGTACCCTTGTAACAACCGTGGGGCAGGCCAAGCTCCTCGGCGATGCGCACCGTATCTTCGACCCGCATCGGAAACTGTTCACGGATATCGGTGACATGGGGAGACCGATCCAAGGTCAGGAAGATGGCCAGTTCAAGATCGGATAGAAGATGGTGTAAACGCCGGGTCTTGCTGCCAGGCAGGCGGTGGGAGCGACCCAGCGAGGACACGTCCCTGGTGTAGATGAACGGCTTGTAGTCTGATCCCTGGCCTTGGCCACGCCCGTCCTTGAGCCTTCTATCGATCTGGGCCTGGGTCAGCCCCTTGAATGTTCCAGACATGAGAAAGCCTGCCCCCGCTGTGTCGATGACCTCAACATAGCGGATGCAGGCTCAGAATGAAACTTTATTTATACGGATGAAACTTTATTTATACGGATGATACTTTATTTATACGGATGAACCTTTATTTGCATCCCACACCGCCCCACATTCCAACCGCGCGGCTTATTCCACCGTAACCGACTTGGCCAGGTTGCGCGGCTGGTCGACGTCGGTGCCCTTGAGCACGGCCACGTGGTAGGACAGCAGCTGCAGCGGCACGGTGTAGAGGATCGGCGCCAGGCAGTCGTGGATCGGCGGCATGCTCACCACGTGGGTGCCCGGGCCGTTGCCGAGGCCGCTGTTGGCCTCGGCGAAGACGATCAGCTCGCCGCCGCGGGCGCGGACTTCCTGCAGGTTGGACTTGAGCTTCTCCAGCAGCTCGTTGTTCGGCGCCACCGTGACCACCGGCATGTCGGCGTCCACCAGGGCCAGCGGGCCGTGCTTGAGCTCGCCGGCCGGGTAGGCCTCGGCGTGGATGTAGGAGATTTCCTTGAGCTTCAGCGCGCCCTCCATGGCCACCGGGTACTGCGCGCCGCGGCCGAGGAACAGGGTGTGATGCTTCTCGGCGAACAGTTCGCCGACCTTCTCCACCACCTTGTCCATCGCCAGGGCCTCTTCCAGGCGCGTCGGCAGGCGGCGCAGGGCTTCCACCAGCTCGGCCTCGACACCCTCGCCCAGGCGGTTCTGCACCCGGCCGATGGCCAGGGTCAGCAGCAGCAGGGCCACCAGCTGGGTGGTGAAGGCCTTGGTCGAGGCCACGCCGATCTCCGGGCCGGCCAGGGTCAGCAGGGTCATGTCCGACTCGCGCACCAGCGAGCTGGTGGCGACGTTGCAGATCGCCAGGCTGGAGAGGAAGCCCAGCTGCTTGGCGTTGCGCAGCGCGGCCAGGGTGTCGGCGGTCTCGCCGGACTGCGAGATGGTGACGAACAGGGCGTCGGGCTGCACCGCCACCTTGCGGTAGCGGAACTCGCTGGCCACCTCGACCTGACAGGGGATGCCGGTCAGCTCTTCCAGCCAGTAACGCGCCACCAGGCCGGCGTGGTAGCTGGTGCCGCAGGCGACGATCTGCACGTTGCGCACCTTGGCGAACAGCTCGGCGGCGTTCGGCCCGAAGCTCTCCACCAGCACCTGGCCGGAGCCCAGGCGGCCTTCCAGGGTGCGCTGCACCACCTTGGGCTGCTCGTGGATCTCCTTGAGCATGAAGTGGCGGTACTCGCCCTTGTCGGCGGCCTCGGCGCCCTCGTGGTACTGCACCGCCTCGCGCTTCACCGGGCGGCCTTCGGCATCCCACAGCTGCACGCTATCGCGGCGCAGCTCGACGATGTCGCCTTCTTCCAGGTAGATGAAGCGGTCGGTGACCTGGCGCAGGGCCAACTGGTCGGAGGCGAGGAAGTTCTCGCCCAGGCCCAGGCCGACCACCAGCGGGCTGCCGCTGCGGGCGGCGACGATGCGGTCCGGCTGGTCCAGGCTGATCGCCGCCAGGCCGTAGGCGCCGTGCAGCTCCCGGACCGTGGCCTTGAGCGCGGTGCTCAGGTCGCCCAGCTCGCGCAGGCGCAGGTGCAGCAGGTGGACGATGACCTCGGTGTCGGTCTGCGAGCTGAACACGTAGCCCTCGCCCTTGAGGTATTCGCGCAGCTCCTCGTGGTTCTCGATGATGCCGTTGTGCACCACTGCCAGGCGGTCGTGGGAGAAGTGCGGGTGGGCGTTGGCCTCGCTGGGCGCGCCGTGGGTGGCCCAGCGGGTATGGGCGATGCCCAGGAGGCCGGCCAGTGGCTGTTCGGCCAGGGCCTGCTCCAGGCTCGCCACCTTGCCGACGCGGCGGCGGCGCTGCAGTTCGCCGGCGGCGTCCACCAGGGCCAGGCCGGCGCTGTCGTAGCCGCGGTATTCGAGGCGCTTGAGGCCCTCGATCAGGATCGGGGTGACGTTACGTTCGGCAATGGCGCCAACGATTCCACACATGGGGCGTTCTCCTTAGTTCGTGCAGCGCGCGCGTATGACTTTCACGCCGCGCGCCTCGATCTGGGCACAGGCCTCGTCGCTGAGGCGCTCGTCGGTGATCAGGGTCTGGATGCTGCTCCACGGCAGTTCCAGGTTGGGCATGCGCCGCCCGAGCTTGTCGGCCTCGGCCATGACGATCACCTCGCGGGCGACCTCGGCCATCACCCGGCTCAGCCCGAGCAGTTCGTTGAAGGTGGTGGTGCCGCGCGCGGGGTCGAGGCCGGCGGCGCCGATGAACAGCTGGTCGAAATCGTAGGAGCGCAGCACCTGCTCGGCCACCTGGCCCTGGAACGACTCCGAGTGCGGGTCCCAGGTGCCGCCGGTCATCAGCAGCACCGGCTCGCGCTCCAGCTCGCGCAGGGCGTTGGCGACGTTCAGCGAGTTGGTCATCACCACCAGGCCGGGCTTGTGCCCGAGCTCGGGGATCAGCGCGGCGGTGGTGCTGCCGCTGTCGATGATGATCCGCGCGTGCTCGCGGATGCAGGCCGCCGCGGCGCGGGCGATGGCCTGCTTGTAGGGCGACAGCGGCGGGCTCGGCTCGGCCAGCAGCTCCTGCGGCATGGGCACCGCGCCGCCGTAGCGGCGCAGCAGCAGGCCGTTGCTCTCCAGGGCGGCCAGGTCCTTGCGGATGGTCACCTCGGAAGTGGCGAAACGCCGGGCGAGGTCGTCGACGCTGACCTCGCCCTGCTGGTTGAGCAGGGCGAGGATCTCGTGGCGGCGCTGGGGCGTGTTGCGTTTCGACATGAAGGCTTATGTTTCGATTCGAAATTTACAGGTTCGAATCAAAACCCAAGAGCTTTCATTCGTCAAGTTCGGGTGATGGGAGGTTGGGGCGACGCAGGAGCGACTGCCCACCGCACCGGGGCGCTTTTCGTAGGATGGGTTGAGCCTGCGAAACCCATGCCGCCGTGGCGATGGGTATCGCTTCGCTCAACGCCATCCTACGGGGGGTGTGTTTGCCGGCGGGTGCAGGAGCGCCCACGGGCAGCGCCTCAACCCATCTCCAGGCGGTTGCGGCCGCCGCGCTTGGCGCGGTACAGGGCCTGGTCGGCGCGCTCGAAGGCCGCTTCGTTGCGCTCGCCGGCGCGGAACTGGGTGAGGCCCGCGGAGCAGGTGATGACCAGCGGTTCGCCCTTGAAGTGGAAGGGGATGCGTTCCACCGACGTGCGCAGGGCTTCCAGCAGTTGCTGCCCGCCGTCCAGGGGCGTGGAGGGCAGCAGCACGACGAATTCCTCGCCGCCGAAGCGGGCGATGAAGTCGGTCTTGCGCAGGCGCTTGGCCAGCTCGCCGGCGATGATCTTCAGCACCTTGTCGCCGGCCAGGTGGCCGTAGTCGTCGTTGATGCGCTTGAAGTGGTCGACGTCCAGCACCGCCAGCAGCAGTTCGCCGCCGAAGCGCTGCACCCGCGCCACTTCCAGTTCCAGGCGCTCGCTCAGGGCGGCGCGGTTGGGCAGGCCGGTGAGGGGGTCGGTCAGGGCCTTCTGCCGCTGGTCCTCGATGCTGGCCTGGAAGCTGCGCGCCTCTTCCTCCATCGAGGAAACCCGCGCCACCAGCGCCTGCAGGCGCTCCCCGGCCTCGCGCTCGCGGGCCTCGCGTTCCTGTCGGTGCCGCTCGATGCTGCCGAGCAGGCCTTCCAGGCGCTCATCCACCGAGCGCCGGAGGCTGTCCAGGTCGGTGGCCTGCTGCACACTGTTCTGCAGGCCGCTGACCTGGTCGCGCAGTTCATCGTCCAGGCGCCGCGCGCTGTCGGACACGGCGTCCTGGCCCTGCTGCACCGCGCCGAGGCTGTCGAGGAAGGTGCTCAGGCGGTCGTTGAGCTGGTGCAGGTAGCCTTCGAAGGCCGCCTGGCCGCTGTCGTTGAGGGCCAGCACCAGCACCGCCAGGTCGTCCAGCACCGGCACCAGTTCGTACCAGTTCAGGCTGCCGTTGATGCGCTCGCGCAGGGCCTGGGCCTGTGGGCGGTAGGTAGCCGGCAGCTGCAGTTGGTCGAGCAGGTTCAGCAGGCTGGCTTCGATGTGCGGCGCCACCGCGCTGTAGCCGGGCTCGGGCATCGGCGGCAGGGCGTAGTGCTGCTCGCCCTCGCCGTCCAGCAGCACCGGGCGCGGCGCGCTGGGGATGAGGTCGGCGGGCAGCGGCAGGCTGTCCAGCAGGGCGGCGGACGGCGCGGGTGACGGCAGCGGTTCGGGATCGGCTTGCACCGCCACGGCGGCGGCCTGCTGCGGGATGGCCGGGGGTTCTTCGTCCGCGACGGCTACGCCAGCCTCGGCGACCGCGGCGGCCTCGGCCCTGGCCGGCGCCGCCGGCGTCTCGCTGGCCGGCGCGCCGTTGCTGGCGGGCGCGGGCTGGGCGGGGCCGTCCTCGCCGTCTTCGCGGCCGCCGAACAGGCGCTGCAGCAGGCCGGGACGCGGCGCCTCGGCGTCGGAAAGCTGTTCCAGCACGCGCCGCTGCAGGTTGCCCAGCTCGCCGAGCAGCACCGGCAGCTCGCGGGACTGGCTGGCGCGCGCCTCCAGGTCGCGGGCGAACAGTTTCAGCGGCAGGCGCACGTCCCGCGGCAGGTCGAGGTTCAGCAGCTGCTGGGCGATCTGCTGCAGCGCCGTGATGTTCTGGCGGATACGCTGCTGGCGGCGCTGTTCGGAGTCCAGCACGGTCTTTTCCAGGCGCGGGATCAGCCGCGCCAGGCCCGCGTCAATATCGTTGCGGCGCAGCAGCTCGCGCAGCTCCTGCATGCACTGGTCGACCGCCTTGTCGCTGCCCTCGGCAGCCAGGCTGCTGCGCACCAGGCCGCGGCGCAGCAGGTCGACGCGCACCTCCCAGCGGCGCTCCAGGCGCTCCTGCTGGTCGATGTTGGCGAGGTACTTTTCCTTCCAGCGCTGGTTGTCGTCGCGGCTCATCGAGCGTCCTTGAGAGAAAGCGCGGAATCTTGTCGGCAGCCGTCGGGCAGGCGGATCTCCACGGACACCGGCAGGTGGTCGGAGATCGGCTCCGGCAGCACGCTGACCCGCTCCAGGGTCAGCCCGGGGCTGAGCAGGATGTGGTCCAGGCAGCGCTGCGGGCGCCAGCTGGGAAAGGTCGCCTGGACCTGCGGGGCGATCAGCCCGAGATCGCGCAGCGGCGAAGTCTCCAGCAGGTCGCTGGCGTGGGTGTTCATGTCGCCCATCAGCACCTGGTGGCGGTAGTTCTGCAGCAGCTCGCGGATGTAGGCGAGCTGGCGGGTGCGGGTGCGCGGGCCCAGGGCCAGGTGCATCATCACCACGGCCAGGGCGTTGTCGCCCTCGCCGAAGCGCATGAGGATCGCCCCGCGGCCGGGCGGGCCGGGGAGCGGGTGGTCTTCCAGCAGGGTCGGGCGCAGGCGGCTGAGCAGGCCGTTGCTGTGCTGGGCGATGCGCCCGAGGTTGCGGTTGAGCTGCTGGTACCAGTAGGGGAAGGCGCCGAGCTGGGCCAGGTGCTCGACCTGGTTGACGTAGCCGGAGCGCAAGCTGCCGCCGTCGGCCTCCTGCAGGGCCACCAGGTCATAACCGGACAGCAGGTCGCCGATGCGCTGCAGGTTGCCGGCGCGCCCGGCGGCGGGCAGCAGGTGCTGCCAGCCGCGGGTCAGGTAGTGGCGGTAGCGTTCGGTGCTGATGCCCACCTGGATGTTGAAGCTGAGCAGGCGCAGGCGGCCATCGGCGGGATAGCCGGATTCCGCGGCCTGCGGGTTGACCTGCGCGGGGCGGGATGCGACCACCCGCTGCTGGCGGAGCCTGCTCAGCATGGCTGGGTTACCTCACTGGGCGGCCTTGGCGGCGTCGCGTTCCTTGGCGATCAGGAAGTCGGCCAGCTCCAGGGCCTTCTCCGGGCCACCGGCCGAGCCGATGTCGAAGCGGTACTTGCCGTTGACCACCATGGTCGGTACGCCGCTGATCTGGTAGGCCATGGCCAGTTTCTTGTCCTTCTCGATCTGGCCCTTGATGGCGAACGAGTCGAAGGTGCTGAGGAACTTGTCCTTGTCCACGCCCAGCGGGGCGAGGAAGTCGGCCATCTCTTCCGGGGTGGCCAGTTTCTTGCCTTCCTTGTGGATGGCCTCGAACACGGCGGTGTGCACCTTGTGCTCCACGCCCATGGCTTCCAGGGTCAGGAACAGCTGGCCGTGGACGTTCCAGATGCCGCCGAACATGGCCGGGATGCGGACGAAATGCACGTCGGCCGGCAGTTTCCCGATCCACGGGTTGATGGTCGGTTCGAAGGCGTAGCAATGCGGGCAGCCGTACCAGAACAGCTCCACCACCTCGATCTTGCCGGGCTGGGACACCGGAACAGGGGTGCTCAGCTCGGTGTACTGCTTGCCGGATTCGAACTCGGCGGCTTGCGCGCTGAGACCGAACAGGCCGGCGAAGGCCAGTACGGCGGTGAAAATCAGGTTACGCATGGTTCACTCCTTGGCTGGATCGGGGGCGCCGCGGCGCGGCGGTGATTGGACTGGGGAGGCCGGCGGCGGTTCCAGGCATTGTAGTGGCGGCGGATACGAAAAAGGGTGGCCGAAGCCACCCTTTTTTTTCAAGCCGTGCCGCGGGGCGAAGGCCTCAGTGCAGGCCTTCGATGTAGCTGGAGACGGCGGCGATGTCCTTGTTGGACAGCTTGGCGGCGATGCTGCGCATGATCATGCTGTCGCCGTCGTTGGTGCGCTCGCCTTCGCGGAAGGCGGTCAGCTGCTTGGCCACGTAGGCCGCGTGCTGGCCACCCAGGTGCGGGAAGGCGGCCGGCTCGTTACCCACGCCGTCGGGCGAGTGGCAGCCGGTGCAGGCGGGCATGCCCTCGGCGAGCTTGCCGCCGCGGTACAGGGCCTCGCCGGCGGAGACCAGCTTGGGATCGGCGGCGCCGACGCTCATCTTCTGGCTGGAGAAGTAGGCGGCGATGTCGGCCAGGTCCTGGTCGCTGAGGTTGGTCAGCAGGCCGGTCATCTCCAGAACGGTGCGCTTGCCGTCCTTGATGTCATGCATCTGCTTGAGCAGGTATTTGTCGCCCTGGCCCGCCAGTTTCGGGAAGTTCGGCGCCATGCTGTTGCCATCGGCACCATGGCAGGCGCCGCACACGGCGGCCTTCGCCTGGCCGGCCTTGGCATCGCCGACTTCGGCGTGGGCCATGGCGGTCAGTCCCAGGGTCAAGAGCAGACTCACGATTATTTTGTTCATCAGCTAATCCATTACGGCTAATAGGTGAAAGAGAAAAGCCCGGGTTACTTGGACATCCACTGGATGATTGCCTTGTAGTCCTCGGTGTTGCAGTCGGTGCACAGGCCACGCGGGGGCATGGCGTTGAAACCGTTGGTGACGTGCTGCACCAGCGTATCCATGCCTTTGTCCAGGCGCGGTTTCCAGGCTGCGGCGTCGCCCTTCTTCGGGGCCATCGGCAACTGGCCAGCATGACAGGCGCCACAGGCCCGGTTGAATACCGCTTCCGGGTCCTGGGCGGCCTGCACGCTGCTAGCCATCGCGGCGGCTACGGCTGCGAACAGCAGTTTCTTCATGATCGTCCTCATCGGGAGGGAACGTCCGCGTTCTATTGCGCGGCCGGTTGATTATCGCGTTCCCGTGGCGCCCGACCCTGGGGGATAAAGCGCACACAAAATCCGCGGCATTATATACTTCGCCTGCCTGTTCGAAAACGAGACCGGCCCCCGCGACACCGAGTCGCACCCCGCCGCGGAAGCCCCCATGCCCCCCAAGAGCCCTGCCAAGAACCCCATCCTCAGCCTTTGCCAGCAGGCAACCTTCCTCATCAGCGCGGCCAAGGTCGAGCAGTGCCCGGAAGACAGCGGCCGCGAAGTCGCCTTCGCCGGCCGTTCCAACGCTGGTAAGTCTAGCGCGCTAAATGCACTCACCCATGCCAATCTGGCGCGCACCTCGAAAACCCCCGGGCGCACCCAGTTGCTGAACTTCTTCCGCCTGGACGACGAGCGCCGCCTGGTCGACCTGCCCGGCTACGGCTACGCCAAGGTGCCGATCCCGCTGAAGCTGCACTGGCAGCAGCACCTGGAAGCCTACCTGAGCAGCCGCGAGTCGCTGGCCGGGGTGGTGCTGATGATGGACATCCGCCACCCACTGACCGAATTCGACCGCCTGATGCTCGACTGGGCCCAGGCCAGCCGGCTGCCGATCCACGTGCTGCTGACCAAGGCCGACAAGCTGGCCTTCGGCGCGGCGAAGAACGCGTTGCTCAAGGTGCGCCGCGAAATCCAGCAGGGCTGGGGCGACGTCGCCAGCGTGCAATTGTTCTCGGCGCCCAAGCGCGAGGGAGTGGAGGAGGCGCAACAGGTCCTGGCGGCCTGGCTGGGCCTGCTGGAAGAGGACGGGGAGGAGGCCGAACAGGCCTGAAGGCCTGGCGTAGAGGGTGCCGGCCGGCCGCCGGCACTTTTTCGCGGGCAAAAAAAAACCCCGAGCTTCGTATGGGGAGGGGGAAGTTCGGGGTTTAAGTCCGGACCGCTAGGGCGGGGTCCAGGATTCTGCCAACACTAAACACTGCAAAGGAGCATCGAAGGGCTTCTCCAGCCATTCACGAGTTCTGACCCGGGCTGCGGCGGGAAAGTTCAGTGGTGGCTGAAAAAATTTTCCCGAGGCCCTTTTCAGGGTTTCCTGAGGCGCCCCGCAGAGCCCGTCACCCGGGCCCTGCGACCGTTCGTCAGTGGGCTTCGTCCCAGTTCGAACCGCTGCCGGTTTCGACGATGAGCGGTACCGCCAGCTGCGCCGCCTTGCCCATCAGGTCGCGCAGTTTCGCCGACACCTCCTCGACCAGGTCCTCGCGCACTTCCAGCACCAGTTCGTCGTGTACCTGGAGGATGACCCGGGCGTCGATGCCGCTGGCCTGCAGCCAGTCGTCCACGGCGACCATGGCGAGCTTCATGATGTCCGCCGCGGTGCCCTGCATGGGCGCGTTGATCGCGGTGCGCTCGGCGGCCTTGCGCATGGCGGCGTTCTTCGAGCCGATTTCCGGCAGGTACAGGCGGCGGCCATAGAGCGTCTCGACGTAGCCCTGCTCGGCGGCCTGGGCGCGGGTGCGCTCCATGTAGGCCAGCACCCCGGGGTAGCGGGCGAAGTAGCGGTCGATGTAGGCCTGGGCCTCCTTGCGCTCGACGCCGATCTGCTTGGCCAGGCCGAAGGCGCTCATGCCGTAGATCAGCCCGAAGTTGATGGCCTTGGCGCGGCGGCGCTGCTCGGGCGTGACCTCGTCCAGCGGCAGGCCGAAGACCTCGGCGGCGGTGGCGCGGTGCACGTCGCGGTCGTGGCGGAAGGCGTCCAGCAGGCCTTCGTCCTGGGCCAGGTGGGCCATGATGCGCAGTTCTATCTGCGAATAGTCGGCCGACAGCAGCCGGCAGCCCGCGGGGGCGACGAAGGCCTGGCGGATGCGCCGGCCCTCGGCGGTGCGGATCGGGATGTTCTGCAGGTTCGGGTCGGTGGAGGAGAGCCGCCCGGTGGCCGCCACCGCCTGGTGGTAGCTGGTGTGGATGCGCCCGGTGCGCGGGTTGATCTGCTCCGGCAGCTTGTCGGTGTAGGTGCTCTTGAGCTTGCTCAGGGAGCGGTACTGCATGATCACCTTGGGCAGCTCGTAGTCCTGCTCGGCCAGGTCGGCGAGGACGTTCTCGGCGGTGGACGGCTGGCCGGTGGCGGTCTTGGCGAGCACCGGCAGGCCGAGCTTCTCGTAGAGGATGGCGCCGAGCTGCTTGGGCGAGCCGAGGTTGAACTCCTGGCCGGCCAGTTCGAAGGACTTGCGCTCCAGTTCGACCATTTTCTCTCCCAGTTCGCGGCTCTGCAGCCCCAGGAGGTTGGCGTCGACCAGCGCGCCGTTGCGCTCGATGCGCGCCAGCACCGGCACCAGCGGCATCTCGATGTCGGTGAGGACCTTGGCCAGCGACGGGATGGCCTGCAGCTTCTCCCACAGGGCCTGGTGCAGACGCAGGGTCACGTCGGCGTCCTCGGCGGCGTAGGGGCCGGCCTGCTCCAGGGCGATCTGGTCGAAGGTCAGCTGCTTGGCGCCCTTGCCGGCGATGTCCTCGAAGCGGATGGT
This sequence comes from Pseudomonas sp. PI1, assembly GCF_000812405.1. Classification (NCBI taxonomy): domain Bacteria; kingdom Pseudomonadati; phylum Pseudomonadota; class Gammaproteobacteria; order Pseudomonadales; family Pseudomonadaceae; genus Pseudomonas; species Pseudomonas sp. PI1. The sequence goes on from NZ_JWMC01000002.1 coordinate 91,822, forward strand.
GCTGTGGCCCAGGTACTTCAGCGCCAGGCTGTCCATGTCGTGGCGGGTGGCGGTGGAGTTGAGCACGTAGGATTCGAGCATGGTGTCGAAGGCCACGCCGCGCACCTCGATGGGCGTGCTGGCGTTGGCCAGGACGTTGATGTCGTACTTGGCGTGCTGGCCGACCTTGGCCTTGTTCGGGTCTTCCAGCAGCGGCTTGAGGGCCTTGAGCACGGCGTCGCGGTCCAGCTGCTGGGGCACGCCCATGTAGCTGTGGGCCAGGGGCACGTAGGCGGCCTCGCCCGGCTCGACGGCGAAGGACACGCCCACCACCTGCGCCTGCTGGGCGTCGATGCTGGTGGTCTCGGTGTCAAAGGCGATCAGCTCGGCGGCTTGCAGCTTCTGCAGCCAGGCATCGAAGGCGGCCTGCTCCAGCACGGTTTCGTAGCGCGAGTTCTGGGCCGGGGCGCTCTCGGCGGGGCTTTCGCCGGCTTCCTTGGCCTCGCGCAGCAGATCGTCCAGCCAGTTCTTGAACTCCAGCTGGCGGTACAGCTCGATCAGCGCGTCGCGGTCCGGCTCGCCCGGATGCAGCGCGTCCAGCTCGATGTCCAGCGCCACGTCGGTCTTGATGGTGGCCAGCTGGTAGGACAGGTAGGCCTGCTCGCGGTTTTCCTCGAGCTTGGCCGGCAGGCCCTTGGCGCCGCGGATCGGCAGCTCGGGCACCTTGTTCAGGCTGGCGTAGAGCACGTCGAGGCCGCCGCCGACGCCGGTGAGCAGGCCCAGCGCGGTCTTCTCGCCGACCCCGGGCACGCCGGGGATGTTGTCGACCTTGTCGCCCATCAGCGCCAGGTAGTCGATGATCAGCTCAGGACCGACGCCGAATTTCTCTTTAACGCCATCCACGTCCAGCGTGCTACCGGTCATGGTGTTGACCAGCGTAATGTGCCCGTCGACCAATTGGGCCATGTCCTTGTCGCCGGTGGAGATCACCACCGGGCGCTGCGCCGCGGCGCTGCTGCGGGCCAGGGTGCCGATCACGTCGTCGGCCTCCACCCCTTCCACGCACAGCAGCGGCAGGCCCAGCGCGCGCACCGCCGCGTGCAGCGGCTCGATCTGCACCCGCAGCTCGTCCGGCATCGGCGGACGGTGCGACTTGTACTCGGCGAACAGCTCGTCGCGGAAGGTCGGGCCCTTGGCGTCGAAGACCACCGCGAAGGGGCTGTCCGGGTACTGCTTGCGCAGGCTCTTGAGCATGTTCAGCACCCCCTTCACCGCGCCCGTGGGCATGCCGGTGGAGGTGGTCAGCGGCGGCAGGGCATGGAAGGCGCGGTACAGGTAGGAAGAGCCGTCCACGAGGACGAGGGGTGCTTGACTCATGAGTGGAATCAACCTTTTCCGGAGGCCAGGGGCTAGAATGACCCCAGCCGAATCGACAAAGGAACAAGGTTATCATGCGCAGTCGCAAACGCTGGTTGCTCGCCGCCCTGCTGGCCGTATCCCCCCTGGTCGCCATGGCGGTGGACGAGGAAGCGCCGACGCCCGAACCGGATGTGACCATCCGCCAGGAGGGCGACAAGACCATCCAGGAATACCGGGTCAACGGCTTCCTCTACGCCATCAAGGTCACGCCCAAGCATGGCAAGCCGTACTTCCTGGTGCGCCAGGACGGCAGCGATGGCAATTTCATCCGTTCCGACCAGCCGGACAAGCTGATCCCGCAGTGGCAGATCTTCAGCTGGTAAACCTTCAACCCCATGGCGCTCACGAGGCCTGAGCATGTCGGTATTCACCCCTCTTGAGCGTTCCACCCTGGAAAGCTTCCTCGCTCCCTACGGACTGGGGCGCCTGCACGAGTTCCGCGGCATCCCCGAGGGCTCGGAGAACAGCAACTTCTTCGTCAGCCTGGAGCGCGGCGAATTCGTCCTGACCCTGGTCGAGCGCGGCCCGGTGCAGGACCTGCCGTTCTTCGTCGAACTGCTCGACGTGCTCCACGAGGCCGACCTGCCGGTGCCCTACGCCCTGCGCACCGAAACCGGCGAGGCCCTGCGCCAGCTGGAGGGCAAGCCGGCGCTGCTGCAGCCGCGCCTGCCCGGCCGCCACGAGCGCCAGCCCAACGCCCACCATTGCGGCGAGGTCGGCGCCCTGCTGGCGCGCCTGCACCTGGCCACCCGTGGGCGCATCATCGAACGCCCCAGCGACCGCGGCCTGAGCTGGATGCTGCACCAGGGCGAGAACCTCGCCTCGCACCTGGCCCCGGCCCCGCGCGAACTGCTGGAAAACGCCCTGGAGGAAATCGCCCGACTGCTCGCCGAACAGCCCGAGCTGCCGCGCGCCAACCTGCACGCCGACCTGTTCCGCGACAACGTGCTGTTCGACGGCCCGCACCTGGCCGGGGTGATCGACTTCTACAACGCCTGTTCGGGCTGGATGCTCTACGACCTGGCGATCACCCTGAACGACTGGTGCTCTCACGAAGACGGCGAACTCGACGGCCCCCGCGCCCGCGCGCTGCTGGCCGCCTACGCCAGCCGCCGGCCATTCACCGCCCTGGAAGCCGAGCTGTGGCCGGAAATGCTGCGCGTGGCCTGCGTGCGCTTCTGGCTGTCGCGCCTGATCGCCGCCGAGGCCTTCGCCGGGCAGGACGTGCTGATCCACGACCCGGGCGAGTTCGAACGGCGCCTGGCGAAGCGGCAGAAGGTGGACATTCATTTGCCGTTTGCGTTGTAGGGCCGCCGCCGGACGGTACGGTTTTGTGTAGGAGCGGATTTATCCGCGATTTCCGCCGGCAGGGTCGGCGTATGTACGCTATCGCGGACGGAGTCCGCTCCTACGTCCGTGCGTCCCAGGGGCCTCGATGCCCACTTGTAGGAGCGCGCCCTGCGCGCGATCGCGGGATGACGCCCCACGGTTCTGCAGGATGGCACGGCTTTTCGTAGGAGCGAGCTTGCTCGCGAATGGCTTCTCTGCAGGGCTTGGTTCGCGAGCAAGCTCGCTCCTACAGGGGTGTACTGGTGCGACGCATGCTCTTATGGAGTGAAGATCCAATCTTGAGCAGACATCCCTGTCGTTGCTCCGCTGCCCAAGTTCAGCCCCGGCCCGACCATCCTTGGCCGGTCGTTCGCCGGCGCGACGCATGCTCTTATGGAGTGAAGATCCGATCTTGAGCAGACATCCCTGTCGATACTCCTCTGCCCAAGTTCAACCCCGGCCCGGCCATCCTTGGCCGGTCGTTCGCCGGCGCGACGCATGCGTCGCGTAGCGCCGGCTCACCCACATTTCGAATACCCGCAATTCAGACAGGTCGCGCAGCCGTCCATCTGCACCACCGCCATGGTGCTGCACTTGCCGCACAGCTGGGCGCCGGCGGGGAAGCCTTCGCCGGGTTCGGCCTTGTTGGTGCCCTGGGCCGCTTCGTAGGCCGCGCGTTTTTCCGCCAGGTACAGACGTTGTTCCTCGTCGATCTGCGGGCCCTGCATCAGGCCGATGGCTACCAGGTGGCGCTCCACCACCGCGCCTATCTCGGCGACGATGGAGGGCATGTAGATGCCGCCGCGCTTGAGATAGCCGCCGCGCGGGTCGAACACCGCCTTCATTTCCTCCACCAGGAAGGTGCAGTCGCCGCCCTTGCGGAACACTGCCGACATGATGCGGGTGAGGGCGACTATCCACTGGAAGTGGTCCATGTTCTTCGAGTTGATGAATATCTCGAAGGGCCGGCGCTGCTCGTAGGGCGTGTCGGGGTTGAGCACCATGTCGTTGATGGTCACGTAGAGCGCGTGCTCGAACAGCGGCGACTTGATCTTGTAGGTGGCGCCCACCAGGATCTCCGGGCGCTGCAGGGTTTCGTCCATCTTCACCACGGCCGCCGCCGCGGCAGCCTCGGCGCGGGCCTTTTCCTCGGCGACGTCGACCACTTCGAAGCTGCGGATCTTCTGGTTGATTTTCACTGGCATGGGATTCCTCCGCGGCTTCAGAACTTGCCGTAGTAGCCTTCTTTCAAGGCATCGAACAGGTTGGCGGCGGTGTGGGTCTCGCCGTCGTACTCCACTTCCTCGTTGCCCTTGAGTTCCACCGTGCTGCCGTCTTCCAGCTCGAAGCGGTAGAGGGTCTTCTCCAGGTCCGAGTCCTTGACCAGCACGCCCTGGAAGGCGGCCGGGTTGAAGCGGAAGGTGGTGCAGCCCTTCAGGCCCTGGCGCCAGGCATAGAGGTAGATGTCCTTGAAGTCCTCGAAGGGGTAGTCGGTGGGCACGTTGGCGGTCTTGGAGATCGACGAGTCGATCCAGCGCTGCGCCGCCGCCTGGATGTCCACGTGCTGCTGCGGGGTGATGTCGTCGGCGGTGACGAAGTACTCCGGCAGGCGGTGCTTGCCGTCCTCGGCGTCGGGCACGGCCTTGGCGTCGACCTTGGCGCGGTAGGCCAGCAGTTCGTAGCTGAACACCGAGATCTTCTCCTTGGTCTTGCGCCCGGCGCGGATCAGGTTGCGCGAGTAGTGGTGGGCGAAGCTCGGCTCGATGCCGTTGGAGGCGTTGTTGGCCAGGCTCAGGCTGATGGTGCCGGTGGGCGCGATGGAGCTGTGGTGGGTGAAGCGCGCGCCGTGGCGGGCCAGGGCCTCGACCAGCTGCGGCGCGTGCTCGGCGATGCGCTGCATGTAGCGCGAATACTTGGCGTGGAGGACGCGCCCGGGCACGCGGTCGCCCACTTTCAGGCCGTCGGCGGCCATTTCCGGGCGCTTGCGCAGCATTTCCGCGGTCACTTCGTAGTCCTGCGCCAGCACCGGCGCCGGGCCTTTCTCCAGGGCCAGGTCGAGGGCCACTTCCCAGCCCACCAGGGCCATTTCGCGCGCCACTTCCTCGGTGAACACGCAGGCCTCGGGGCTGCCGTAGCGCAGCTTGAGCATGGTCAGCGTCGAGCCCAGGCCAAGGAAGCCCATGCCGTGGCGGCGCTTGCCGAGGATTTCCTCGCGCTGCTGCGCCAGCGGCAGGCCGTTGACCTCCACCACGTTGTCGAGCATGCGGGTGAACACCCGCACCACCTCGCGGTAGCGCTCCCAGTCGAAGTGCGGCTCCTCGCCGAAGGGGTCGACGACGAAGCCGGTGAGGTTCACCGAGCCCAGCAGGCAGGAGCCATAGGGCGGCAGCGGCTGCTCGCCGCAGGGGTTGGTGGCGCGGATGGCCTCGCACCACCAGTTGTTGTTCAGCTCGTTGACGCGGTCGATGAGGATGAAGCCCGGCTCGGCGTAGTCGTAGGTGGAGACCATGATCATGTCCCACAGGTGCCGCGCCTTGACGCGCCCGTAGACCTTGCAGGCGACGCGGCCGTCCTCGCCGACCAGGTATTCGTCGTGGATCGGCCAGTCGCGCCAGAGCACCTGGGCCGGGTCGTCCAGGTCGACCTCGTCGCGCTCCTTGTGGTGCACCGGGAACAGCAGCGGCCAGTCGGCGTCGGCCTGCACCGCCTGCATGAAGTCGTCGGTGATCAGCAGGCTGAGGTTGAACTGGCGCAGCCGGCCGTCCTCGCGCTTGGCGCGAATGAACTCGCGCACGTCCGGGTGGGCGACGTCGAAGGTGCCCATCTGCGCGCCGCGGCGGCCGCCGGCGGAGCTGACGGTGAAGCACATCTTGTCGAAGATATCCATGAACGACAGCGGCCCGCTGGTGTGCGCGCCGGCGCCGGACACGTAGGCGCCGCGCGGGCGCAGGGTGCTGAACTCGTAGCCGATGCCGCAGCCGGCCTTGAGCGTCAGGCCGGCCTCGTGGACCTTCTGCAGGATGTCGTCCATGGAGTCGTGGATGATCCCGGAGACGGTGCAGTTGATGGTCGAGGTGGCCGGCTTGTGCCCCTGGGCGCCGGCGTTGGAGATGATCCGCCCGGCCGGGATGGCGCCATGGCGCAGGGCCCAGAGGAAGCGCTCGTACCAGTGCTCGCGGGTCGCCGCGTCCGGCTCGACGTCGGCCAGGGCGCGGGCCACCCGCTGCCAGGTCTCGTCGACGCTGGCGTCGATGGGCGTGCCGTCCTTCTGCTTGAGCCGGTACTTGCTGTCCCAGATGTCCTGGGACGCCGGCTGCAGTTCGAGTGCCGCCTGGTCTGTGCCCTGCGGGCGAGCATCGGTCTTGGCCATCCGCTGAAGATCCTCCCGTTGGTGCGCGGCCGGCTTGGGGCAGACCGCAATATCTAGTTATCCAGTAAATACACGAAACTACATATTGTGTATTTAGTCCAGCCGGAGACTCTAGTACCCGGAAGAGGTATTTGCCTATGAGGCGATGGGACGCAGGGGGAAAGTGTAGGTGAGCGGGGGCGGGAGGGAGGGGTTGGGGTGGGGGCAAGAGCCTAAGAGCCCAAGAGCGCAAGAGCGCCCTCTCCCTAACCCTCTCCCTGAAGGGAGAGGGGACCGTTGGGCAGAGTCGGAGATATAGGAGTTAGCCGGCAACGCCGAAATTTTCAGGCTGATGCCTGTTCTATTCTCGGCACGAACTAGCCCCCTCTCCCTTCAGGGAGAGGGCTGGGGAGAGGGAGCGGTACCCATCCCAGCACCATGGCCCCCCGGCAGGCACCATTCCCTCTCACCCCACCAAAGACCGTAGGATGGGTTGAGCTTGCGATACCCATCACCATGGCATGGCCCGATGGGTATCGCTTCGCTCAACCCATCCTACGAGAGCGCCGCCTCAGAGCTTCTCCAGGCACCCGGCGAACTCGTCGGCCAGGTTACCCAGCAGCTTCTCGTAGCCATTGGCGTCGACCTTGACCGCCATACCGAGGTCATCCAGCTCGGCCAGCTGCACCGGCAGGCCGGCGCTGAGGGTATCGGCCAGGCGCGGGCGGATCGGCGGTTCGCTGAAGATGCAGGACGGGCCGGCCTTCTGCAGTTGCGCGCGCATCGCGGCGACGTGCTTCGCCCCCGGCTGCACGTCCGCGGACAGGGCGAAGACCCCGGCGTGGCGCAGGCCGTAGGCTTCCTCGAAATAGTCGAAGGCCTCGTGGAAGACGAAGTAGGGCTTGCCGACCAGCGGCGCCAGGCGCTGCTTCAGGCGCGCGTCGAGCTGTTCCATGCGCTCGTCGAAGGCCTTGAGGTTGGCCTGGTAGCGCCCGGCGTTGAGCGGGTCGGCGATGGCCAGGTCCTCGGCCATGCGCGCGGCGATGGCCTGGGCGTTGGCCGGCAGCAGCCAGAGGTGCGCGTCCAGGGTGCCGGGGCGGTGATCGTGGTCGTGGTCCTCGTAGTCGGCGTGGCTCATGGTCTCGAAGTTGACGAACTTGCGCAGGTGCATGCCCGGCAGCTCCTGCACCGCCACGCTGGGCGCCTGGCGGGCCTGCAGCGGCTTGTCGAGGAACACTTCCATGTCCGGGCCCACCCAGTAGAACAACTGGGCCTCGCGCAGGCGGCGCACGTCCGAGGGGCGCAGGGCGTAGCTGTGCGGCGAGGCGCCGGGCGGCAGCAGCACGTCGGGGCTGCCCTCGCCGTCCTGGACGGCGGCGGCGATCAGTTGCAGCGGCTTGATGCTGGTCAGCACCTTGACCTCGGCGCTGGCGCCAAGGCTCAGGAACAGGGTGCAACAGGCGAGGAGCAGGGCGGATGGGCGCAGGGACACGGCGGACTCACACGGGAAGGGAGGTAAAGGGTAATATAATAACGTCTCCGTACCCGAGCGTCGTCGCCGCAATGTACAAGTTGATGCCCAACACCCCGCTGGCCTGCCGCCCGCACGACCACGCCACCTGCGTGGCCGGCGCCCTGGCCGAGGCCGACGCGCTCTGCGCGCGCCAGGGCGTGCGCCTGACCGAGCTGCGCCGGCGCGTGCTGGAACTGGTCTGGCAGAGCCACAGGCCGCTGGGCGCCTACGACATCCTCGCCGTGCTCAGCGAAGAAGACGGCCGCCGCGCCGCGCCGCCCACCGTCTACCGGGCGCTGGACTTCCTCCTGGAAAACGGCCTGGTGCACCGCATCGCCTCGCTCAACGCCTTCGTCGGCTGCAACAACCCCGAGCACGCCCACGAGGGCCAGTTCCTCATCTGCCGCGCCTGCCACACCGCCATCGAGCTGGAGCAGCCGGCCATCAGCCAGGCCATAGTCGCCGGCGCCGAAGGCGTCGGCTTCAGCGTCGAGACGCAGACCGTCGAAGTGGTCGGCCTCTGCGCCGCCTGCGCGCCCAAGCAGCGGGAGGCCTGATGAGCCAGCCCCTGGTCCGCCTCGAAGGGGTGGGCGTGCGCTATGCCGGGCAGGCGGTGCTGCAGAACGTCAGCCTGAGCATCGGCGCCGGCGAGATCGTCACCCTGATCGGCCCCAACGGCGCCGGCAAGACCACCCTGGTGCGCAGCGTGCTCGGCCTGCTCAGGCCCGACAGCGGCACAGTGTGGCGCCAGCCGAAGCTGACCATCGGCTACATGCCGCAGAAGCTCCACGTCGACCCGACCCTGCCGCTCTCGGTGCTGCGCTTCCTGCGCCTGGTGCCCGGCGTGGGCCGCGAGCAGGCCCTGGCCGCGCTCAAGGAAGTGGGCGCCGCGCAGGTGCTGGACAGCCCGTTGCAGACCGTCTCCGGCGGCGAACTGCAGCGCGTGCTGCTGGCCCGCGCGCTGCTGCGCAAGCCGCAGCTGCTGGTGCTCGACGAGCCCGTGCAGGGCGTCGACGTCGCCGGCCAGGCCGAGCTGTACCGCCTGATCACCCGCCTGCGCGACCGCCTGGGCTGCGGCGTGCTGATGGTCTCCCACGACCTGCACCTGGTGATGAGCACCACCGACCAGGTGGTCTGCCTGAACCGCCACGTGTGCTGCCACGGGCACCCCGAGCAGGTCAGCGGCGACCCGGCCTTCGTCGAGCTGTTCGGCCAGGACGCCCGCAGCCTGGCGGTCTACCACCACCACCACGACCATGCCCACGACCTGCACGGCGAAGTGGTGCCGCAGGGCGGCGCCGGCCTGGCGATCCACGGCAAACTGACCCCGGTCCACAAGCACGGCCCCGACTGCAACCATGGCTGATTTCCTTCTCTACGCGCTGCTGGCCGGGCTGTCCCTGGCGCTGGTCGCCGGCCCCCTGGGCTCCTTCGTGGTCTGGCGGCGCATGGCCTATTTCGGCGACACCCTGTCCCACGCCGCGCTGCTCGGCGTGGCCCTGGGCTTCCTGCTGGACGTCAGCCCGACCCTCGCGGTGACCGTCGGCTGCGTGCTGCTGGCCGTGCTGCTGGTGACCCTGCAGCAGCGCCAGCCGCTGGCGGCCGACACCCTGCTGGGCATCCTCGCCCACAGCACGCTGTCCCTGGGCCTGGTGACCCTGAGCTTCATGAAGGAAGTGCGGGTGGACCTGATGGCCTACCTGTTCGGCGACCTGCTGGCGGTGAGCCAGACCGACCTCATGTGGATAGTCGCCGGCAGCGCCCTGGTGCTGGGGCTGATCTGCTGGCTGTGGCGGCCGCTGCTGGCGATCACCGTGCACGAGGAGCTGGCACGGGTCGAGGGCCTGCCGGTCACCGCCATCCGCCTGGCGCTGATGCTGCTGATCGCCATCGTCATCGCCGTGGCCATGAAGATCGTCGGCGTGCTGCTGATCACCTCGCTGCTGATCATCCCCGCCGCCGCCGCCCAGCGCCACGCCCGCAGCCCCGAGCAGATGGCCTTCGGCGCCACCCTGGTGGGCCTGGTGGCGGTGTGCGCCGGGCTCACGCTGTCGTGGTTCAAGGACACCCCGGCCGGGCCGTCCATCGTGGTCAGTGCCGCAGCGCTGTTCCTGCTGAGTTTTGTCCTGCCGCGGCGGACGGTGTAGAATTTGTCGATTTTTTGATCAATCGAGAATGACTGGCATGAAGTTCCTTGCCCTCCGTCTGCTTTCCGTCCTCTCCCTCGCCCTGCTGCTGGGCGCGTGCCAGAGCCTGTCCGGCCAGGCGCCGAGCGGCTCCGGCTTCGAGGCCCGCCTGGCCGCCGGCCAGCTGGAAGCCGCGCAACTGCAGCTGGGCCAGGAGCACGAGGACGCCGCGCAGCTGGCCGAACGCCGCCAGCGCCTGGCCGACGCCTACCTGCAACGCAGCCGCGAGGCCCTGCAGGCCGGCGACGTCAACGGCGCCAGCAACGCCCTGGCCCGCGCCCGCTCGCTGATGCCGCGCGCCCCAGCGCTGGCCGCCGACGTCAAGGACATCGGCCAGCCCAAGGCCGCCGCCCCGGTCAAGTGCGAGCCCTGAAAGCCGCGTCCGCCCGTCTTATTCCATTTTGCTCGGCCCTTATCCGAACAAGGATTAATCGGCTATAGGAAAGCAGGGTAAAATGCGCGGTTTTTGCCGAGCGCCTACGCTCGTTTGCCAGGACACCCCGGCAGAGCGCGCCATTCCCACACTTCGCCGTACCCACAAGGTTCGCCACGTGATCGAATTCCACGACGTCCACAAGACCTACCGCGTCGCCGGCCGCGACATCCCGGCCCTGCAGCCGACGCGCCTGAGCATCGGCGCCGGCCAGGTGTTCGGCCTGATCGGCCACTCCGGCGCCGGCAAGAGCACCCTGCTGCGCCTGATCAACCGCCTGGAAGAGCCCAGCGGCGGGCGCATCGTCATCGACGGCGAGGACGTCACCGCCCTCGACGCCGACGGCCTGCGGCGCTTCCGCCAGCGCGTCGGGATGATCTTCCAGCACTTCAACCTGCTGGCCTCCAAGACCGTGGCCGAGAACATCGCCATGCCGATGAAGCTGGCCGGCAGCTTCAGCGCCGCGCAGATCGCCGCGCGGGTGGATGAACTGCTCAAGCGCGTGGGCCTGCAGGACCACGCCCGCAAATACCCGGCGCAGCTTTCCGGCGGCCAGAAGCAGCGCGTCGGCATCGCCCGCGCCCTGGCCTGCGGGCCCAAGCTGCTGCTCTGCGACGAGGCCACCAGCGCGCTGGACCCGCAGACCACCGGCCAGGTCCTGCAGCTGCTGGCGGAGATCAACCGCGAGCTGAAGCTGACCATCGTCCTCATCACCCACGAGATGGACGTGATCCGCCGCGTCTGCGACCGCGTGGCGGTGATGGACGCCGGCAGCATCGTCGAGCAGGGCGAGGTGGCCGACGTCTTCCTCCACCCGCAGCACGAAACCACCCGGCGCTTCGTCTTCGAGGCCGAGCGCGTCGACGAGGACGAGCAGCACGACGACTTCGCCCACGTGCCCGGGCGCATCCTGCGCCTGACCTTCCGCGGCGAGGCCACCTACGCCCCGCTGCTGGGCACGGTGGCGCGGCAGACCGGGGTGGACTACAGCATCCTCGCCGGGCGCATCGACCGCATCAAGGACCAGCCCTACGGCCAGCTGACCCTGGCCCTGGTGGGCGGTGACATGGAGGCGGCCATGGCCCAGCTGAATGCGGCCGAGGTGCATGTAGAGGTGCTGCGCGCATGAACGACTTCTTTATAAATATCGACTGGTCGGAAATCCTCCAGGCCAGCATCGACACCTTCTGGATGCTCGGCGGCTCGCTGCTGTTCACCGTCATCCTCGGCCTGCCGCTGGGCGTGCTGCTGTTCCTCACCGGGCCCAGGCAGCTGTTCCAGAACCGCGCGGTCTACGCCCTGCTGTCCTTTGTGGTCAACGTGCTGCGCTCGCTGCCGTTCATCATCCTGCTGATCGTGATGATCCCCTTCACCGTGCTGATCACCGGCACCTCGCTGGGCGTCGCCGGGGCCATCCCGCCGCTGGTGGTGGGCGCCACGCCGTTCTTCGCGCGCCTGGTGGAAACCGCCCTGCGCGAGGTGGACAAGGGCATCATCGAGGCCACCCAGGCGATGGGCGCCAGCACCCGTCAGATCATCTGCAACGCCCTGCTGCCGGAGGCCCGCCCGGGCATCATCGCCGCCATCACCGTCACCGCCATCACCCTGGTGTCCTACACCGCGATGGCCGGCGTGGTCGGCGCCGGCGGCCTCGGCGACCTGGCCATCCGCTTCGGCTACCAGCGCTTCCAGACCGACGTCATGGTGGTCACCGTGATCATGCTGCTGGTGCTGGTACAGGTTCTGCAAACCGTCGGCGACAAGCTGGTGGTCCACTTCTCCCGCAAATAACCACAAGGCCCCGCGGGCCACAGGAAAATCCCAAAAGGAGCGCTCCATGAAGAAACTGCTTGCCGCCTTCGCCGCCACCGCGGCGCTGTCGATCACCGGCGCCAACGCGGCCGAAACCCTCAGCGTGGCCGCCACCCCGGTGCCGCACGCGGAAATCCTCAACTTCGTCAAACCCATCCTGGCCAAGGAAGGGGTGGAGCTGAAGGTCAAGGAATTCACCGACTACGTGCAGCCCAACACCCAGGTCGCCGAGAAGCGCCTGGACGCCAACTTCTTCCAGCACCAGCCGTACCTGGACGAGTTCAACAAGTCCAAGGGCACCAGCCTGGTGGCCGTCACCGGCGTGCACATCGAGCCGCTGGGCGCCTACTCCAGCAAGTACAAGAAGCTCGACGAACTGCCCTCCGGCGCCACCGTGGTGATCCCCAACGACGCCACCAACGGCGGCCGCGCCCTGCTGCTGCTGGCCAAGACCGGCCTGATCAAGCTCAAGGACGAGAAGAGCATCACCGCCACCCCGAAAGACATCACCGACAACCCGAAGAACATCAAGGTGCGTGAACTGGAAGCCGCGACCCTGCCGCGCGTGCTGGGCCAGGTCGACCTGGCGCTGATCAACACCAACTACGCCCTGGAAGCCAAGCTGAACCCGACCAAGGACGCCCTGGCCATCGAGGGTTCCGACTCGCCCTACGTGAACATCCTGGTAGCCCGCCCGGACAACAAGGACAGCGACGCCATGCAGAAACTGGCCGCCGCCCTGCACAGCCCCGAGGTGAAGCAGTTCATCCTGGAGAAATACAAGGGCGCCGTGGTTCCGGCCTTCTGATAGCCGACCGCACCTTTGAAGAAGCCGCGCCCCGCAAGGGCGCGGCTTTTTTTCGCCTGTAAACAAGCTGCAACGGCGGGGGGCTATAACGACCTTTCCACGACTTCTTTTCGCTTAACAGACCGCTTTTCCAGATTCAGGCAGGGGAGAGCGGTCTTTTTTTGTCTGCGTTTCGGCCGCCGCCCCAACGTCCTGCGCTTTGCGCTCTCCGAAATTATTTGACCACCACACTCTACGCTCTCGTAGGAGCGAGCTTGCTCGCGAACGGATTTCCGGCCGGGCCTATGGTGTTTGTCCGAAGAGCGCCCTCTCCCCAGCCCTCTCCCTGAAGGGAGAGGGGGCAGTCTGTGCCGAGAGAAGTGATGGTTTCAGCCGGAAACCGCTGGCGCTGCCGGCTAACTCAGGAATGCCCAAGCACACCGAACGGTCCCCTCTCCCTTCAGGGAGAGGGTTAGGGAGAGGGGGCGGAGTCAAGCCACGACACCGAAGCAGCCGGGAGGCACCGTTCGCGAGCAAGGGCTAGGCGCCCCCCTCGCTCCTACGAGAGCACAACCCCCTCGACAACCCCCAGTGATCTTTATATTCTGCACAGCGAAACATGATTCCGTTAAAAACCACAATTACAACGGAGACGCTGAGCATGTCCGAGGTAGTGCAGGTCGAACGTCACGCCGACGTGGCCCTGATCAAGGTCGACAATCCCCCGGTCAACGCCCTGGGCCTGGCGGTGCGCGCCGGGTTGCTGCGGGCCTTCCGCGAGGCCGAGGCGGATGCCGCGGTGCGCGCGGTGGTGCTGGTGTGCGCCGGGCGCACCTTCATGGCCGGGGCGGATATCAAGGAATTCGGCAAGCCGCCGCAGGCGCCCTCGCTGCCCGAGGTGGTGGAAGCCATCGAGGCCTCCGCCAAGCCCAGCGTGGCGGTCATCCACGGCACCGCCCTGGGCGGCGGGCTGGAAGTGGCGCTGGCCTGCCATTACCGCATCGCCCGGGCCGACGCCCAGGTCGGCCTGCCGGAAGTGAAGATCGGCCTGCTTCCCGGCGCCGGCGGCACCCAGCGCCTGCCGCGCCTGGTCGGCGTGGAACGGGCGCTGGAGATGATCGTCTCCGGCAACCCGGTGAAGGCGCCGCAGGCCGTGGAATACGGCATCCTCGACGAACTCGTCGACGGCGACCTGGCCGAAGCCGGCCTGGCCTACGCCCGCCGCCTGCTGGACGAGGGCCGCGGCCCGCGCCGCACCGGCGAGCGCCAGGTGCAAGGCGACGCCGCGCTGATCGCCGCCAAGCACGCCGAGGTGCAGAAGCGCATGCCCGGCCTGTTCTCCCCGCTGCGCTGCGTGGCCGCGGTGGAAGCCGCCAGCCGCCTGCCCCTGGCCGAGGGCCTGAAGCGCGAGCGCGAGCTGTTCCAGGAATGCCTGGAGTCGCCGCAGCGCGCCGCCCTCATCCACGCCTTCTTCGCCGAGCGCGAAGCGGCGAAGATCGCCGGCCTGCCCGCCGACACCCCGGTGCGCGAAGTGCGCACGGCCGCGGTGATCGGCGGCGGCACCATGGGCGTGGGCATCGCCCTGTGCTTCGCCAACGTCGGCATCCCGGTGAAGCTGCTGGAAGTCGACGGCGCCGCCCTCGACCGCGCCCTGCAGCGCGCTCGCGCCACCTACCAGGCCAGCGTCGAGCGCGGCAGCCTCACCAGCGACGCAATGGAAAAACGCCTGGGCCTGATCCAGGGCGTGCTCGACTACGCCGCGCTGGCCGACGTGGACCTGGCGATCGAAGCCGTGTTCGAGAGCCTGGAGGTCAAGCGCCAGGTCTTCGAGCGCCTGGACGCGGTGTGCAAGCCCGGCGCCATCCTCGCCAGCAACACCTCGTCGCTGGACCTCGATGCCATCGCCGCCTTCACCCGCCGCCCGCAGGACGTGGTCGGCCTGCACTTCTTCAGCCCGGCCAACGTCATGCGCCTGCTGGAAGTGGTGCGCGGCCGCGAGACTTCCGCCGAAGTGCTGGCCAGCGCCATGCAACTGGGCAAGCGCCTGAAGAAGGTCGCGGTGGCGGTGGGCGTGTGCGACGGCTTCGTCGGCAACCGCATGATCTTCCAGTACGGCCGCCAGGCCGAGTTCCTCCTGGAGGAGGGCGCAAACCCCGCCCAGGTGGACGCTGCCCTGCGCGACTTCGGCATGGCCATGGGCCCGCTGGCAGTGCGCGACCTCTCCGGGCTAGACATCAGCCACGCCATCCGCGAGCGCCAGCGCCCCGGCCTCGAGCCCGGGCAGACGCTGCCCACGGTGCTCGACCACCTGTTCGCCGCCGGCATGCTCGGGCAGAAGACCGGCACCGGCTTCTACCTCTACCCGCAAGGCTCGCGTACCCCGCAGGACAACCCGGCGCTGCCGGCCATGCTGGAGCAGGCCGCGGCCACCCGCGGCATCGTTCGCCAGCCGGTGACTAACGAGCACATCGTCGAGCGCTGCATCTTCGCCCTGGTCAACGAGGCCGCGCGCATCCTCGACGAGGGCATCGCCCAGCGCGCCAGCGACGTCGACCTGATCTTCCTCAACGGCTACGGCTTCCCCGCCTGGCGCGGCGGCCCGCTGTTCCACGCCGACCGGCTGGGCCTGGACCACGTACTGCAACGCATCCGCGAATTCCACCAGCACTTCGGCGCCTGGTGGGAGCCGGCACCGCTGCTCGAACGCCTGGTGGCCGAAGGCCGCCGTTTCGCCGACCTCTAAGGAACCGCCATGGACATCCACTTCACCCCCGACGAACTGGCCTTCCGCGACCAAGTCCGCGCTTTCCTGCGCGACAAGCTGCCGGCCGACATCGCCAGCAAGGTGCGCCTGGGCAAGCACCTGAACAAACAGGACCACCAGCGCTGGCAACGCGCCCTCAGCGAGCAGGGCTGGTACGCCAGCCACTGGCCGGTGGAATTCGGCGGCACCGGCTGGAACGCCGTGCAGAAGCACATCTTCGAGGAGGAATGCGCCGCCTTCGGCGCGCCGCGCACCATCCCCTTCGGCGTGAACATGGTCGCCCCGGTGATCATCAAGTTCGGCACGCCCGAGCAGCAGGCCCACTACCTGCCGCGCATCCTCGACGGCACCGACTGGTGGTGCCAGGGCTACTCCGAGCCGGGCGCCGGCTCCGACCTGGCGTCGCTGAAAACCCGCGCAGTGCGCGAGGGCGACCATTACGTGGTGAACGGCCAGAAGACCTGGACGACACTGGGCCAGCACGCCGACTGGATCTTCTGCCTGGTGCGCACCGACCCGGAGGCCCAGCAGCAGCGCGGCATCAGCTTTCTGCTGATCGACATGAAGTCGCCGGGCATCACCGTGCGGCCGATCATCACCCTGGACGGCGAGCACGAGGTCAACGAAGTCTTCTTCGACAACGTGAAGGTGCCGCTGCAGAACCTGGTCGGCCGCGAGAACGAAGGCTGGACCTGCGCCAAGTACCTGCTCACCTACGAGCGCACCGGCCTGGCCGGCATAGGCGCGTCCAAGGCGGTGCTGGCGCACCTCAAGCGCGTGGCCAGCCGCGAGCTGTGCGACGGCAGGCCGATGCTGGAAGACCCGCTGTTCCGCGCCCAGGTGGCCGAGGTGGAGATGCAGCTGATGGCCATCGAGATGAGCACCCTGCGCATCCTCGCCGCCGCCCGCGAAGGCGGCGTGCCGGGGGCGGAAAGCTCGATCCTCAAGATCAAGGGCACCGAGATCCGCCAGGCCATCAGCCACCTGCTGCGCAAGGTCATCGGCCCCTACGCGCTGCCCTTCATCGAAGAGGAATTCGAGCTGGGCGCCGAGCCGCTGCACGCCGACTACGCCAGCGCGCCGGCCAGCCAGTACTTCAACCTGCGCAAGCTGTCGATCTTCGGCGGCTCCAACGAAATCCAGAAGAACATCGTCTCGAAGATGATTCTCGAGCTGTGAGGGCGTGAGCATGGACTTCAAACTCAGCGAAGAGCAGCAGATGCTGCAGGACACCGCGGCACGCCTGGTGCGCGACGAATACGCCTTCGACAGGCGCGAGGGCTTCGGCAAGAGCGAGCTGGGCTATAGCGCCGGCTTCTGGCGCCAGCTGGGCGAACTGGGGCTGACCTCGGTGTCGCTACCCGAAGCCTACGGCGGCTTCGGCGGCGGCGTGGACAGCATGCTGGTGCTCACCGAACTGGGCCGCGGCCTGTGCCTAGAGCCCTACCTGCAATCGGTGGTGCACGCCGGCGGGCTGCTCGCCCAACTGGGCAGCCAGGCGCAGAAGGAAAGCTGGCTGCCGCGCATCGCCAGCGCCGAGGCACAGCTGGCGGTGGCCCTGGAAGAGCCGCAGAGCCATTACCAGTTGCACGACGTGCAGACCCGCGCGGAGAAGGCCGGAGACGCCTGGAAGCTCAGCGGCCGCAAGGCGGTGGTGATCGGCGGGCAGAGCGCCGCGGCGATCCTGGTTTCGGCGCGGGTAGCGGGCAACGCGCGGGACGAGGCGGGCATCGGCCTGTTCCTGGTCGATCCGCAACAGCCCGGCGTGCAGCGCCGCGCCTACCCGACCATCGACGGGCAGAAGGCTTGCGAGCTGTTCCTCGACGGCGCCGTGGCCGAGGCCGTCGGCGTGCCGGGCGAAGCATTGCCGGCGCTGCGCTATCAGCAGGGCCGCGCCATCGCCGCGCAGTGCGCGGAAGCCCTGGGCAGCATGCAGGAAGCCTGCGCCCTGACCCTCGACTACCTGAAGACGCGCAAGCAGTTCGGCGTGCCCATCGGCAAGTTCCAGGTGCTGCAGCACCGCATGGTGGACATGCGCAGCGAACTGGAGCAGGCCACCAGCATGGCCATCCTGGCCGCGTGCGTGGCGGACCAGCCGGACAGCGCCGAGCGCAGCCGCACCCTGGCCGCGGCCAAGTTCATCGTCACCCGCGCCGGGCGCTACATCGCCGAGCAGGCGATCCAGCTGCACGGCGGCATCGGCATGACCTGGGAATACGTGCTGGCGCACCACGCCAAGCGGCTGGTGATGCTGGGTCACCAGTTGGGCGATGACGACCATCACCTGAAGGCTTATGCAGGGTTGATGGAGGTGGCGTAGGGCAGGCCTGCGGCCCCCTCACCCTAACCCTCTCCCGGAGGGAGAGGGGACCGTTCGGTGTGTGCGGGAAGATTGGAGTCAGTCGGGGAAACTGAGCTGGCTCCTGGCTCAAAGGTCCAGGCGGGATTGATGGGGTGGCGCAGGGCAGGCACTGCGGCCCCTCCCAGCTCTGGAGTGGTAGCTTGACTCTGTCCCCTCTCCCCAGCCCTCTCCCTGAAGGGAGAGGGGGCTAGTCTGTGCCGAGAGGAGGAATGGTTTCAGCCGGAAACCAACGGCGCTGCCGACTGACTCCAGAATCCCCAGTTCTGCCCAACGGTCCCCTCTCCCTTCAGGGAGAGGGTTAGGGAGAGGGCGCTCTTCAGGACAAGCACCGCCCCCACCCAGCTGAAACCCCACTCCCAGCCGGCACGGACAGCTCCCTCTCCCTCTGGGAGAGGGCTGGGGTGAGGGAAAAGCCCGAGCACCACCACCACCAGACCCACACCTTGTAGGAGCGAGCTTGCTCGCGAACCCGCCTCAGGCCCCCAGGCTCTCGATATCCCGCGCCAGCATCTCCAGCTCATGGGCCAGCGACCCCTTGAGCGTTTCCTCACTCAACTGGAACGACGGCGCACCACAAGTCAGCGCCATCAGCCCCCCATCGGCCAGCCGCAGCGGCACACCAGCCGCACGCACGTTACGGTCCCAATCACCGAGGGACAGGCAGAAACCATGCTCGCGATACTCCTCGAAGGAACGCTCCAGCGACGCACGCATGGCCGCCCAGTCGCCTTCATGACGGGCTTCGAGGGCCTGCAGCAAATGCTCCCGCTCCTGCTCCGGAGTCGCCGCCAGGTAGGCACGACCCGCTGCAGTGGTAGCCAACGGCAAGCGCACGCCAGCGTCCATACGCAGCGAGGTGGCCTCCGGCGGCCGGCAGTTCTCCACGTAGATCATCGACAGCCAGTCGCGGCAGGTCAGGCCCACGGTGGTGTTGGTGCGGCGGGCGAAGGCGTCCATGTACGGCTTGGCCAGCTGGCGCACGCGCAGGTTCGACACGTAGGCGTAGCCCAGGGCGAGCACGCCGGAATCCAACTGGTACTTCTCGTGCTGTTGCGAATAGCTGAGGTAGCCGAGCCTGGTCAGCGTATACGTCATGCGCGACACGGTCGGCTTGGGCAGGCCGGTGATCCGCGCGATCTCCTGGTTGCCCAGCACCACCGAGCCGTGGGTGAAGGCGCGCAGCACGTCCAGGCCGCGGGCCAGGGCCTCGACGAACTTGCGGTCCTTGGGTGCGCTGGAGTCTTCGAAATCGTCGCTCATGCTGCCTCGGCTATGGGGAAATAAGGGCCGGAGCGGCGTCCGGCGCGGGCGAACGATAGCAGATCGGCATGCCGCGGACAGCAGGGCGACGGGCCGTTGCACAGGCAAAGGCTATCGCATACCATCGATTTCGACATCATGTTTCGCAGAGCAGAATAACAATTCACTGATGGAGGGCGACGATGCCCGTCACTGCCGAAAGCCATGTCGCCGCGCAATTCACCGCGCGCGGTTACCGCAACGTCCACGACCTGCTGCGCGACGCCAGCCGCGAACACCCCGAGCGCCCCGCCTTCTCCTGCGCCGGCAGCTGCCTGAGCTTCGCCGAGCTGGAGCGCCAGGCCGACGCCTTCGCCCGCTACCTGCGCCACTGCGCCGGGCTGCAACCCGGCGAGCGCCTGGCGCTGATGCTGCCCAACTCCCTGCAGTACCCCATCGCCGCCTTCGGCGCGCTCAAGGCCGGGCTGGTGCTGGTCAACACCAACCCGCAGTACACCGCCGGCGAGCTGAGCCACCAGCTGCGCGACTCCGGCGCCGTGGCCATACTGCTGCTCGACCGCCTGCTGCCGCTGCTGCGCAAGGTCCAGGGCGACAGCGCGGTGCGCCAGGTGCTGCTGACCTCGGTCGAGGACATGGAAACACCGCAGTACACATGCGACGAAGCCGACGCCACGCGCTTCATGCAGGCCCTGCGCCTGGGCACCGAAGCCCCGCCGCTGGACGCCGAGCCGGGCCTGGAACGCCTGGCGCTGCTGCAGTACACCGGCGGCACCACCGGGGTTTCCAAGGGCGCCATGCTCAGCCACTACAACCTGCTGGCCAACGTCATCCAGACCCTGGAGCTGTTCATGCGCCCGGGCCTGCTCGACCCGGCCAGCGACGTGCGCATCGCGCCGCTGCCGCTGTACCACATCATGGCCTTCTCCACGAACTGCCTCAGTTCCGTGGCCATGGGGCTGCACACGGTGGTGATCCGCGACGGGCGCAACCTCGACGAGATCATCGAGGCCATGCGCCGCTACCCCTTCAGCCTGCTCAGCGGGCTGAACAGCCTGTTCGTCGGGCTGATGAACCACCCGGCCTTCGCCAGCCTGGACTTCAGCCACCTGAAGTGGGTGACCAGCGGCGGCGCGCCGCTCAACCTGGAAGTCGGCCGGCGCTGGCAGGCGCTCACCGGCGCCCCGGTGCTGGAGGGCTTCGGCCTCACCGAGGCATCGCCGGTGGTGTGCACCAACACCCGGCTGACGCCCTACCGCGAGGGCTTCGTCGGCCAGCCGCTGATCGACACCCAGGTGCGCATCCTCGATGACGAAGGCAACCCGTGCCCGCAGGAAGTCCCCGGCGAGCTGTGCCTGCGCGGCCCGCAGGTGATGCTCGGCTACTGGGGCCGCCCGGAGGAAACCGCCCAGGTGCTGGACGCCGACGGCTGGCTGCGCACCGGCGACATCGCCCTGCAGGATGCCAACGGCCTGCTGAAGATCGTCGACCGCAAGAAGGACATGATCCTGGTCAGCGGCTTCAACGTCTTCCCCAACGAGGTGGAGGACGCGGTGATGCGCCACCCGGGCATCCGCGAGTGCATCGCCATCGGCGTGCCGGACGCGCGCAAGGGCGAGTCGGTGAAGCTGTTCGTCAGCCTGCGCGACCCGGCCCTGGACGCCGCCGCGATCATCGCCCACTGCCGCGAGCACCTCACCGGCTACAAGGTGCCGAGCTTCGTCGAGATTCTCGACGAGCTGCCCAAGACCTCGGTGGGCAAGATGCTCCGCCGCCAGTTGCGCGACCTGGAAGCACGACGGAA
The DNA here is from genome assembly GCF_000812405.1 of Pseudomonas sp. PI1. Classification (NCBI taxonomy): domain Bacteria; kingdom Pseudomonadati; phylum Pseudomonadota; class Gammaproteobacteria; order Pseudomonadales; family Pseudomonadaceae; genus Pseudomonas; species Pseudomonas sp. PI1. The sequence continues at coordinate 112,816 of NZ_JWMC01000002.1, forward strand.
CCCCACGACGTGACGACAGCGACTAAGGTGAAGACAAGCCAGCCAGACAGGGGCCCCAAGCCCATGCCCGAGAGCAACCTTCCCGCGTTCCGCCGCATCGGCGTGATAGGTGCCGGCGCCATGGGCCGCGGCATCGCCCAGCTGTTCGCCAGCGCCGGGGTGCCGGTGCAGCTCTACGACAGCCGCGCCGAGAGCATCCAGCAGGCCCTGGACTTCAACCGCGAGCTGCTCGAACGCGCCGCCGCCAAGGGCAAGCTCGGCGCCGACGCCCTGGCCGCCACCCTGCAGCGCCTGCACGCGGCGCACAGCCTCGACGAGCTGGCCGGCTGCGACCTGCTGATCGAAGCCATCGTCGAAGACCTCGGCGCCAAGCAGGCGCTGCTCGCCGAACTGGAAGCGCGGGTGGCGGACGACGCGGTGCTGGCCAGCAACACCTCGTCGCTGTCGATCACCCGTATCGCCGCGCGCTGCCGACGCCCCGAGCGAGTGGCCGGCTTCCACTTCTTCAACCCGGCGCCCCTGATGCGCATCGTCGAAGTGGTGCGCGGCCAGCGCACCGACGAGGCGGTGATAACGCGCCTTTCGCGCCTGGCCGAGCAGGCCGGGCACTTCCCGGCGGTGAGCCCGGACAGCCCCGGCTTCATCGTCAACCACGCCGGTCGCGCCTACAGCACCGAGGCCCTGCGCATCCTCGGCGAAGGCATCGCCAGCGCCGCGCAGATCGACCGCATCCTGCGCGACGGCGCCGGCTTCCGCATGGGGCCCTTCGAGCTGTTCGACCTGACCGGGCTGGACGTTTCCCACGCGGTGATGGAGTCGCTGTACCAGCAGTTCTACCAGGACCCGCGCTACCTGCCCTCGCCGCTGGCGGCGCAGCGGGTAGCCGCCGGCCTGCTCGGGCGCAAGAGCGGCGAGGGCTTCTACCGCTATCGCGACGGCCAGCCGCTGCGCGAGCCGGAGCCACAACCCGAGCCAGTGCTGCTGGACCGGCCCTTCTGGCTGGACAGCCAGGACCCGGAGCTGCGCCACCACGTCGGCCAGTTGCTGATCCAGGCCGGGCTGGTGCTGGAGAGCGCCGAGGCGCCTTCGGCCCGCGCCATCTGCCTGGTCACCCCGCTGGGGGAAGACGCCAGCACCCGCATCGACGCCCTCGGCCTGCCGGCGGAGCGCAGCCTGGCCCTGGAAAGCTTCGGCGACCTCGACAAGCGCCGCGTGCTGATGCGCCAGCCGGCCCTCGACCCGCAGCTGGAAGCCCAGGCGCGCCAGGCCCTGGGCGCCGACGGCGTGCCGGTGGAGGTGATCAACGACTCCGCCGGCTTCGTCACCCAGCGGGTGATCGCCGGCATCGTCAACCTGGGCTGCGAGATCGCCCAGCGCGGCATCGCCACCCCGGTGACCCTCGACCGCGCGGTGCAACTGGCCCTGGGCTACCCCTTCGGCCCGCTGGCCTTCGGCGAGCACTACGGCGCGGCGCGCATCCTCACCATCCTCCAGGGCCTGCAGGCCTGCTACGGCGAACCGCGCTACCGCCCCAGCCCCTGGCTGCGCCGCCGCGTGCAGCTGGACCTGCCGCTGCACGCCCCGGATGCGGCGGACTGAAAACAACTGGCTTCCAGGCCGCGCCAAACCGCTCTTCGTAGGAGCGGGCCCTGCCCGCGATTTCGCGCGCAGGGCGCGCTCCTACATGGGAATGGCGCGGGTGGAGCAGTGTAGGAGCGGATCTCATCCGCGAATCGCGCCGGAACCTCCGGCTATCGCGGACAAGGTCCGCTCCTACGGGGGCATGCTTCACAACCACCGAAACCGCCCATCCGCAAGCTGCTCCAACGCCGCCTGCCGCTGCGCCGCGGGCAGCGCGCCGAGCCTTGCGGCCTGGGCATAGAACGCCGACCAGTCGCCGTCGACCTGGCGGTACAGCGCGGCGAAGGCCGGCACCCACTGGTCGTAGAGCGCGAAGGGCAGCAGCGTGGCGTTGTTCAGCGGCCCGTCGATCCAGCCGTCGAACAGGCCCTTGCCGCCCCAGCGCCGGGCCACCAGCTGCCGGTATTCGCTACGCAGGCGCTGGAACTCGGCGGCCTTGCGCGCCCGCATGGCCTCCGGCGGCAGGCCGCTGGCGTAGAGCGCCTGCAACCGCGCCCGCGTCGCCAGCACCAGGGCCGCCAGCTCCTCGCGCTGCCGTGGCCCCGTCTCCGTCGGCAACGGCTGCCCGCGCGAGGCCAACCACTGGCGCAGCCCCTCCCGCTGCACGAAGACCGCCAGGGATTCGTTGAAGGCGCTGTCGCCGGGCAGGTACAGGCGCTGGTGGGCCAGCTCGTGGAAGATCAGCTCGGCCTGGTGCGCCTCGTCGCCGAGCATGGTGCTGAGGATGGGCGCATCCTCGCGCCCGGGAATGGTGAAGGCCGCGGCCGCGCCTATGCAGGTGTCCAGGCCCTGGCGCTGCAGCTCGGCCGCCGCGCGCCGGGCGTCATGCGGATCGTAGAAGCCGAGGTAGCTGACACAGCCGGCGCGGGGAAAGCAGCGGTCGCGCGGCCGCAGGGAGAATTCGTCGGTGGCGAACAGGTTCCACACCGCGTAGTCCCGGCCCAGGTTGGCGTAGCGGCGGTAGCTGGCGTTGTCCGGCAGGTCCAGGTGGCGGCTGGCGAAGTCGCGGGCGGCCAGGGCGGCGGCGAGCAGGCGCCGGGTGCGCGCGTCGGTGCCGGGGTCGGCCAGCACCTCGGCCACCGGCAGGGCATTGGCCAGCACTTGCCGCTGGCCCTCGTGCAACTGCTCCTGGTAGCTCCCGGCGGCGCAGGCCATCAGCAACGGCAGGCCCAGGCAGACCAAGGTGCAATGGACCAGGCCCATGGCGCACCTCCATGCCCGTTGACCCGGGGCAGGGGGGCCATGGCGGCCCGCGCGAAGTCAAAAAATCAACTCTTTACGGGTGAGCCTAGCGCAGGCTGACGAATTCGCCGGTTTTCAGTCGCTCCAGCGCTGCCTGGCGCTCTTCGGCGGGCAGCGCGCCGAGCTTCTCGACCCGCGCATAGAACGCCGGCCAGTTGCCGCCGACCTGGCGCAGCAGGGTGGCGAAGGCCGGCACCCACTGGTCGTAGAGGCCGAAGGGCAGCAGCTTGGCGTTGTTCAGCGGGCCGTTCACCCAGGCGTCGTAGGGGCACTTGCCGGCCCATTCGCGCTGGCACAGCGCGCGGTAGTCGCGGCGCAGGCGCTCGAACTCGGCGGCCTTGGCGGCGCGCTTGTCGGCCTCGGGCAGGTCGCGGGCATAGACTTCCTTCAGGCGCTCGCGGGTGTCCAGCACCAGGCGGGTGAAGCCTTCGCGCTGGCGCACGCGGCTGGCCTGCTCCGGCGGCAGGCCGCGGAAGGCGCGCCAGCGGCGGCCGCCCTCCTGCTCGACGAAGCTGGCGTAGGACTCGTTGAAGGCGGTGTCGCCCGGCAGGAAGAAGCGCTGGTGGGCCAGCTCGTGGAACAGCGTCTCGGCCAGGCGCTGGTCGTCCCAGCGCAGCATGCTGCTGATGATCGGGTCGTCGAACCAGCCGAGGGTGGAATAGGCCTCCACGCCGCCGACGTAGACGTCCCAGCCCTGCGCCTTCAGGCGCTGCGCCTCGGCCTTGGCGCCGGCCTCGGCGTAGTAGCCGCGGTAGGCCACGCAGCCGGCGATGGGGAAGCAGTGGGTGAGCGGCTGCAGCGACAGCTCCGGCGTGGCGAACACGTTCCACACCACGTAGGGCCGGTGGATATCGCTGTACAGCCGGTAGCTGCGGTTGTCCGGCAGGGCCAGCTCGGCGCTGGCGAAGGCGCGGGCCTCCTGGGACAGCGCCAGGCGCTGGCGCAGCCTGGCGTCGCGGGAGGGGTCGGCGACCACCTCGGCCACCGGCTCGCGGGCCGCCAGCAACTGCAACTGGCCGTTGCCCAACTGGCTGTAGTAGCCGGCGGTGGAACAACCGCCCAGCAGGAAGAACGCCAGGCAGGGAACCCAGCGGGGCAATCGGCGGTCGAGAAACGCAATACACAGGCGGGGGGGGGAGGGCGGCGCCAT
>NZ_JWMC01000019.1:0-149172 GCF_000812405.1 Pseudomonas sp. PI1
TGGCCTGCATGCGTGTGCTCATCGTGCGGTTGAACGCCATGGTCAGGGACGGTACCTGCTGGAGAACAGGTACCGTGCAGCAGTGAAAGACAGTTGCTCCTACAATTCCAGGATGGCACGGGCGTAGGAGCGGACCTTGTCCGCGATGGCCGGGCATATCGGCGCGGTTCGCGGATGAGATCCGCTCCTACGCTGCCCCACCTACGCCGTTCCCCTGTAGGAGCGCGCCCTGCGCGCGATTTCGTGGGCAGGGCCCGCGAGGCCGATACATGGACAAAAAAAGGGCCGCAACGCGGCCCTGGAGGAAAGCCGGCCCGCAGGCCGGCGCGTGGGTTCAGCTGGCCCGGGCGAGGCCCACGGCCTGCAGGCGGGCGGCGATTTCGTCGAGGATGGCCGGGTCGTCGATGGTGGACGGCGCCACGTAGTCCTCGCCGTCGGCGATCTTGCGCAACACGGCGCGGAGGATCTTGCCCGAGCGCGTCTTGGGCAGGCGCTTGACCACCACCGCGCGCTGGAAGCAGGCCAGCGCGCCGATGCGCTCGCGGACCAGCGCCACCAGTTCGCGCTGCAATTGCTCCTCGGTGACGCGCGCGTCGTCCTTGAGCACCACCAGGCCCAGCGGCACGTGGCCCTTGAGCGGGTCCTGCACGGCAATCACCGCGCATTCGGCCACCGCGTCGTGCAGCGCCAGCAACTCTTCCATCTCGCCGGTGGACAGGCGGTGGCCGGAGACGTTTATCACATCGTCGGTGCGGCCCATGATGTGGACGAAGCCGTCCTCGTCGATGAAGCCGCCGTCGCCGGTGTGGTAGTAGCCGGGGAAGGCCCGCAGGTAGGCGCTGAGGTAGCGCGGGTGGTCGTTCCAGAGGGTCTGCGCGCAGCCGGGCGGCAGCGGCAGGCCGATGACGATCGAGCCGGTCTGCCCCGGCGCCAGCAGGCGCCCCTCCTCGTCCACCACCTGCACGTCGTAGCCGGGCACCGCCAGGTTGCTGGAGCCGGCGCGCTGCTCCTGGCAGCCCAGCCCGGTGCAGGGCGCGGTCACCGGCCAGCCGGTCTCGGTCTGCCACCAGTGGTCGAACACCGGCTTGCCGGTCTGTTCCTCCAGCCACTGGTGGGTGCTGCTGTCGAGCTTCTCGCCGGCGAGGAACAGTTGGCGCAGCGAACCCAGGTCGTAGCGCTTGAGCAACTCGCCGTTGGGGTCTTCCTTGCGGATCGCGCGGATCGCCGTGGGCGCGCAGAACAGCGCGTTGACCTGGTGTTCCTCGATCACCCGCCAGTAGCTGCCGGCGTCGGGCGTGCGCACCGGCTTGCCCTCGTAGAACAGCGTGGTGCAGCCGTTCATCAGCGGACCGTAGACGATCAACGAGTGGCCGACCACCCAGCCGACGTCGGAGATGCCCCACCAGACGTCGCCCGGCTGCATGCCGAAGATGGTCGGCAGCGTGTAGTGCAGGGCCACCGCGTGGCCGCCGTTGTCGCGCACTATGCCCTTGGGCTTACCGGTGGTGCCGGAGGTGTACATGATGTACAGCGGGTCGCCGCTGGCCACCTCCACCGGGTCGGCCGGCTCGGCGTGGGCCACCGTCTCGCGCCAGTCCAGGTCGCGCCCGGCGTGCAGCTCGGCCATCGCCTGCGGGCGCTGCCAGACCAGCACCTGGGCCGGCTGGTGCAGGGCCAGCTCCAGGGCCTTGTCCACCAGCGGCTTGTATTCGATGACGCGCTCGAACTCCAGGCCGCAGGAGGCGGTGAGGATCAGCTTGGGCCTGGCGTCGTCGATGCGCAGCGCCAGCTCGTAGGGGGCGAAGCCGCCGAACACCACCGAGTGCACCGCGCCGATGCGCGCGCAGGCCAGCATGGCCATGGCCGCCTGGGGCACCATGGGCATGTAGATGATCACCCCGTCGCCCTTACCCACGCCCAGGGCGCGCAGGGCGCCGGCCAGGCGCGCCACTTCGTCGCGCAGCTCGCGGAAGCTGTAGCGCTGCTGCACGCCGGTGACCGGGGAGTCGTAGATCAGCGCCGCCTGCTCGCCGCGGCCCAGGGCGATCTGCCGGTCCAGGGCCAGGTAGCAGCTGTTCAGGCGGCCATCGGCGAACCAGCGGTGGCTGCCGTCGGGGAGTGCTTCGAGGATGTTGCGCGGGCGCTGGTACCAGGCCACGGCCTCGGCCTGTTCGGCCCAGAAGGCGGCAGGGTCCGCAATGGAGCGGGCATGGGATTGCCGGTAATTCATCATCTGACCCTCTGAATTGTTTTTATCGAGGTCGAATAACGAGTATGGACAGGCCGCGGGGGGCCGCCATCAACCTTTGGTCGTAAGCCGGCGGCGCCTTCCCGGGAGACCGCGCCCCTCGGCCGAACCGGCTGCCCTGGCAGCGGGCACAGCGTCGCCCAGGTCAGCGAGACCCGGCGCCGATTGTCGAGTCACTCCGGACAGCGCGGCTGGCGGAACTACACTCAGCTTCCCCCCAACACAGACACGGGTGTCGCGCCATGCACATACTCGTTCGTCCGTCGGCCGGCGCCCAGGGCAAGCGCTGGCAGGTCTGCCTCGATCAGTTCGCCGTGGACTTCCGCAACGAGCAGGAGGCGCGGCACTTCGTCAGCACCCTGGAGGCCCGCCTGCGCGCGCCCCACGCGCTGCCGCGCACGGAGCAGCCGCTGGCCGGCTGAAGCGCCTCAGACGCTGCGCTCGCTGATCTGCCCGGTGTACCAGCCCAGCAGCGCCGCGCAGCCGCCGCAGGTCGTGATCACCAGCGCCATGGGCAGCGCGCTGCCGTCGTGCAGCACCCCGACCAGCGCCGAGGCAGCCGCCGCCACCGTGAACTGCAGGCTGCCCATCAGCGCCGAGGCGCTGCCGGCGTGGCTGCCCTGCCCGGCCATGGCGCAGGCCGAGGAGTTGGGCAGCAGGAAGCCCAGGCTGGCGATGGCGCCGAACAGCGGCATCAGCAGCGGCCACAGGTGTTCCGGGCGGTACAGGGTGACCGCCAGCAGCGCCAGGCCGCAGAAGAAGTACACCCACACCGCGCGGCGCAGCCAGAAACCCGGCCCGCGGTAGCGCAGCAGCCGCGCGTTGACCTGGGCCATGAGGATGAAGCCGGCGGCGTTGCTGCCGAAGATCCAGCCGTAGTGTTCCGCCGGCACCTGGTAGAGCTGGATGAACACGAAGGGCGAGCCGGCGATGTAGGCGAACATCCCGGCGATGGCCACGCCGCCGGTCAGCGCGTAGCAGAGGAAGGCGCGCTCGCCCAGCAGCCGGCGGTATTCCCCCAGGGCGCCGGACAGCGGCGGCCGCGGGCCGGCGGGGATGGTCTCGGGCAGCCACAGGGCGATGGCGCTGCCGGCCACGGCGCTGAACGCCACCAGGCAGAGAAAGATCGACTGCCAGCCGAACAGCCCCAGCAGCGCGCCGCCGCCCAGGGGCGCGAGGATCGGCGCCAGGCCCATCACCAGCATCAGCTGCGAGAAGGCCTTAGCCGCCGCCACCGCATCGCACAGGTCGCGCACCACCGCCCGCGAGATGACCATGCCGGCGCAGCCGCCCAGGGCCTGGACGAAGCGCGCGCCGATCAGCCAGTGCAGGTCCGGCGCGAAAGCGCAGGCCAGCGAGGCCGCGGTGAAGATGATCACCCCCAGCAGCAGCGGCAGGCGCCGGCCGTAGCGGTCGGCCAGCGGGCCGTAGAGCAGTTGGCCGATGGCCAGGCCGGCGAAGTAGGCCGACAGGCTCAGTTGGATGTGCTCGACGTCGGTGCCGAAGGCCGCGGCCAGCGCCGGGAAGCTGGGCAGGTAGAAGTCGATGGCCATGGGGCCGAAGGCGCTCAGCGCGCCGAGGATCAGCAGGATGCGAAAGGTCATGGAACACCGTTGGCCCCGTCGCCTGACGGGGCCTGGAAAGGTTCGGGCAAGAATTGCAAGCAGGCTAACGAAACGCCGGCAAGCATATCAATTCGCCGGCCCCGGGGCAGGGCCGGAAGAGGAAATTTGCGAGCCGGCTTCAGGCCCCGGCCAGGCGGCCGGCGCCCGTGCCCGTCAGTGCGCCGGCCCCTCCCCCTGGGCCGCTTCGGCCGCGGGCCGGGCCTTGGTCTTGCGCTTGCCCAGGCGTTCGGCGGCCGATTCCACCAACATGTAGAACATCGGGATGAGGAAGGTCGCCAGCACGGTGGCCGCGAGCATGCCGCCGATCACCCCGGTGCCGATCGAATGGCGGCTGGCCGAGCCGGCGCCGCTGCTGATGGCCAGCGGCACCACGCCGAGGATGAACGCCAGGGAGGTCATGACGATCGGCCGGAAGCGCAGTTTGGCCGCCTCCAGCGCCGCCTGCAGCGGGCTCAGCCCCTGCTCCTCGCGGACCATCACGGCGAACTCGATGATCAGGATGGCGTTCTTCGCCGCCAGGCCGATCAGCGTCACCAGGCCGACCTGGAAGTACACGTCGTTGCTCAGCCCGCGCAGCCAGATGGCGAGGATGGCGCCGAACACCGCGAAGGGCACCGCGGTGACCACCGCCAGCGGCAGGGTCCAGCGCTCGTACTGGGCGGCGAGGATGAGGAACACCAGGATCAGGCCGAAGACGAACGCGGTGCTGCCCGAGCCCTGGGTCTCCAGCTCCTGGTAGGCCGAGCCGATCCAGGTGAGGAAGTAGCTGTCGCCGAGGGTCTGGTCGGCCACTTCCTGCATCGCCGCCAGGGCCTGGCCGGAGCTGTAGCCCGGCGCCGGGCCGCCGAGCAGCTTGGCCGCGGGGAACACGTTGAAGCGCGCGTAGGAATCCGGGCCGAGGGTGCGCTGCACGCTGACCAGGGCCGACAGCGGCACCAGGTCGCCGCTGGAGGAGCGCACGTACACCTGGGTCAGGTCCTCGGGCTTGCGGCGGAAGTCCGACTCGGACTGCAGGTTGACCTTCCAGGTCCGCCCGTAGAGGGTGAAGTCGTTGACGTAGTAGGCGCCGAAGGTCGCCTGCATGGCGGTGAACACATCGTTGATGGCTACCCCCAGCGAACGCGCCTTGGTGCGGTCGAGGTTGATGAAGTACTGCGGCACGTTGGCGTTGAAGGTGCTGGTCACCCCAGCCAGTTCCGGGCGCTTGGCCGCCGCCGCCATGAACTTCTGCACCATCTGTTCGAGCTGCGCGGAGGTGCCGCCGCTACGGTCCTGGATGTACGCCTCGAAGCCGCCGGTGGTGCTCATGCCGGTGATCGGCGGCGGGTTGAAGCTCATCACCACGCCATCCTGCTGCTTGGCGCCCATGGCCATGAAGGTGCGCGTGAGGTTGCGCGCGTCCAGCTCCGGGGTCTCGCGCTCCTTCCAGTCCTTGAGGGTGACGAAGGACACCCCGGCGCTGGTGGTGTTGGCGTTGGTGAGGATGTTCAGGCCGGCGAAGGTCAGCACGTCCTGCACCGCCGGGTGCTTCTCCAGCTGCTGCGAGACGGCGTCGGTGAGCGCCTCGGTGCGCGACAGCGAGGCCGCCGGCGGCAGCATGTAGGCGTTGATCACGTAGCCCTGGTCCTCGTCGGGCACCAGCGAGCCGGGCACCCGGCCGAACAGCAGCAGCATCAGCGCGATCATCCCGCCGAACACCAGCAGGCCGATGAGCACGCGCTTGAGGAAGAACTGCACGCCGGCGCCGTAGGCCGCGGTGGCCGCGTCGAACATGCGGTTGAACCAGCGGAACGGCGCCGCCGGCTCCTTGTGCTCGGGCTTGAGGATCAGCGCGCAGAGCGCCGGCGAGAGGGTCAGCGCGACTATCCCGGAGATCACCACCGAGACCGCGATGGTGATCGCGAACTGCTGGTACATCTGCCCGGCCAGGCCGCCGAGGAAGCCCACGGGGACGAACACCGCGCAGAGCACCAGGACGATGGCGACGATCGGCCCGGTCACCTCCTCCATGGCCTTGATCGCCGCCTCCCGCGGCGGCAGCTTCTCGGTGCGCATCACCCGCTCGACGTTCTCCAGCACCACGATGGCGTCGTCCACCACGATGCCGATGGCCAGCACCATGCCGAACAGCGTCAGCAGGTTGATGGAGAAGCCCAGCAGGTACATGCCGGCGAAGGTGCCGACCAGCGACACCGGGATGGCCAGCACCGGGATCAGCGTGGCGCGCAGGTTCTGCAGGAAGATGTAGACCACCAGCATCACCAGCACCAGGGCCTCGAAGAAGGTGTGCACCACCTCCTCGATGGATACCTTGACGAAGGTGGTGGTGTCGTAGGGGATCTTGTAGACGACGCCTTCGGGGAAGCGCTTGGCCAGCCGCTCCATGGTGGTTTCCACGGCCTCGGCGGTGTCCAGGGCGTTGGCCCCCGGCTGCAGGTAGACGCCGAAGGAAGCGTTGAGCCGCCCGTTCAGCGTGGTCTTCATCGAGTAGTCCTGGGCGCCCAGCTCGATGCGCGCGACGTCCTTCAGGCGCAGGCTGGCGCCGGTGCTGTCGGTGCGCAGGATGACGCCCTCGAACTCCTTCGGGTCGGTGAAGCGGCCCTGGGTGCTCACCGTGTAGGTGAAGTCCTGCGGGGTATTCAGCGGCTCCTTGCCGAAGTTGCCGGCAGCGAACTGCGAGTTCTGCTCGCGGATGGCGTCGACCACGTCGCTGGGGGTGAGGTTGTACTGCGCCAGCTTGTCCGGGCGCAGCCAGATGCGCATGGCGTAGTCCTTGGAGCCGAACTGGGTGACGTCGCCCACGCCGGGGAGGCGCTTGAGCTCGTCGATGACGTTGATCAGCGCGTAGTTGCTGATGAACACCGGGTCGCGCGAGCCGTCCGGGGAGAACAGCGTCACCACCTGGAGGATGTCGGCGGACTTCTTCTGCACCTTCACGCCCTGCCGGCGCACTTCTTCCGGCAGCTTGGCCAGGGCTGCCTGGACCTTGTTGTTGACGTTGATGGTGGCCTGGTCCGGGGCGGTGCCGACCTTGAAGTACACGGTCAGGCTCATGGCGCCGCTGCTGTCGGAGTTGGACAGCTGGTAGATCATGCCCTCGACGCCGTTGATCTCCTGTTCCAGCGGCGCCGCCACGGTCTCGGCGATGACCTGCGAGCTGGCGCCGGGATAGGAGGCGGTCACCGAGACCTGCGGCGGCAGGATCTCCGGGTACTGCGCCACCGGCAGCGCGCGCAGGGCCGCCAGGCCCGCGAGCAGGATGACGATGGAGATCACCATGGCGAACACGGGGCGGTCGATGAAGAAGCGCGAGATCACGATGGCCGCTCCTTCAGGACTGGGCTGGCTGGGCGGGGGCCTGCTGCGCCGGCGCGGCCGGCGCCTCGACGGCCTTCACCGGCTGGTCCGGGCGGACCTTGGGCAGGCCGTCGACGATCACCCTGTCGCCGTCGTCGACGCCGGAATCGACTATCCAGCGCTGGTTGACTACCTGCGAGGTGGTCACCTGGCGCACGCGGGCGAAGCCGTCCTTGTCCACCACGTAGACGAAGGTGCCGCGCGGCCCCTGGGCCAGGGCGCGCTCGGGCACGGTCACCGCGGCCTTGCGGACGATGCCGGTGACCACCACGCGGACGAACTGGCCGGGGATCAGGTGGGTTTCCGGGTTGGGCACCACGGCGCGGGCGTTGATGGTGCCGGTGCCGGTGTTGACGAAGCTGTCGGTGAAGTCCACCACGCCGTCGATGGGGTAGCGGCTGCCGTCGCCGAAGAAGATCTGCGCGTTCAGCTTGCCGTGCTCGGGCAGCACCAGGCGGCCCTGCTGCACGCCCTCGCGCAGGCGCGCGGCCTCGGTGTCGGAATAGGCGAAGTTGACGTAGATGGGGTCGAGCTGGGTCAGCTCGGTGAGCAGGCTGGTGTTGGGGTCGCTGGCGGTGACCAGGCTGCCCTCGGAGCGGGTTTCCTTGCTGGCCATGCCGGAGATCGGCGCCTTCACCGTGGTGTAGTCCAGGTCGATCTGCTTGGCGTCGACGTTGGCCTTGGCCGCCTCGACGTCGGCCTTGGCCTGCTCGTAGTCGGAGGTGTAGCGGTCCAGCTCGCTGGCGCTGGCGAAGCCCTTGCGCTGCAGCTCGCGGATGCGCTTGAGGTCGCGGTCGGTCTGGCGGTAGCGCGCCTGGGCCTGGGCCAGCGCGCCCTTGGCCTGGCCGAGGGCGGCCTGGTAGGGGCGCGGGTCGATCTGGAACAGCACCTGGCCCTGCTTCACCGGCCGGCCTTCCTCGTAGGTGCGTTTCTGCAGGATGCCGCTGACCTGGGCGCGCACCTCCACCTCGCGGTAGCCGGCCGCCCGCGCCGAATATTCGAGGTTCAGCGGCAGGCTGGCGCTCCTGGCCACTTCCACCGTGACCTCCGGGGCCGGTGGCGCCGCGCTCCCCTCGTCCGCCAGGGCCGGCAGGACAGACTGCGCGGCGACCAGGGCACACAGGGTCAGGGCGGCGGGCAAGCGCGGGGTGAACGGCATAGAACCTCTCCATGGAAAATGTCGGCTAAGACGATTCGGCACGCTATCGGGGGAAAACTGCCATCCGCCAGTAACTCACGGTTCCCGCTCGAAATTTCAGTAAACTGCGGAAATACCAGTGAGCCTAGCCCGTGTAGCAAACCGCGCCATGAGAAGAACTAAAGAAGATTCGGAACGAACCCGCCAGACGATCCTCGACTCGGCGGAGGCGCTGTTCCTGGAAAACGGCGTTTCCAGCACCAGCCTCGAGGAGATCGCCCGCAACGCCGGGGTCACCCGCGGGGCGGTGTACTGGCACTTCGAGAACAAGGCCCACCTGTTCAACGAACTGCTCAACCAGGTGCGCCTGCCGCCGGAGCAACTGGCCTTGCGCCTGTCCGGCTGCGACGGGGTGGACCCGCTGCAGTCGCTGTTCGACCTGTGCGTGGAAGTGGTGCACAGCCTGGCGCAGAACGCGCAGAAGCGCCGCGTGCTGACCATCCTGATGCAGCGCTGCGAGTTCACCGAGGAACTGCGCGAGGCGATCCTCCGCCACAACGCCTTCATCCGCCAGTTCATCGACCTTTGCGAGCAGCTCTTCGCCCGCGACAAATGCCAGGTGCGGCTGCTGCCCGGGGTGACGCCGAAGACCGCCTCGCGGGCGGTCCACGGCCTGATCCACGGGCTGATCAACGACTGGCTGCGCGACCCGCAGCTGTTCGACCCGCTACAGGACGCCGAAGCGCTGCTCGAGCCGCTGTTCCGCGGCCTGATCCGCGACTGGAGCCAGGCCGGCGCGGCTCAGGCCAGCGCGGCCTCGTAGCCCTCCTCGCGGATCGCCGCCAGCACCTCTTCGGCCGCCAGGCGGCTGGCCACCCGCACCTCGCCGCCGGCCAGGTCCACCTGGACCTCGGCGGCGCCGTCGCGGGCCTGGATCGCCTGGGTGATGGCCCGCACGCAGTGGCCGCAGGACATGCCTTTCACACTGAACGCTTGCATGGTCGAACTCCTCGGGTTCGCTTGACGATGGGCGCAGTGTCGACCTTGCCACCGTGGCAAGGTCAAGCCCCCTGCGGCGCCACGCCGCGGGCTTGCCCCCGGCGCCGCCCTCGGCCAAGCTCTGCGCATCCGAGCCCTACCGGGAGCCCCCCATGCGCCGCCTGCTCCGCGCCCTGCCCTGCCTGCTCTGGCCCGCCCTGGCCCTGGCCGCCGACCCGCCGACGGTGCAGGCCTGGCCGCAGCAGGAGCCGCCGCCGCCCGGCTACGCCGTGCTCAACATCAGCCGCCAGGGCCTGCAGAGCGGCAGCGCCTGCGACATCGACCTCTACGTGCGCGGCGAACTGCTGGCGCGCCTGCAGCCCGAGGGCACGGTGGCGCTGAACCTGTCCCCCGGCGAGGTGCCCATCCGCCTCGCCGTCTCCGCCACCGGCGCCTGCCGCGACGGCATGCAGCAACTGCAGGCGCAGACCCTGCGCCTGCGCGCCGGGGAAATCCGCAGCTACCGCATCGGCTACCGCGAAGGCGGGCTGTTCCTGACGCCGGTCAACGTTCCCTGAGCGAGGGCTTGACCTTGCCCTCGTGGCAAGGTTCATCCTCGCAGCATCGTCGGATCGTGACCGCCGCGCCTGCAGTAAGCGGGCGGCGGACATCAGGAGGATCGTCCATGAACAGCCCCATCGAGCTCGACCTGCCGGTGACCGGCATGACCTGCGCATCCTGCGTCGGCCGCGTCGAACGCGCCCTGAAGAAGGTGCCCGGGGTGCTCGCGGCCAGCGTCAACCTGGCCAGCGAGCAGGCGCGGGTGAGCGTCGACTCGCCCGAACAACTGCCGGCCCTGGTGGCAGCGGTAGAGAACGCCGGCTACCAGGTGCCCAGCCACAGCCTGGAGCTGGCCATCGACGGCATGACCTGCGCCAGCTGCGTGGGCCGCGTCGAGCGCGCGCTGAAGAAGGTCCCCGGGGTGCGCGAGGCCAGCGTCAACCTGGCCAGCGAGCGCGCCCGCCTGGACCTGCTCGGCCCGGTTGACCCGGCCACGCTCATCGCCGCGGTGGACAAGGCCGGCTACCACGCCCGCCTGCTGCAGGCCGAACGCCCGGCCGAGGACCCGGCCCTGGCGCGCCTGGCCCGCGAGCGCTGGTTCCTGTTGGCGGCCATCGTCCTGGCCGTGCCCCTGGTGCTGCCGATGTTCGCCGAATGGGCCGGGCTGCACTGGATGCTGCCGGCCTGGGTGCAGTTCGCCCTGGCCACTCCGGTGCAGTTCATCATCGGCGCGCGCTTCTATGTCTCGGCGTGGAAGGCAGTGCGCGCCCGCAGCGGCAACATGGACCTGCTGGTGGCCCTGGGCACCAGCGCCGGCTACGGCCTGAGCCTGTACCTGTGGCTGAGCGCCGCCCCCGGCGCCATGCCGCACCTGTATTTCGAGGCCAGCGCCGTGGTGATCGCCCTGATCCTCCTCGGCAAGTACCTGGAAAGCCGCGCCAAGCGCCAGACCGCCACGGCCATCCGCGCCCTGGAGGCGCTGCGCCCGGAACGTGCCACGCGCATCCGCGACGGCCACGAGGAAGACGTCGCCATCGCCGAGCTGAGCCTGGGCGACGAACTGCTGGTGCGCCCCGGCGAGCGCTTCCCGGTGGACGGCAAGGTGCTCGACGGCCGCAGCCACGCCGACGAGGCGCTGATCACCGGGGAAAGCCTGCCGGTGCCCAAGGCCCCGGGCGACAAGGTGACCGGCGGCGCCATCAACGGCGAGGGCCTGCTGACCATCCGCGCCACCGCCCTGGGCGGGGAAACCGTGCTGGCGCGCATCATCCGCCTGGTGGAAGACGCCCAGGCGGCCAAGGCGCCGATCCAGAAACTGGTGGACAAGGTCAGCAACGTCTTCGTCCCGGTGGTGATCGGCATCGCCCTGGTCACCCTGGCCGGCTGGCTGCTGGCCGGCGCCGGCGTGGAAACCGCACTGATCAACGCGGTGGCCGTGCTGGTCATCGCCTGCCCCTGCGCCCTGGGCCTGGCCACGCCAACGGCGATCATGGCCGGCACCGGCGTGGCCGCGCGCCACGGCATCCTGATCAAGGACGCCGAGGCCCTGGAAGTGGCCCACGCGGTAAGCGCCGTGGCCTTCGACAAGACCGGCACCCTCACCTCGGGCACGCCCAGCCTGGTCCACTTCGCCGTGGCCGAAGGCGAACCCGACGCCGCCCTGGCCCTGGCCGGCGCCCTGCAGCGCGGCAGCGAGCACCCGCTGGCCAAGGCGGTGCTCAGCGCCTGCGCCGAGCAACACCTGCGCGTGCCCATCGTGAGCCACAGCCAGGCCCTGGCCGGGCGCGGCATCCAGGGTCAGGTCGGCGAGCGCCTGCTGGCCCTGGGCAACCGCCGCCTGCTCGACGAACAGGGCCTGGCCGCCGGCGAACTGCAGGACAAGGCCACGGAATGGGAAGGCCAGGGCCGCACCCTGTCCTGGCTGCTGGAACTGCAGCCGCAGCCGCGCCTGCTCGGCCTGTTCGCCTTCGGCGACAGCCTCAAGCCCGGCGCCGCCGAGGCGGTGCGGGCGCTGCGCGAGCGTGGTATAGACAGCCACCTGATCACCGGCGACAACCGCGGCAGCGCGCGGGTGGTGGCCGAAGCGCTGGGCCTGGACGACGTCCACGCCGAAGTGCTGCCGGCGGACAAGGCCGCGGTGGTGGCGCAGCTCAGGAGCGGCGGCAAGGTGGTGGCGATGGTCGGCGACGGCATCAACGACGCCCCGGCGCTGGCCGCGGCGGACGTCGGCATCGCCATGGGCGGCGGCACCGACGTGGCCATGCACGCCGCCGGCATCACCCTGATGCGCGGCGACCCACGGCTGGTCCCCGAGGCCCTGGACATCGCCCGGCGCACCTACGCGAAAATCCGCCAGAACCTGTTCTGGGCCTTCATCTACAACCTGGTCGGCGTGCCCCTGGCCGCCTTCGGCCTGCTCAACCCGATGGTCGCCGGCGCCGCCATGGCCGCCTCCAGCGTCAGCGTGGTGAGCAACGCCCTGCTGCTCAAGCGCTGGAAACCGGCGCACGGCGCGAACGCAAAGGGAGATGGCGATGAACATCGGTGAAGCGGCGAAGAAGAGCGGTCTGTCGGCGAAGATGATTCGCTACTACGAATCCATCGGCCTGCTCGCCCCGGCCGGCCGCAGCGCCAGCGGCTACCGCCACTACAGCGAGCAGGACCTGCACCGCCTGGCCTTCATCCGCCGCTCGCGGGACTTCGGCTTCTCCCTGGAAGAAGTCGGCCGCCTGCTAGCCCTCTGGCAGGACCGCCAGCGCGCCAGCGCCGACGTCAAGGCCCTGACCGGCCAGCACATCGCCGAACTGGAACGCAAGATCGCCGAACTCAGCGCCCTGCGCGACACCCTGCAGGAACTCCACGACCACTGCCAGGGCGACCACCGCCCGGACTGCCCGATCCTCAAGGACCTGGAGTCGGGGAGTTGCTGTCATTGAAGTCCCTCTGCTGTCCCAACGGTCTTGCCGGCTGCGCCGAGGTGCTCTTCGTAGGATGGGTTGAGCTTGCGAAACCCATGCGGTCGCGGCGATGGGTATCGCTTCGCTCAACCCATCCTACGACGGCGTTCCTCCTATGGTTGATCGGCGGTAGGGCGTATAACCGTTCGCGGTTATACGCCGCCATCCTGAACTCCATGGCCATCCGATCGGCGGATAACGCTTCGCGTTATTCGCCCTACGTCCACATGAAGCACAGCATTTCCCCGTAGGAGCGAGCTTGCTCGCGAACGGTGTTTACCGGCAGCAGCTGTGTTTCGGATTGACTCCGCTCCCTCTCCCCAGCCCTCGGCTGCGCGCCCCGCCCTGAAGGGAGAGGGGGCTAGGCCGTGCCGAGAGCAGGCATGGTTTCAGCCGGAAACCACCGCGCTTGCCGGCTGACTCGGGAAAACCAGATCGCACCGAACGGTCCCCTCTCCCTTCAGGGAGAGGGTTAGGGAGAGGGCGCTCTTCAGGGCCAGCACCAGAGCAACCTCACCACACCATCACCATAAGGCCTGGCCCTGAACCAAGGTCAACCACGCACCTGCGCCACCGCCCCGCGCCGCCACAACGACGCCGGCAGCACCGTCACCGCCAGCCCCACGAAGACCAGCGCGCAGGCCAACCAGTCCTGGGCGGTGAGTCGTTCGCCCAGCAGCAGCCAGCCGGACAGCAGGCCGGAGACCGGCACCGCCAGGGCGAAGGGGGTGACCTGGCTGGCCGGGTAGCGGCGCAGCAGGAAGCTCCACAGGCCGAAGCCCACGGTGGTGGCGAGGAAGGCGATGTACAACAGCGCGCCCATGCCTTCCCAGCTGATGCCGGTCAGCGCCGTCGAGATGGCTTGCGGGCCTTCGAAAATCCACGACAGGACCAGCAGCGGCAACGGCGGGATCAGGCTCACCCAGCTGATCAGGCGCAGCATGTCGCTGGCCCCGGAGCGCTTGGTGGCGATGTTGGAGAAGGCCCAGGCCAGGGCCGCGGCCATCACCAGGGCGAAGGCCAGCAGGCTGTCGCCCAGGGGGCGTTCCAGGCCGATCAGCAGCAGGCCGCCGGCGGCCAGGGCGAGGCCGGCCAGGGCGCGGGCGCTGGGGCGTTCGCCGAGGAAGGCGGCGGCGATCAGCACAGTGAAGAACACCTGGCTCTGCAGCACCAGGGACGACAGGCCGGCGGGCATGCCCAGGTGCATGCCGACGAACAGCAGGCCGAACTTGACCACCCCCAGCAGCACGCCGATCTGCACGATGCGCCAGAACGGCGCCGGCAGCGGCCCGCGCAGGAACACCAGCGGCAGCGCCGCCAGGGCAAAGCGCAGGGCGCAGAACAGCAGCGGCGGGAAGTCGTGCAGGCCGACCTTGATGATGACGAAGTTGACGCCCCAGATCAGCGTGACCAGCAGGGCGAGGAGGACGTGCGGCAAGGGCATGGCGGTGCTTCCGGGTGGGATCGGGCCACGCTAGCAGGGCCGCGGCGGGCTGTATGTACACAGTTGCCGCGCAAATGCATCAGGACAGTTCGATGCGCAACTGCGGCCAGCGCCGCGTCCAGTCCTTGTGGCACAGACGCTCGCGGTAGACCTCGGGCTTGTTGCGGAAATGTTCGGTGGGGCGAACGCGCAGTTCGAACAGGTCCTCCAGGCCCAGCGGCGCCAGCAGCTCCAGGCCCTGGTCGGCAAGGCGCACCGCCACCGCGGTGCAGACTTCCGGCCAATGGCGCATGGCGTCGGCGACGTCCGCATAGGGCGCATCGCCGTTGCGCAGGTGCATGCGCGCCTGGTTGCGCACCGACCAGGGCGCCTGCGGGCAGGCCCGGGCCAGGCGTCGCTCGAAGGCTGCGTCGGCCTCGGCCTGCAGGCAGCGGGCGTCGAAGTACAGCACGTCCACGTCCGCCAGGGGGCCGGGCGGAAGCCCGTGCAGATGGTCCCAGACGGCGTTGCGCACGAAGCCGGCGCCGATCCAGGCGCCAGGCGGGCCGTACTCGCGCAGGGCGCGCAGCAGGCCCAGGCGTTGCGGACAGGCGGCGAGCAGAGCGATCAGGCGCGCCGCCTGCGGGCTCACTGCAGCCACGGCGGCGGTGGCGGCTCCTCGGCGCGCGGCGGGCCATCCTGCTCGGCGCGGGCCGCCTCGCGGCGCTCCTGCTCGCGCAGGGCGGCGGCGATCTCGCGCATCACCGCATCGACGTCGGCTTCCTCTTCCGGCTCGTCGAAGTGGCCGGTCAGCGGGGTGTCCGGCTGCAGCTTGCCGTCTTCGAACAGCGCCCACATTTCCTTGGCGTAGCGGGTGTGCTTGAGCTCCGGGGCGAACTGGCCGAAGTAGGCGGCCATGTTGCCGACGTCGCGTTCGAGCATGCGGAAGGCATGGTTGTTGGCCGCCGCATCCACCGCCTGGGGCAGGTCGATGATCACCGGGCCGTCGGGGCCGAGCAGCACGTTGAACTCCGAGAGGTCGCCGTGGACCAGCCCGGCGCAGAGCATCATGACGATCTGGCGGATGAGGAAATCGTGGTACTCGCGCGCCTGCTCCGGCTCCAGCACCACGTCGTTGAGGCGCGGCGCGGCCTCGCCGTATTCGTCGGCGACCATTTCCATCAGCAGCACGCCATCGAGGAAGTCGTAGGGCTTGGGCACCCGCACCCCGGCGTTGGCCAGGCGGAACAGCGCCGCCACCTCGGCGTTCTGCCAGGCCTCCTCCTGCTCGCGCCGGCCGTAGCGCGAGCCCTTGGCCATGGCCCGGGCCTGGCGGCTGTTGCGAACCTTGCGGCCCTCCTGGTATTCCGCGGCCTGGCGGAAGCTGCGCTTGTTGGCCTCCTTGTAGACCTTGGCGCAGCGCAGCTGCTCGCCGCAGCGCACCACGTAGACCGCCGCTTCCTTGCCGCTCATCAGCGGGCGCAGCACTTCGTCGACCAGGCCGTCCTCGATCAGCGGCTCTATGCGTTTGGGTGTCTTCATCAGGCTCCGTCGTCGTTCTTGTCCGGCCCAAGCGGCCGCAGCCGCTCCTTATACGACATGCGCCGGGTGACGCCCAGCACCGACCGCCGGAATCATGGTGGCGTCGTGGTCATTTCGATGCTTTCGCCCAGGGCATCGGCCATGCGCTCGATCTCGCTGCCCAGGGCCTGGGCGTCGTCGGCGTAGCGGATGGCGATGGCGGCGAAGCCGTCGGCGACCTCGGCGAAGGCCTCCACCACCTGCGGGTCGAAGTGGCTGCCGCTGGCGGCGAGGATCTGCTGGCGGGCCTCATCCGGCGACAAGGTCGCGTGGTAGGGATGGCGGCTGGTCAGCTCGTCGTAGCAGTCGATCAGCGCCAGCAGCCGTGCCGACAGCGGGATCTGCTCGCCGCGCAGGCCCCGCGGGTAGCCGCTGCCGTCCCAGCGTTCGTGGTGGCCGTAGGCGATCTCCTTGGCGTAGCGCAGGAATTCCGCCGGGCTGCCCAGGCGGCGTTCGGCAGCGGCCAGGGCGTCGTGGCCGATGCGCGTGTGGCTCTGCATCAGCAATTGGTCCTCGGGGCTGAGCTGGCCGGGGTTGAGCAACACGCGGTCGGGCACCGCCACCTTGCCGATGTCATGCAGCTGCGCCGAGCGCGCCAGCAGTTCGATCTGCTCCAGGTCCAGGCCGCCGGCCTCGCCTTCGCGCCGGGCCAGGGCGTCGGCGAGCAGGCGCATGTACTGCTCGATGCGCAGCAGGTGGCGGCTGTGGGGGTTGTCGCGCAGGTCGCAGAGGGTGGCCATGGCCTCCAGGGTGGCGTCCTGGGCGGCCTGCAGTTCGCGGCTGCGGCGGCGCACTTCCAGCTCCAGGTATTCGCTCTTGTCGCGCAGGAAGTCGGCGTTGGCCTTGAGCTTGAGGTGCGCGCGGATGCGCGCCAGGGTCACCGGCGGGCTGATCGGCTTGGTGATGTAGTCCACCGCGCCCAGGTCCAGACCGCGCTGCTCGTCGGCGGTGCTGACCATGCCGGTGAGGAAGATCACCGGAATCTCGGCGGTCAGCGGGTCGGCCTTGAGCTGGCGGCAGACTTCGTAGCCGTCCATCTCCGGCATCATGATGTCGAGCAGCACCAGGTCCGGCCGCGGCTCGCTGGCGGCCAGGCGCAGGGCCTTGGCGCCGCTGCCGGCGACGCGCACCTGGTACTGGCCCATGAGCAGCTCGCTCATGAGCATGAGGTTGTCCGGTTGGTCGTCGACCACCAGGATCACTTCCTGGTCCGGTCGGTCCAGCATGCTGTCCAAGGTTCCACCCCTCTTGCGCTCAGATGCGGATGTCGCGCTCGCGCGACAACACCAGCAGTTTTTCCAGGGCCCGCTCGAACTCGAAGCGACGGATGCTCGCCGCGACTTCGTCGTACCCGTCATTGAAGATACTGCGCAGCAGGCCCGCGCGCTCGCCGACCAGCCGTCCGGCGCGCGGGTCGTCGGCGGCCAGCAGGTGCGCCAGGCGGCGCACCACCTGCTCGGCCTGCTGGCGCTCGGCCGCCGGCAGTTCGACCGCCGGCTGCCCCGCCGGTTCTGGCGCCTCCAGCAGCGGCGGCGCCGTCGAGGGCGAGCGCAGGATGCGCGACAGGTCGATGGGCCGCGCGTCCTCCACGTGGCCCAGGGGCAGGCGGCACCAGAACAGGCTGCCCTTGTCTGGCTCGCTGTCCACCCCGACCTCGCCGCCCATGGCCTCGGCCAGGCGCTTGCAGATCGCCAGGCCCAGACCGGAGCCGCCGTAGCGCCGGGTGATGGAGTTGTCGGCCTGGCGGAAGGACTCGAACAGGCGCTCCTGCTGCGCCGGGCTGATGCCGATGCCGGTGTCGCGCAGGCCGAAGTACAGCCAGTCCTCGTCGCCGGCCTGCATGTCCAGGCGCACTTCCAGCTCCAGGGAGCCGTGCTCGGTGAACTTGAGCGCGTTGTTGCCGTAGTTCATCAGGATCTGCCGCAGGCGCAGCGAGTCGCCCAGCAGGTGCGAGGGCAGCCGCGGGTCGATGTGGCATTCCAGGCTCAGGCCCTTGCCCGCGGCGCGGATCGCCAGCAGGTCGACCAGCTCGCCGAGCAGGCGCTCCAGGTCGAAGTCCAGGTGCTCGAACTCCAGGCGCCCGGCCTCCACCTTGGACAGGTCGAGGATGTCGCTGATCAGCTCCAGCAGGTACTGGCCCGAGCCCTGGATCTTGCCCAGGTAGTCGCGCTGCTGCGGGTCCAGGGCGGTCTGTTCGAGCAGGTGCGCCAGGCCGATGATGATGTTCAGCGGGGTGCGGATCTCGTGGCTGACGTTGGCCAGGAACTCGCTCTTCAGCCGCGCCGCCTGCTCAGCCAGGTCGCGGGCCTGGGCCAGGGCCTCCTCGGTGGCCTTGCGCGCGGTGATGTCGCGGCTCACCCCGACCAGCCCGAGCAGGGCGCCGTGGTCGTCGTGGAAGGCGCTGCGCAGGGTGTCGAACAGCACCCGCCGGCCATCCGGGTAGACCACCCAGCCCTCGCTGGCGAACGGCTGGCTGGCCGACAGCGCCTGGCGGTCGCGCTCGCCGCGGCCGGCGCTGGCGGCGTCGCTGAACAGCTGGGCGTCGCTGCGCCCGATCACGTCCTCGGCCGGCAGCCCCAGGCATTCGGCGAAGGCGTGGTTGGCGCCCAGGTAGCGGCCTTCGGTGTCCTTGAACCAGATGGGGTCGGGGATGGCGTTGATCAGCGCCAGCAGGGTGCGCCGCTGGCGGTGCTCCTCGGCCTCGGCGCGGGCGCGCTCGGCCACCTGGATCTGCAGGCGGCGGTTCCAGACCAGGACGAAGGCGAGCAGGGCGAAGAAGCCCGCCACGTAGGGCCAGGCCGCCTGCAGCAGCTGCATCCAGTCGAAGGCGTCGATCTGCGGCAGCCAGCGCTGGCGGATGCGCTCCTGCTCGCCGTCGTCGATGCTGGCCAGGGCGCGGTCCAGCAGCGGCACCAGGGGCGCCAGCTCGCGGCGCACGGCGAAGCGCACCTGGCTGTTGTCCAGGCCGCTGTCGCCGCGCACCTCCAGGTTGCTCAGGTTGAGCTGGCCGATCAGATAGTTGGTCGAGATGAGGTTGCCCACGTAGGCGTCGGCGCGCCCGGAAGCCACGGCCTTGAGGGCTTCGGCGGTGTCGTCGACGATGACGAAGGCCACCCCCGGCACCGCCGTGCGCAGCAGGTCGTGCACGGCGAAGTCGCGCTCCACGGCCACGCGCTTGCCGGAGAGGTCATCGAGCACCCGCACGTTGCTGTCGCGGCGGGCGAAGATCAGGCTGCTGGTGCTCAGGTAGGGCTGGCTGAAGGCGAGGAAGCGCTCGCGCTCGGGCGAGCGCGCCACGGTCGGCAGCAGGTCGACCTCGCCGTTGCGCGCCGCCTCGATCACCTGCGCCCAGTCGTCGAAGGTCTGCGTCTGCAACTGCAGGCCCAGGCGCTGGGCGACCTGGTTCAGGTAGTCGGCGCTGATACCCTGAAACCCGCCCTGGGCGTCGACCATCTCGAACGGCGGCCAGCCATCGCGGGAAATGCCCACCCGCAGCGTCGGGTGGGCCTCCAGCCAGCTGCGCTCGTGGCCGCTGAGCGCCAGCTCCGCGCCCCACAGCGGCGGGCACAGCAGGAGGCAGAGCAGCAGGCAATGGCTAAGGAGTCGGCGGCAGGGCATGGCGGGCTCTCGACGGACCTCCTGCAAGCGTAGCCGGCAGTTTGAAAAGCGATTACGGATTGCCCGCCCGCCGGGTGACGCCGACAATTTCCCCATGTACCCGGTCCTCCCTGGAGAGCGCCATGCCCCCACTTCCCGATGACGAACGCTGCTGGCAGGCGGTCTGCGAGCGTGACGCGGGCTTCGACCAGCGTTTCGTGTTTTCCGTTCGCTCCACCGGCGTCTATTGCCGGCCGAGCTGCCCGGCGCGGCGGCCAAGCCGCGCCAACGTGCGCTTCCACGCCGACGCAGCCGCCGCCGAAGCCGCGGGCTTCCGCCCCTGCAAGCGCTGCACGCCCGACGGCGAAAGCCCGGCGCAGCGCCTGGACGCCCTGGTCGCCTCCGCCTGCCAGTTGCTGGAGCAGGCCGAGCGCCCGTTGACCATGGACGAACTGGCCGCGCGCATCGGCCTCTCGGCCTCGCACCTGGCCCGCGCCTTCAAGGCCCGTACCGGCCTGACGCCGCGGGCCTGGGCCGAGGCCCGCCGCCAGCAGCGCCTGGCCGCCGCCCTGCCGCAGGCGCGTTCGGTGCTCGATGCCGCCCTGGAGGCGGGTTATTCCGGCACCCGCGCGCTCTACGAGGCGCCCACCGCGCTGAGCCCGGCGCAGCGCCGGCAGAAAGGCGCCGGCACCCGGCTGCGCTATGCCATCGCCCCCTGCCCGCTCGGCCAGGTGCTGCTGGCCGCCAGCCCGCGGGGCGTCTGCGCCCTGCTGTTCGGCGACGCGCCGGAGCAGTTGGAGGCGGAACTCCGCCAGCGCTTCGCCGCCGCCGAGTTGCAGCGCGACGACGCCGGCCTGGGCGACTGGCTGGGCCGGGTGCTGCGCCAGCTGGAACAGCCCGAACGCGCCGCCGGCCTGCCCCTGGACCTGCACGGCAGCGCCTTCCAGCTGCGCGTCTGGCGCGCCCTGGCGCAGATTCCCAGCGGGCAGACGCGGCGCTACGGCGAACTGGCCGAGCAGTTGCACAGCCACCCCCGCGCCATCGCCCGCGCCTGCGCCAGCAACCCGGTGGGGCTGCTGGTGCCCTGCCACCGGGTGGTGGCTGCCGACGGCGGCAGCGGCGGCTACCGCTGGGGCCTGGAGCGCAAGCGCGAGCTGCTGCGCCGCGAGGACCAGGCGGCGCAGCAGGACGAACCGGCCTGAGCCGCCTCCGATCGGCCAGGCCCATGGCAGAGCCCTCGCTGTGCTATGGTTCGGCCCCTCGAAGGACCGCCTGCAAGCCCCATGACCCTCTGGAACCTCATCACCCGTTTCGGCGACAGCTCGCTGCTGCTGCCCTGCGCGCTGTTCATCTATGCCTGGTTGCTGCTGCGCCGGGAAACGTACAACGCCAACTGCTGGCTGCTGCTGTTCGGCCTGGCCGCCGGCGTCACCCTGGTCTCCAAGCTGGCCTTCATGGGCTGGGGCATCGGTATTCCGGCGTGGAACTTCACCGGGCTGTCCGGCCACAGCATGATGGCCGCCAGCGTCCTGCCGGTGCTCTGCAGCCTGCTGCTGCCCGCCCGCCCCGCCTGGCGCCTGGCCGCCGCGACCGGCGGCGCCGTGCTGGCGGTGCTGGTGGGCGTGTCGCGGCTGCAGATCAACGTCCATTCGCCGGCGGAAGTCTACGGCGGGCTGGCCGTGGGCCTGGTCGCCAGCGGCGCCTTCCTCTGCCTGACGCAGCGCCGCCTGCCGTCGCTGTCGCCCGTGCTGCTGGCCCTGGTCCTGCTGCTGGCCTCGCTGCAGGGCGTGACCGGCGTACGCGCCCCTACCCACCAGATGCTGGAACGCATCGCCGCCTACATGGCCGACCGCGACCAGCCGTTCAAGCGCGGCGAGTGGGGTGGCTTCCATCGCCTCGACGGGCAGCGGGCGCCGGCGGCCTGAGCCGAGATGCTCCTCGCAGGATGGGTTGAGCCTGCGAAACCCATCGGGCCACGGTGATGGGTATCGCTTCGCTCAACCCATCCTACGGTGAAATACCCTGCCTCCCTTACAGACCGCGCTGAAGCGCTCTTCGTAGGAGCGGGCCCTGCCCGCGATTCGCGCGCAGGGCGCGCTCCTACAAGGGAGCGGCGTGCGCGTTCGGAAAACCGAACGCGCGAACGGCATCTATCCGGAACTCCGAACGCCCGTCTCGCCAACGGCCTGCCAAGTCCGAATATAAGTCCTTTAAATTCAATTACTTGAAATAAATCCCAGGGACTGGCACGGTCCCTGCTCCAGTGCTTCCCGTGAGCATGCGGCAGCGCCGCGCTTGCCCGCCGGCCGCCAGGAGGGCCCGCCGCCGGGTACGCCTGCCGCAGGATCGACAACAACCAGAACAAGTCGAGGAAGCATCAATGCGTATCGCACCCCGTGTGCTGGGCGTGGCCATCGTCGCCGCCCTGTTCGCCACTCCGGCCCTTTCCGAGGAACTCACCGGCACCCTGAAGAAGATCAAGGACTCCGGCACCATCGTCCTCGGCCACCGTGACGCCTCCATTCCCTTCTCCTACCTGGCCGACGACCCGCGCCAGCCGGTGGGCTATTCCCACGACCTGCAGCTGAAGGTGGTCGAGGCGGTCAAGCAGGAACTGGGCATGCCCGACCTCAAGGTGCGCTACAACCTGGTCACCTCGCAGACGCGCATCCCGCTGGTGCAGAACGGCACCGTGGACATCGAGTGCGGCTCCACCACCAATAACCTGGAGCGCCAGAAGCAGGTCGACTTCTCCCTCGGCATCTTCGAGGTGGGCACCCGCCTGCTGACCAGGAAGACCAGCGGCATCAACGACTTCGCCGACCTCAAGGGCAAGAACGTGGTGACCACCGCCGGCACCACCTCCGAGCGCCTGCTCAAGTCGATGAACGCCGAGAAGAAGATGGGCATGAACATCATTTCGGCCAAGGACCACGGCGAGTCCTTCCTGATGCTCGAATCCGGCCGCGCCGTGGCCTTCATGATGGACGACGCCCTGCTCTACGGCGAAATGGCCAAGGCCCGCAAGCCCGACGACTGGGCGGTGGTCGGCACCCCGCAGTCCTATGAAATCTACGGCTGCATGGTGCGCAAGGGCGACGAGGGCTTCAAGAAAGTGGTCGACAAGGCCATCGCCGACACCTTCGCCTCCGGGCAGATCAACGACATCTATGCCAAGTGGTTCACCCAGCCGGTGCCGCCCAAGGGCCTGAACCTCGAATTCCCGATGAGCGACACGCTCAAGAAGCTGATCGCCAGTCCCACCGACAAGTCTGCCGAGCAGATGTAAGGGTGGCGCCCAGCCGCGCTCACGAGGCGCGGCCGGGCGGGGAACGGGAGCGCCAGCGGCGCTCCCGGCCTCCCCTTCCTTCCCGATCCACCACCGGAACACGCCCGCCACCCACGGGCGCAGGCGCCTGCGCGCCGCGTTCCGGCCGTTTCGACGCCCCGCACGGGGCCATCGAGGGCAACCTTCATGAACTACAACTGGGACTGGGGCGTGTTCTTCAAGTCCACCGGGATCGGCGACGAGATCTACCTGGACTGGTACCTCACCGGCCTGGGCTGGACCATCGCCGTCGCCCTCACTGCCTGGCTCCTCGCCCTGGCGCTGGGCCTGGTGCTGGGCGTGCTGCGCACCGTGCCGAACCGCTGGCTGTCGGCCATCGGCACCGGCTACGTCGAGCTGTTCCGCAACGTGCCGCTGCTGGTGCAGCTGTTCATCTGGTACTTCCTGGTCCCGGACCTGCTGCCGCAGCCGCTGCAGGACTGGTTCAAGCTCGGCCTGGCGCCGGAAACCTCGGCCTTCGTCAGCGTCGTGGTGTGCCTGGGCCTGTTCACCGCCGCGCGCGTCTGCGAGCAGGTGCGCACCGGCATCCAGGCGCTGCCCGGGGGGCAGGTCGCCGCCGGCCGCGCCATGGGCTTCAGCCTGCCGCAGGTGTACCGCTACGTGCTGCTGCCGCAGGCCTTGCGCATCATCATCCCGCCGCTGACCTCGGAGTTCCTCAACATCTTCAAGAACTCCTCGGTGGCCTCGCTGATCGGCCTCATGGAGCTGCTGGCGCAGACCAAGCAGACCGCCGAGTTCAGCGCCAACCTGTTCGAGGCCTTCACCCTGGCCACGGCGATCTACTTCACCCTGAACATGAGCCTGATGCTGTTCATGCGCCTGGTCGAGCGCAAGGTCGCGCTGCCCGGGCTGATTTCCGTGGGAGGCAAATGATGGACTTCGGCTCGATCGTCCCGGCGCTGCCGGGCCTGTGGGACGGCATGGCCATGACCCTGCAGCTGACCGGCCTGGGCGTGCTCGGCGGCGTGGTGCTGGGCACCCTGCTGGCGCTGATGCGGCTGTCCCACAACCGCCTGCTGAGCAACCTCGCCGGCTTCTACGTCAACTACTTCCGCTCCATCCCGCTGCTGCTGGTGATCACCTGGTTCTACCTGGCGGTGCCCTACATCCTGCGCTGGATCACCGGCAGCGACACCCCGGTGGGCGCCTTCACCAGCTGCCTGGTGGCCTTCGTGATGTTCGAGGCGGCGTACTTCTGCGAGATCGTCCGCGCCGGCATCCAGGCCATCCCCAAGGGCCAGATGGGCGCGGCGCAAGCCCTGGGCATGACCTACGGCCAGTGCATGCGGCTGATCATCCTGCCCCAGGCGTTCCGCAAGATGACCCCGCTGCTGCTGCAGCAGAGCATCATCCTGTTCCAGGACACCTCGCTGGTCTACACCGTCGGCCTGATGGACTTCCTCAACGCGGCGCGCTCGCGCGGCGACATCATCGGCCAGCCCCACGAATTCCTGATCTTCGCCGGTCTCGTCTACTTCATCGTCAGCTTCACCGCCTCCTTCGCGGTCAAGCGCCTGCAGAAAGGGTTAGCCCTATGATCACCATCGACAACGTCAACAAGTGGTACGGCGACTTCCAGGTCCTCACCGACTGCAGCACCTCGGTCGCCAAGGGTGAAGTGGTGGTGGTCTGCGGGCCGTCCGGTTCGGGCAAGTCGACGCTGATCAAGTGCGTCAACGCCCTGGAGCCGTTCCAGAAGGGCGACATCGTGGTCGATGGCACCTCCATCGCCGACCCGAAGACCAACCTGCCGAAGCTGCGTTCGCGGGTGGGCATGGTGTTCCAGCACTTCGAGCTGTTCCCGCACCTGACCATCACCGAGAACCTGACCATCGCCCAGGTCAAGGTGCTCGGCCGCGACAAGGACGAGGCCACCGAGAAGGGCCTGGCGCTGCTCGACCGCGTCGGCCTCAAGGCCCACGCCCACAAGCATCCCGGCCAGCTTTCCGGCGGCCAGCAGCAGCGCGTGGCCATCGCCCGCGCCCTGGCCATGGACCCGATCGTGATGCTGTTCGACGAACCCACCTCGGCGCTGGATCCGGAGATGGTCAACGAAGTGCTCGACGTGATGGTCCAACTGGCCCAGGAAGGCATGACCATGATGTGCGTAACCCACGAGATGGGCTTCGCCCGCAAGGTGGCCGACCGGGTGATCTTCATGGACCGCGGGCAGATCGTCGAAGACTGCGCCAAGGAAGAGTTCTTCGGCGACCTGGAAGCCCGCTCCGAGCGCGCCCGGCAGTTCCTCGCCAAGATCCTCACCCACTGAAGCCCACCCATGCCCCGTAGGATGGGTTGAGCGAAGCGATACCCATCAGCGGCCGGCCCGTCGCCACACCCGGCGCCGGGCTGGCCCGCTTCCGACGACTGTGATGCAATGCCCGCCCAGCCATTGACCCTGCCACCGCCGAACGTGAAGCCGAGCCTCGTGCGCAACCTGCTGTTGCCGATTCCGCTGATCCTGCTGATGCTCGGCTTCGGCTACGGCGGCTACCTGGTCAGCGCCGGCGCCGGCACCCGCGCCCTGGTCGCCAGCGGCGAACGCCAGTTGGAACTGCACGCCCGCGGGGTGGAAAGCGAGATCAGCCGCTACACCTACCTGCCCAGCCTGCTGGAGCTGGAAAACAACGTCACCCGCCTGCTGCTGGAACCCACGCCCGACCGCCGCGACCTGGTCAACGCCTACCTCGAAGGCCTCAACCGCCGCGCCGGCAGCCGCGCCATCTACCTGCTGGACACCTCCGGCCGGGTGCTGGCCACCAGCAACTGGCAGGACGCCGACAGCTACCTGGGCGAGGACCTGTCCTTCCGCGCCTACTTCCAGGACGCCGTGCAGGGCCGCCCGGGGCGCTTCTACGGCATCGGCAGCACCGTCGGCGAGCCCGGCTACTACCTGGCCCACGGCCTGGTGCACGGCGGGCGCATCGTCGGCGTGGCGGTGGTCAAGGTGAAGATGGAGGCCCTGGAGGAACGCTGGGAGAAGGCCCAGCTGCAGGCCTTCGTCAGCGACGAGAACGGTATCATCGTCCTCTCCAGCAACCCGCAGCTGCGCCTGAAGGCGGTGCGCCCGCTCAGCGCCGCGGACAAGGAGCGCCTGGCGCGCAGCCTGCAGTACTACTGGTGGGCGCTCAACGAATGGCAGCCCAGTTCGCGCCGGGCCCTGGGCGAGGGCGTGGAGGAAATCGGCTTCCGCGACCGCGACGCCAGCGGCGAGCCGCACGCCGAGCGCCTGTACCTGAAGCAGAGCCGCCGCCTGAACGACACCCCCTGGGACTTCACCCTGCTCAGCCCGCTGCAGGACGTGCGCCGCGAGGCCATGATCCACGGCGTGCTGGCCGCGGTGGGCTTCGCCCTGCTGGCGTTCCTGCTGATCGCCTGGAACGAGCGGCGCAAGGTCCTGGCCACCCGCCTGGCCGCCCGCGAGGCGCTGCAGCAGGCCAACGACGAACTGGAGCGGCGCATCGCCGAACGCACCGCCGACCTGCGCGCCAGCAACCAGCATCTACGCGAGCAGATCCGCGAGCGCCGCCAGGCCGAGGACACCCTGCGCAAGGCCCAGGACCGCCTGGTCCAGGCCGGCAAGCTGGCGGTGATCGGGCAGATGTCCACCAGCATCGCCCACGAGCTGAACCAGCCGCTGGCGGCGCTGCGCACCCTCTCCGGCAACACCGTGCGCTTCCTCCAGCGCGGCGCCCTGGACATCGCCAGCAGCAACCTGGAAGCGATCAACGAAATGGTCGACCGCATGGGCCGCATCACCGCCAGCCTGCGCGCCTTCGCCCGGCGCGCCGACGACCACGGCCAGGCGCGCCTGGGCAAGGCGGTGGACGCCGCGCTGCGGGTGCTGCAGGTGCGCCTGAAGGACTGCCCGCTGGCCCTGCACCGCGAATTCGACGATGTGTGCCTGGGCATCGACCAGACGCGCCTGGAGCAGATCCTGGTCAACCTCATCGCCAACGCCCTCGACGCAATGAGCGCGCAGGCCGACCGCCAGCTCTGGCTCAGCGGCCGCGCCGAGGGCGCGCAATACCACCTGACGGTGCGCGACAACGGCCCGGGCATCCCGCCGGATGCCCGTGAGCACCTGTTCGAACCCTTCTTCACCACCAAGCCCGGCGAGCACGGCCTGGGCCTGGGCCTGACGCTCTCGGCCAGCCTCGCCACCGCCGCCGGCGGCAGCCTAGGCGTGGCCCACCCGGAAGCCGGCGGCACCGCCTTCGAACTCAGCCTGCCCCTGCTGCCCACTCAGGAACCCACGCCATGAGCGACGAAAAACTCCGCGTACTGGTGGTCGAGGACGACCCCCACGTGCTGCTCGGCTGCCAGCAGGCCCTGGCCCTGGAAGACCTCGACAGCGACGGCGTGGCCAGCGCCGAGGAAGCGCTGCGGCGCGTGGGCGCCGACTTCCCCGGCATCGTCGTCAGCGACATCCGCCTGCCCGGCATGGACGGCCTGCAACTGCTGGCCCGCCTGCGCGAGAAGGACGCGCAGCTGCCGGTGGTGCTGATCACCGGCCACGGCGACATCGCCATGGCGGTGCAGGCCATGCGCGACGGCGCCTACGACTTCATGGAAAAACCCTTCGCCCCCGAGCGCCTGGTGGACGTGGCGCGGCGCGCCCTGGAGCACCGCCGGCTCAGCCGCGAGATCGGCCAGCTGCGCCGCCAACTGGCCGGGCGCCAGGCCCTGGAGGCCCGGCTGATCGGCCGTTCGCCGGCGATGCAGGCGCTGCGCGAGCTGATCGCCAACGTCGCCGACACCTCGGCCAACGTGCTCATCGAGGGCGAGACCGGCACCGGCAAGGAGCTGGTCGCCCGCTGCCTGCACGACTACAGCCGGCGCCAGGCCAAGGCCTTCGTCGCGCTGAACTGCGGCGGCCTGCCGGAAAGCCTGATCGACAGCGAAATCTTCGGCCACGAGGCCCACGCCTTCACCGGCGCCGGCAAGCGGCGCATCGGCAAGATCGAGCACGCCGACGGCGGCAGCCTGTTCCTCGACGAGATCGAGAGCATGCCGCTGAACCTGCAGGTCAAGCTGCTGCGCGTGCTGCAGGAACACCAGCTGGAACGCCTGGGCTCCAACCAGCTGATCCCGGTGGACTGCCGGGTGATAGCCGCGACCAAGTCGGACCTCGCCGCCATGGGCCGCGAGGGCAGCTTCCGCAGCGACCTCTACTACCGCCTCAACGTCATCACCCTGCAGTTGCCGCCGTTGCGGGAAAGACGCGAAGACATCCTGATGCTCTTCGAGCACTTCCTGCAGCAGTCCTCGCTGCGCTTCGACCGCCCGGCGCCGGCCATCGACAACGCCACCGCCGCCAGCCTGATGGCCCACGACTGGCCGGGCAACGTGCGCGAACTGCGCAACGTCGCCGAACGCTTCGCCCTCGGCCTACCGGTGCTGACCGGCGGCGGCCAGGGCCCGGACGCCAGCGAACCGCGCTTCGCCGAAGCCGTGGAAGCCTTCGAACGCAGCCTGCTGCAAAGCGCCCTGGAACGCCACGCAGGCAACCTCAGCCAGGCCGCCCAGGCCCTGGGCATGGCCAAGACCACGCTGTTCGACAAGGTGAAGAAATACGGGTTGGCGTAGGGCGCATAACGCCTACGGCGTTATCCGCCGCTACACCCATGCCCTCGCCGACGCCGGGGTCGAACCGGGCGATCCTCTTCCGTCGGTGAGAGCGGCCAAGGTCGGCTCCGAGCGGGGCGCGGCCAAGGTCAGTCGTGGTGATGGGTATCGCTTCGCTCAACCCATCCTACGGGGCTTCCCTGGAGTTGTAGGAGCGGACTCTCTCCGCGATCGGCCCGATCCATTGCACCGGACCATCCATCGGCACAACCTACGGGGTGTCATATTTGCCGGAAGGTGCAGGAGACGCCCCTTACCCCGCGCGTACCTCCTCCAGCAATTCGGGATGGCGGTCGAGCACCTTGAGCAGCTTGACCAGCGCCAACGGCGGGCGCGTCTTGCCATTCTCGTAGCGGGAGAACGCGTTCACGCCGCCACCGAAGATCTCCGCGGCCTCGCGCTGGTCCAGCGCCAGCTTCTTGCGTACCGCGGCGATGAATCCCGGATCGACCATCGAAGCGTTCACCCGCTTGTTGAAGGCCAGCATCTGGGCATTCACCCGCGCCGACTCGTCGGCGTCCAGCACCGCCTCGCCACAGGCCGGGCAGAACTCACCGCGCACAGCCGTTATCAGGGTGCTCTCCCCCTTGTAGGCATAGGGAAGGTCGCGGGTCTCGTGGAGCAGTTCGGCTCCACCGCAGAGGGGACATTTCATGCTCATAGCTCCTTGAAGGACACGACAAGCACATCGTCTATGACGGTCAACTTCAGATAGATCCGCCCCACGGCGGTCGAAGGTCGGTAGACGTCCTGCCAGACCCGATGATCGGCGTGAGTCGTCATGCTCTTGTAGAAATCGCGGGGCGCCAGGGCCTCGATGACCGCCAGCATGCCGGCGAAGTCCAACCCCAGCGCCGCGCCGCCGGAGAGCGCGGAATAGGTCGCGCGAACCCTGCCCTGGGCAAGCAGCGACTTGACTCGGTCGAGACGGCAATGGGGCGTCGATTTCTCCATCGAGCAAGGCTAGACAAACCCCGGCCATTTGGCAACTTGGTTAATTCCAGCCTGCCGCATTGCACTCCCACGCAAGCTCCGGGACACTACCCGCCTTTCCCATCGCCGCCCCGCCGGAGCCGCCCCATGTCCGCCAAATCCGAAGCCTTCTGGAACCAGCTCTGCGCCGACGCCGGCGTCGACCCGCAGCGGCGCCTGGCCGCGCGCCAGGCCATTCTGGCCGATGCGAAGGCGGTGGATGCCTGCTTCTACCGCCCCGACGACAACGACCCGGACGCCGAGGAGCTGGACCTGGGCGACGCCAGGGTGCTCATTCTCGGCCCCTTCGAGGCGCCCGCCGACTGGGACGCCGCCGAGCGCGAGGCGTTCTTCGAGGATGCCGACCCGGCGGCCTTCTTCAACGCCCTGGTGGAGTGCGAGGCCGAGCCCGGCAGCAAGGCCTTCTTCGTCCCGGAGATCGGCGATTTCGTCGCCGTGATGCCGAGCCCGGACAAGGTGCAGATGTACTTCCTGCACGACTGGCACGAAGAGGAAGACGGCTGCCATTGCGTGCTGGTGCGCGACGACGAAGGTCTCTGAGCCGACACGCAACCCAGGCTTTTTCCTACAGAAGCAGCGGTGAATCTCCACTAGGCCGGGCGCCGGGCCGAACCTACAGTTGCGGGCTCATTGCACCCAGCGGCGCCCGCCATGCCCCACGATCACGACAGCCTGCCGGTGGAACTCGAAACCCACCTGCCCAACCACGCCCCGCGCATCCTGCGCGGGCGCATCAGCCTGAACGACTACCACGACCTGCTGCTGGGCGACACGCCCGCCCTGGTGCGCCTGACGGACCTGCATGGCCAGAGCGACCTGTTCATCCGCGGGGTGAACATCCGCTGGGTGGTCCGCACCGACGACAGCGACGCAGCCGCCTAGGCGCCACGCCGAAGCGTGCCCGGGCGCGGGGCTAACTGAACCGAAGCTGAATATCGCCACGATTCATCGGCGCCCGGGGAACCGGGCGCCACGGCGTCAGTCACAGAGGAATCTTCGGCAACTTCCTACGCAGCCTTCGGCAGCAGCGCCGTGCGAGAGCCCACCATGCAACCGGATCAAGACACCCTCTGGGTCGAACTGGAAACCCTGGACAACGCCCAGCGCCCGCACCGCCTGCGCGGACGCATGCAACTGCGCGACTACTTCGACCTGCTGGCCGGCTGCGCCCCCAGCCTGGTGCGCCTGGACGATTGCCGCGCCGACCGCCGCGGCCCGGTGGCCGACCTGTTCATCCGCAGCGTGCACATCCTGCGGGTGATGGCCCTGGGCCCGGTGCCGGCCTGAAGCGGCCTCAGTCGGCCATCCCCTTGTAGACATAGGTCATCGGCCGCGGCCCCGGCAGGTACTCGCGGCTCAATTCGCGCACCTGGAAACCGCCGGCCTCGATCAGCGCCGGGATGTCGCGGTCCAGGTGGCAGCCGCCGGCCAGCGGCTTCCAGATCGGCGTCAGGCGGTGCTGCCAGGCGCGCACGCCGGCATCCGGCGCCAGGCCATGTTCGCAGAAGAGGAACTCGCCGCCCGGCTTGAGCACCCGGCGCATCTCGCGCAGCGCCGCCAGCACGTCCGGAATACTGCACAGGGTGAAGGTGCAGACGATGGAGTCGAAGCTGCCGGCGTCGGCGCGAATCTGCCCCAGCTCCAGCGCCACCATTTCCACCGGGATGCCGATCCCCGCCGCGCGCTTGCGCGCCAGGCCCTGCATCTGCGCCGCCGGGTCGACGCCGACGATTGTCGACACTTTCCCCGCGTCGTAGAAACCCAGGTTCAATCCGGTGCCGATGCCGATCTCCAGCACCCGGCCATGGGCCCGCGGCACCAGCTTCGAACGCTGCTTCATCACCTCGCCCATCCCGCAGGCGCAGTCGATCAGCCGTGGCAGCAGGTAGCGGTCGTAGACACCCATGCTCGTCTCCCCTGGCGGTTTCGCCCAGCCTAGCGCAGCCCAGGCCGCGTCGCGCGGGCTTTTCCGCCATCCGCCGGATTCCTGGGAACCTTTGTGCATAACTCGTCGGCCCATTAGACGATTGTCGACAATCCCCTTGACCACACGAACGAGGGGGGTTAGTTTTCGCCGCACCTGATGTGGATTGTCGACACCATGAACGAATCCCTGCTCCTGCCCAACGACGTCGAAGGCGACGGCGAGACGCTTTCGGAACACGTGTTCCGCAAGATCCAGTCGGCCATCGTCAAGGGCGAGATCGCCCCCGGCAGCAAGATTTCCGAGCCGGAGCTGGCGCGCACCTACGGCATCAGCCGCGGCCCGCTGCGCGAAGCGATCCACCGCCTGGAGGGCCAGAAGCTGCTGGTGCGCGTGCCCCACGTCGGCGCGCGGGTGGTGTCGCTGAGCCACGCCGAACTGATCGAGCTGTACGAAATCCGCGAATCCCTGGAAGGCATGGCCTGCCGCCTGGCCGCCGAGCGCATGAGCCAGGCCGAGATCGACGAGCTGCGCCGGGTGCTCGACACCCACGAGCGCGACGAGGCCTTCCAGGCCGGGCGCGGCTACTACCAGCAGGAAGGCGACTTCGACTTCCACTACCGGATCATCCAGGGCAGCGGCAACCGCACCCTGAGCCAGATGCTCTGCGGCGAGCTGTACCAGCTGGTGCGCATGTACCGCCTGCAGTTCTCCGCCGTGCCGAACCGGCCGCGCCAGGCCTTCGCCGAGCACCACCGCATTCTCGATGCCATCGCCGACCGTGACGGCGAACTGGCCGAACTGCTGATGCGCCGTCACATCGGCGCTTCCAAGCGCAACATCGAGCGTCACTACCTGGACGCCCAAGCCAAGACAGCCAACGAACGAGGTGAGTCATGAGTCTGCTTTCCCCCGGCCAGCGTTTCCGTACCGCCCTTGCCGAAGAGAAACCGCTGCAGGTGATCGGTGCGATCAACGCCAACCACGCCCTGCTCGCCAAGCGCGCCGGCTTCAAGGCCATCTACCTCTCCGGCGGCGGCGTCGCCGCCGGCTCCCTGGGCCTGCCGGACTTAGGGATCAACACCCTGGACGACGTGCTCACCGACGTGCGCCGCATCACCGACGTCTGCGACCTGCCGCTGCTGGTGGACATCGACACCGGCTTCGGCCCCAGCGCCTTCAACATCGAGCGCACGGTCAAGAGCCTGATCAAGGCCGGCGCCGCCGCCGCGCACATCGAGGACCAGGTCGGCGCCAAGCGTTGCGGCCACCGTCCGGGCAAGGAAATCGTCTCCACCGAGGAGATGGCCGACCGCGTGAAGGCCGCCGCCGACGCCAAGACCGACCCGAACTTCTTCCTCATCGCCCGCACCGACGCCATCCAGGCCGAGGGCGTGGACGCCGCCATCGAGCGCTGCCTGCGCTACGTGGAGGCCGGCGCCGACGGCATCTTCGCCGAGGCCGCCTACGACCTGCCGACCTACAAGCGCTTCGTCGACGCGCTGAACGTGCCGGTGCTGGCCAACATCACCGAGTTCGGCGCCACCCCGCTGTTCACCCGCGACGAACTGGCCTCGGTCGGCGTGGCCATCCAGCTCTACCCGCTGTCGGCCTTCCGCGCCGCCAACAAGGCCGCCGAAGCCGTGTACACCGCGATCCGCCAGGAAGGCCACCAGCAGAACGTCATCGAGCTGATGCAGACGCGTGCCGAGCTGTACGACCGCATCGGCTACCACGCCTTCGAGCAGAAGCTCGACGCGCTCTTCGCCAGCAAAAAATAAAAGCCGATAAAGGCCGAAAAAAGCGCTGAAGGCTGAACGACTCGCTCTTCGTTCAGCCTCCAGCCTCCAGCGCTCTTATCGGCTCTTAAAAGTCCAAGATGAGGAAACACCGATGAGCACGACTGAAACCACCACTGCCTTCAAGCCGAAGAAATCCGTGGCCCTCTCCGGCACCGCCGCCGGCAACACCGCCCTGTGCACCGTCGGCCGCACCGGCAACGACCTGCACTACCGCGGCTACGACGTGCTCGACTTCGCCAACCGCTGCGAATTCGAGGAAATCGCCCACCTGCTGGTCCACGGCAAGCTGCCCAACGTCGCCGAACTGGCCGCCTACAAGGCCAAGCTCAAGGCCCTGCGCGGCCTGCCGGCGGGCGTCAAGGCCGCCCTGGAAACCCTGCCGCCGTCGGCCCACCCGATGGACGTGATGCGCACCGCGGTTTCCGTGCTCGGCTGCCTACAGCCCGAGAAGGACGACCACAACCACCCCGGCGCCCGTGACATCGCCGACAAGCTGATGGCCTCCCTGGGTTCCGCCCTGCTGTACTGGTATCACTTCAGCCACAACGGCAAGCGCATCGACGTGGAAACCGACGACGACTCCATCGGCGGCCACTTCCTGCACCTGCTGCACGGCGAGAAGCCGCGCGAGTCCTGGGTGCGCGCCATGCACACCTCGCTGAACCTGTACGCCGAGCACGAGTTCAACGCCTCCACCTTCACCTCCCGCGTCATCGCCGGCACCGGCTCGGACATGTACTCCTGCATCGCCGGCGCCATCGGCGCGCTGCGCGGCCCGAAACACGGCGGCGCCAACGAGGTGGCCTTCGAGATCCAGAAGCGCTACGACAACCCGGACGAAGCCGAGGCCGACATCCGCGCCCGCGTCGAGAAAAAGGAAGTGGTGATCGGCTTCGGCCACCCGGTCTACACCGTGTCCGACCCGCGCAACAAGGTGATCAAGGAAGTCGCCCGCCAGCTCTCCGAAGAGCAGCACAACAGCAAGATGTACGACATCGCCGAGCGCCTGGAAAGCGTGATGTGGGAAATCAAGAAGATGTTCCCCAACCTCGACTGGTTCAGCGCCGTGAGCTACCACATGATGGGCGTGCCCACCGCCATGTTCACCCCGCTGTTCGTGATCGCCCGCACCGCCGGCTGGTCCGCCCACGTCATCGAGCAGCGCATCGACGGCAAGATCATCCGCCCGAGCGCCAACTACGTAGGTCC
Source organism: Pseudomonas sp. PI1 (assembly GCF_000812405.1). Classification (NCBI taxonomy): domain Bacteria; kingdom Pseudomonadati; phylum Pseudomonadota; class Gammaproteobacteria; order Pseudomonadales; family Pseudomonadaceae; genus Pseudomonas; species Pseudomonas sp. PI1. The sequence continues at coordinate 34,371 of NZ_JWMC01000019.1, forward strand.
CGAAGACCTGAAGTTCGTGCCGCTCAAGGAGCGTAAATAATCATGAATGCCCAATACCGTAAAAGCCTGCCCGGCACACAACTGGACTACTTCGACGCCCGTGCGGCCGTCGAAGAGATCCAGGCTGGTGCCTGGGACAAACTCCCGTACACCTCGCGCGTGCTGGCCGAGCAGCTGGTGCGCCGCTGCGAGCCGGAGCTGCTGACCGCTGCGCTGGAACAGCTGATCTACCGCAAGCGCGACCTCGACTTCCCCTGGTACCCGGCGCGCGTGGTCTGCCACGACATCCTCGGGCAGACCGCGCTGGTCGACCTGGCCGGCCTGCGCGACGCCATCGCCGACCAGGGCGGCGACCCGTCCAAGGTCAACCCGGTGGTGCCGACGCAGCTGATCGTCGACCACTCCCTGGCCGTGGAAGCCCCGGGCTTCGACCCCGAGGCCTTCGAGAAGAACCGCGCCATCGAGGACCGCCGCAACGAGGACCGCTTCCACTTCATCGAGTGGACCAAGACCGCGTTCAAGAACGTCGACGTGATCCCCGCCGGCAACGGCATCATGCACCAGATCAACCTGGAGAAGATGAGCCCGGTGATCCAGGCGCGCGGCGGCGTGGCCTTCCCCGACACCTGCGTGGGCACCGACTCGCACACCCCGCACGTGGACGCCCTGGGCGTGATCGCCATCGGCGTCGGCGGCCTGGAAGCCGAGACCGTGATGCTCGGCCACCCGTCGATGATGCGCCTGCCCGACATCGTCGGCGTCGAGCTGACCGGCAAGCGCCAGCCCGGCATCACCGCCACCGACATCGTCCTGGCCCTGACCGAGTTCCTGCGCAAGGAGCGCGTGGTGGGCGCCTACGTGGAGTTCTTCGGCGAAGGCGCAGACAGCCTCTCCGTCGGCGACCGCGCGACCATCTCCAACATGTGCCCGGAATACGGCGCCACCGCCTCGATGTTCTACATCGATGGCCAGACCATCGACTACCTCAAGCTCACCGGCCGCGAGCCGGAGCAGGTGGCGCTGGTGGAGAACTACGCGAAGACCCTCGGCCTGTGGGGCGACGCCCTGAAGAGCGCCGAGTACGAGCGCGTGCTCAGCTTCGACCTGGGCAGCGTGGTGCGCAACATGGCCGGCCCGTCCAACCCGCACCGCCGCCTGCCGACCTCGGCGCTGGCCGAGCGCGGCATCGCCGACGAGGCCAAGCTGGAATCCGGCCGCGACGAAGAAGCCCACGGCCTGATGCCCGACGGCGCGGTGATCATCGCCGCCATCACCAGTTGCACCAACACCTCCAACCCGCGCAACGTGGTGGCCGCCGGCCTGCTGGCGAAGAAGGCCAACGCGCTGGGCCTGGTGCGCAAGCCCTGGGTGAAGACCTCCTTCGCGCCGGGCTCGAAAGTCGCCAGGCTGTACCTGGAAGAAGCCGGCCTGCTGACCGAGCTGGAGAAGCTCGGCTTCGGCATCGTCGCCTACGCCTGCACCACCTGCAACGGCATGTCCGGGGCGCTGGAGCCGAAGATCCAGCAGGAGATCATCGACCGCGACCTGTACGCCACCGCCGTGCTCTCGGGCAACCGCAACTTCGACGGGCGCATCCACCCCTACGCCAAGCAGGCCTTCCTCGCCTCGCCGCCGCTGGTGGTGGCCTACGCCATCGCCGGCACCGTGCGCTTCGACATCGAGCGGGACCCGCTGGGCACCGACGCCAACGGCAACCCGATCACCCTGAAGGACCTGTGGCCGTCCGACGAAGAGATCGACGCCATTGTCGCGGCCAGTGTGAAGCCCGAGCAGTTCCGCCAGGTGTACATCCCGATGTTCGACCTGGGCAGCGTCAAGGAAGCCGACAGCCCGCTGTACGACTGGCGCCCGCAGTCCACCTACATCCGCCGCCCGCCCTACTGGGAAGGCGCGCTGGCCGGCGAACGCACGCTCAAGGGCATGCGCCCGCTGGCGATCCTGCCGGACAACATCACCACCGACCACCTGTCGCCGTCCAACGCCATCCTCGCCAGCTCCGCGGCCGGCGAATACCTGGCGAAAATGGGCCTGCCGGAGGAGGACTTCAACTCCTACGCCACCCACCGCGGCGACCACCTCACCGCACAGCGCGCCACCTTCGCCAACCCGCAGCTGGTCAACGAGATGGCCGTGGTCGACGGCGCGGTGAAGAAAGGTTCGCTGGCCCGCGTTGAGCCGGAAGGCAAGGTGATGCGCATGTGGGAAGCCATCGAGACCTATATGAACCGCAAGCAGAACCTGATCATCGTCGCCGGCGCCGACTACGGCCAGGGCTCGTCCCGCGACTGGGCGGCCAAGGGCGTGCGCCTGGCCGGCGTCGAGGTGATCGTGGCCGAAGGCTTCGAGCGCATCCACCGCACCAACCTGGTGGGCATGGGCGTGCTGCCGGTGGAGTTCAAACCGGGCACCACGCGCCTGACCCTGGGCCTGGACGGCACCGAGACCTACGACATCGAAGGCGAACTGTCGCCGCGCTGCGACCTGACCCTGGTGGTCAACCGCCGCAACGGTGAAGTGGTTCGTGTGCCGGTGACCTGCCGCCTCGACACCGCCGCCGACGTCAGCGTGTACAAGGCCGGCGGCGTGCTGCAGCGCTTCGCCAAGGACTTCCTCGAGTCGTCCGCGGCGTGATGTAACAAGAGCCCCTCTCCCTAACCCTCTCCCTGAAGGGAGAGGGGACCGTTCGGCGCAGGATGAAACCAATGCGTCAGCCGGCACGGACGGCTCCCTCTCCCTTCAGGGAGAGGGCGGGGGGAGAGGGTTGCCCCCCTCGAACTTTCAGGTAGCGACCCCATGCCCCACGTACCCCAAGTGAAAATCCCCGCCACCTACATCCGCGGCGGCACCAGCAAGGGCGTGTTCTTCCGCCTGCAGGACCTGCCCGAGCGCTGCCAGGTGCCCGGCGCGGCGCGCGACAAGCTGTTCATGCGCGTGATCGGCAGCCCCGACCCCTACTCGGCGCACATCGACGGCATGGGCGGCGCCACTTCCAGCACCAGCAAGTGCGTGATCCTGTCCAAGAGCAGCCAGCCCGGCCACGACGTCGACTACCTCTACGGGCAGATTTCCATCGACAAGGCCTTCGTCGACTGGAGCGGCAACTGCGGCAACCTCTCCACCGCCGCCGGCGCCTTCGCCATCCACGCCGGCCTGGTCGACCCCGAGCGCATCCCGGACAACGGCACCTGCGTGGTGCGCATCTGGCAGGCCAACATCAACAAGACCATCATCGCCCACGTCCCGGTCACCAACGGCCAGGTCCAGGAAACCGGCGACTTCGAGCTGGACGGGGTGACCTTCCCGGCCGCCGAGATCGTGCTGGAATTCCTCGACCCGTCCGACGACGGCGAGGAAGGCGGCTCGATGTTCCCCACAGGCAACCTGGTGGACGACCTGGAAGTGCCCGGCGTCGGCACCTTCAAGGCGACCATGATCAGCGCCGGCATCCCCACGGTGTTCGTCAACGCCGAGGACATCGGCTACAAGGGCACCGAACTGCGCGAAGACATCAACTCCGATCCCGAGCAACTGGCGCGCTTCGAGCAGATCCGCATCGCCGGCGCCCTGCGCATGGGCCTGATCAAGACTCCCGAAGAAGCGGCCACCCGCCAGCACACGCCGAAGATCGCCTTCGTCTCGCCGCCCAAGGACTACCGCACCTCCAGCGGCAAGCAGGTGCAGGCCGGCGACGTCGACCTGCTGGTGCGCGCGCTGTCCATGGGCAAGCTGCACCACGCCATGATGGGCACCGCCGCCGTGGCCATCGGCACCGCCGCGGCCGTGCCGGGCACCCTGGTCAACCTCGCGGCCGGTGGCGGCGAACGCACCGCCGTGCGCTTCGGCCACCCCTCCGGCACCCTGCGCGTAGGCGCCGAGGCGAAGCAGGTGGACGGCGAATGGACGGTGACCAAGGCCATCATGAGCCGCAGCGCGCGCATCCTCATGGAAGGCTGGGTGCGGGTGCCGGGCGACGCCTTCTGAGCGCCGCCCCGTAGGAGCGGACTCCGTCCGCGATGGCCCTGGCCGGCGCAATCGCGGATGAATCCTACGGTTCCAGGAAGCACGGCTTTTCATAGGATGGCGTTGAGCGAAGCGATACCCATCAGCGCAACCGCATGGGTTTCGCAAGCTCAACCCATCCTACGAAGAGCACCTCGGCGCAAGACAGTCGCTCCTACGTTGCAGGCGAGCACCTCGGCAGCTGCTCGCCGTAGGATGGGTCGAGCGAAGCGATACCCATCGCCATCGTTCGCGAAAGCTTTGCGCCCCCAGCGTCTAGACTCTCCCGGATTACCGCGCAGGAGCACGCCATGAGCACCAACGCCGATCCGAACACCCGCCCCGACTACGACGGCGTCCTGCAGCAGATCGCCGACTACGTCCTGACCTACCGCGTCGACTCCGCCGAAGCACGCGACACCGCGCGGCTGTGCCTGATGGACAGCCTGGCCTGCGCCCTGCTGGCCCTGCGCTTCCCCGAATGCACCAAGCTGCTCGGCCCGCAGGTGGAAGGCACCGTGGTGCCCCACGGCTCGCGGGTGCCGGGCACGCGTTTCTGCCTCGACCCGGTCAAGGCCGCCTGGGACATTGGCGCGCTGGTGCGCTGGCTGGACTACAACGACACCTGGCTGGCCGCCGAATGGGGCCATCCGTCGGATAACCTCGGCGCCATCCTCGGCCTCGCCGACCACCTGGCGCAACGCGCCCAGGCCAACGGCGAACCGCCGCCGAGCATGGGCGACGTGCTGGAATCCATGGTCCTGGCCCACGAGATCCAAGGCGTGTTCGCCCTGGAGAACGCCTTCAACCGCGTCGGCCTGGACCACGTGTTCCTGGTCAAGCTCGCCTCCACGGCGGTGAGCGCACGGCTGCTCGGTGCCGACCGCGAGCAGCTGCTCTCCGCCCTCTCCCACGCCTGCGTCGACGGCCAGGCGCTGCGCACCTACCGCCACGCGCCCAACGCCGGCTCGCGCAAGTCCTGGGCCGCCGGCGACGCCAGCAGCCGCGGCCTGCGCCTGGCGGACATCGCCCGGCGCGGCGAGATGGGCATCCCCGGCGTGCTGACCGCGCCGCAATGGGGCTTCTACGACGTATTGTTCAGCCACACCAACAAGGACCTGGCGCTCAAGCCCGACGACCAGCGCCGCTTCCGCCTGCCGCAGCCCTTCGCCAGCTACGTGATGGAGAACGTGCTGTTCAAGATCAGCTTCCCCGCCGAGTTCCACGCGCAGACCGCCGTGGAAGCCGCGGTGCAGCTGCACCCGCTGGTGCGCAACCGCATCAGCGAGATCACCCGCATCGTCATCGACACCCAGGAATCGGCGATCCGCATCATCTCCAAGACCGGCCCCCTGGCCAACGCCGCCGACCGCGACCACTGCATCCAGTACATGGTCGCCGTGCCGCTGATCTACGGCACCCTGGAAGCCGAGCACTACGAAGACGCCTTCCACGCCGCGCACCCGCTGATCGATCGCCTGCGCGACAAGATGGAAGTGGTGGAGGACCCGCGCTACAGCCGCGAATACCTGGAGCCGGGCAAGCGCAGCATCGCCAACGCCGTGCAGGTGTTCTTCAGCGACGGCAGCAGCACGCCGAAGATCGAGGTGGAATACCCGGTGGGCCATCGCCGCCGCCGTGCCGAGGGCATCCCGCTGCTGGAGGCGAAGTTCCGCAACGCCCTGGCCACCCGCTTCGCCCCGCAGCGCTGCGCGCAGATAACCGCGCTGTGCGACGACCCCGCGCAGCTGGAAGCCACGCCGGTGCACCGCTTCATGGATTTGCTGGTGATCTGAAGCGCTTTTGCAGGATGGGTTGAGCCCTGGCGAAACCCATGCGGTCATGGCGATGGGTATCGCTGCGCTACGCCATTCCCTTGTAGGAGCGCGCCCTGCGCGCGAATCGCGGGCAGGGCCCGCTCCTACAGGTTGCCGTGAGGCATGGCATTCTCTCCCCGTAGGAGCGGACCTTGTCCGCGATAGCCGGAACCAACGGCGCGATTCGCGGATGAGATCCGCTCCTACAGGGCGGCCACAACGCTCAGGCCAACAGATCCCCCTGCAACTGCTCCAGCAGCACCTGGATGCGCGCCAGGCGCACCGTGGGGTCGTCCATCTCCAGCAGCACCTGCTTCTGCTCCGGCTCGAAGGGCAGCAGGTAGGCCAGTTGGCAGGCCAGCTCCTGCTGGCCGTTGACCTCGCCGCCCATCTCCAGGGTGGCGACCATCGGGTGCAGCGACAGCGCGCCGAGCAGCGCGGCCAGGTCGTCGTGTTCCTCGGTCAGCGGCTGGTCGGGCTGTTCCTCCAGCCAGGCCACCTCGGCTTCCAGCAACTGGTCCGGCTGCACCTGCGTATCCAGCACGCGGAAGCGCCGGCCACCCTCGACGCGGATGCCCAGCAGCCCATTGGGCAACTGCTGCCAGTCGCGGATCAGCGCCTCGCAGCCGACCTGGCTGAACGCCTGCGGCGCCTCGCCCACTTCGCGGCCTTCGACGATGGACACCACGCCGAAGCCGCCGCCCTGCTTCATGCAGCGGCCGATCATGTCCAGGTAGCGCGCCTCGAAGATCTGCAGGTCCAGGCGGCAACCGGGGAACAGCACGGTGTTGAGGGGGAAGAGCGGCAACTTCATGTGAATCTTCCTGCTTCAGGCGATCAACGCTACCGCCAACGGTAGCAGCACTGCGGTGGCCACGCCCATCAGGCTCATCGCCAGGGCGGCGAAGGCGCCGCATTCCTCGCCCTCCTGCAGGGCTCGGGAGGTGCCCACGGCGTGGGCGGTCATGCCCAGCGCCATGCCCTGGGCAGCCGGGTGGCGCACGCCGATGCGGCGCAGCAGCTCCGGGCCGAGGATGGCGCCGAGCACCCCGGTGATCAGCACGAACACCGCCGCCAGCGCCGCCACGCCGCCGATCTGGCTGGCCACCAGCATGGCGATGGGCGAGGTCACCGACTTCGGCGCCAGGCTCATCAGCAGCTCGCCGCGCAGGCCGAACAGCCAGCCCAGGCCGATGCCGGCCACGGTGGCCAGCACGCCGGCCACCAGCAGGGTGACCAGGGTCGGCCAGAACAGCTGGCGGATGCGCTTGAGGTTGAGGAACAGCGGCACCGCCAGGGCCACGGTGGCTGGGCCGAGCAGCACGGTCAGCACGCTGACCCCGGCGCTGTAGGCCTGGTAGTCGATGCCGGTGCCCAGCAGCACCAGGATCACCATGGCCATGGACACCAGCACCGGCTGCAGGAACACCCAGCGCGTGCGCTCGTACGCCGCCAGGGCCAGCTGGTAGGTCGCCAGGGTGATGCCGATGCAGAACAGCGGGTGATGGGTGACCGCCTGCCAGGCGCCTTGCCAGTCAAGCATCGCGGGCCTCCTTGCGGCCGCGCTGGCGGTCGATCAGCTTCTGCATCAGCCAGCCGGCGAACAGGAAGGAGCCCAGCAGCGACAGCGCCAGGGCCCCGGCCAGCGGCCAGAAGTCCGCCAGCAGCTGGCGGCCGTAGACCATCACCCCCACCGCCGGCGGCACCAGCAGCAGCGGCAGGTAGCGCAGCAGCGAGGAGGCCGCGAGCGTGATCGGCTCGCCCACTTCCCCGCGCGCCAGCAGGAACGCCAACAGCAGCACCAGCCCAATGATGGGGCCGGGGATCATCGGCAGGATGAGAACATTCAGACCGGTGCCCAGCAGTTGGAACAGCACCAGCCAGGTCAGGCCGCGGAGCAGCATGGCAACCTCCTGTGAAAAAGCCCGACATTATGCCCAAGTACGCCCGGCCTATGGCATGGCATTCGCTTCAAGCATAGGTGCGCAGCCGTCATCGACCTGTGCCATGCTGCATCGCACGCAAAAAACAACAACACGCGTTCGCGGAGGAAAACATGCCGTTCGTTCCCGTCAGCACCCTCAAGGACTACATTGGCAAGGACCTGGGCCATTCCGAATGGCTCACCATCGACCAGAACCGCATCAACCAGTTCGCCGAGTGCACCGAGGACCACCAGTTCATCCACGTGGACCCGGAGAAGGCGAAGAAGACCCCGTTCGGCGGCACCATCGCCCACGGTTTCCTCTCCCTGTCGCTGATTCCCAAGCTCTGCGAGGGCCTGCTGGTGCTCCCGGAGAACCCGAAGATGGTGGTCAACTACGGCCTCGACAGCGTGCGCTTCATCCAGCCGGTGCCAGTGGATTCGCGGGTGCGCCTGCAGGTGACCATCCTCGACGTCAGCGAGAAGAACCCCGGCCAGTGGCTGATCAAGGCACGCTGCACCCTGGAGATCGAGGGCCTGCCCAAGCCGGCCTACATCGCCGAATCGCTGAGCCTGGCCTTCGTCTGACGCCGGCGCCCGGCCCCCGGTAAAAAAGCCCGCGCCCGCGGGCTTTTTTGCGTCACACTGGTGCAAAACCGCCGTGACCGACCTGCCGCATGCGCCTGCACCTTCCCCTCCTCGCCCTGATCCTGGCCCTGGCGGCCTGCGACCAGGGCCCCGCCCAGCCCTCGGCCGACCTGGTGCTGCCCGACGGCGCGCGCTACCACGGCGCCCTCGTCGATGGCCGCCTGCATGGCGAGGGGCGCCTGGAGCACGGCAACGGCGCCTGGTACCAGGGCCGCTTCGCCAAGGGCCTGTTCGACGGCCCGGGCGAATGGCACGGCGCCGACGGCAGCCACTACCAGGGCGGCTTCCGCGCCGGCCTCTACCACGGCCAGGGCCAACTGGACGACGGCCAGGGCAACGAATACGCCGGCACCTTCGAGAACGGCCAGCTGCGCGGCAAGGGCAGCTTCAGCGATGCCGACGGCGACCGCTACGAGGGCGGCTTCGAGAACACCGAATTCAGCGGCCAGGGGCGCTTCGTCAACGCCGACGGCGACGTCTGGAGCGGCCAGTTCAGCCAGGGCGCGCTGAACGGCCAGGGCAAGTACGAGGGCCGCGACGGCAGCCGCTACGAAGGCGGCTTCAAGGACTGGCGCTTCGCCGGCGAAGGCGTGCTGACCCAGGCCGACGGCCAGGTCTACCGTGGCCAGTTCGCCGACGGCAAGTTCGCCGGCAAGGGCAGCCTGCGCGGCGCCGACGGGCGCCTGCAGGCCGGCACCTGGAGCAACGGTCTGCTGCGCCGCGACGAACAGGGCCGGCGCCTGCCCAACCCGGTGGAGATCGGCCTGCTGGAACAGGGCCGCCTGCTCGACCGCGCCCTGGCCGCGCTGCCGCCTTCCACGCCGCAGGTGGAGCTGTACGCCCTGAGCGTGGGCGGCGACGGCAAGCAGAGCGTGTTCCTGCGCGAGGCCGACTACGTCGCCCGCCTGCTCGGCCAGCGCTTCGGCGCGCGCGGCGTGGTTACCCTGGTGAACAACCGCAACCATGCCGACGACCGCCCCATGGCCACCCGCGAAAGCCTGGCGCGGGCGATCCGCGCCCTGGCGCGCAGCAGCGGCCCGGAAGACCTGGTGTTCATCTACCTGACCAGCCACGGCAGCCACGACCACCAGTTGATCCTCGACATGCCCGGCATCCGCCTGGACAACCTGCCCGCCGCCGACCTGGCCGAACTCCTCGCGCCGCTGAAGGATCGCGACAAGGTGCTGGTGATCTCGGCCTGCTACAGCGGCGGCTTCATCGAACCTCTGAAGGACGACAGGACTCTGATCATGACGGCGGCGCGCAGCGACCGGGTGTCCTTCGGCTGTTCCGAGGAAGCGGACTTCACCTACTTCGGCCAGGCCCTGTTCGCCAACGCCCTGAACGCCACCGACGACCTGCAGCAGGCCTTCCAGCTGGCCAGCAGCGAGGTCGCCCGGCGCGAGGCGGCGGACGGCTTCGACGCTTCCGAGCCGCAGCTGTGGGCGCCAGCGGCCGTGCTGCAGCGCTGGAACACCTTGCGTGCGGGCCAGGCCAGCCGGGCCCTGAGCGCCGATGCGGGGCACGTGCAGGAAAAACGATAGCCCGGCAACTACGCTTGTAACTGTGTCAGCGGAGAAACCAGGATGTATTCAACACCGACGCATGTCATTCTCGCCGGCGCCACCGGCCTCACCGGCGAACACCTGCTCGACCGCATGCTCAGCGAGCCGACGGTCAAGCGCGTGCTGGCGCCTACGCGCCGGCCACTGGCCGCCCACCCGCGCCTGGAGAACCCCATCGGCCCGCTGGCCGAACTCATCCCCAACCTGGCCGGACCGGTGGACACGGTGTTCTGCTGCCTGGGCACCACCCTCAAGGAGGCCGGCTCGGAGGCGGCCTTCAAGGCGGTGGACTACGACCTGCCGCTGGCCCTGGGCGAGCACGCGCTCAAGCTCGGCGCGCGGCACTACGTGGTGGTCAGCGCGCTGGGCGCGGACAGCAAGTCCTCGCTGTTCTACAACCGCGTCAAGGGCGAGCTGGAAGAGGCCCTGCAGAAACAGGGCTGGGCGCAACTGACCATCGCCCGCCCGTCCCTGCTGCTGGGCCAGCGCGAGGAAATCCGCCTGGCCGAACTGCTCGCCGCGCCCTTCGCCCGCATCCTCCCCGGCAAGTTGCACGGCATCGAAGCCTGCGCCCTGGCCCGCGCCCTCTGGCGCCTGGCCCTGGAGACGGGCAAGGGTGTGCGGTTCGTGGAGTCGGATGAGCTGCGCAGGCTGGGGAAATAGTCCCGACAGCGCCGAGGCGCTCTTCGTAGGATGGGTTGAGCCTTGGCGAAACCCATGCGGCCGTGGCGATGGGTATCGCTTCGCTCAACACCATCCTACGACGGTGTTTCCTGTTGCGCCCTGCGCGCGATTTCGCGGGCAGGGCCCGCTCCCAGTTCGGCATGAAGCATGGCATTCCCCTGTAGGAGCGGACCTTGTCCGCGATAGCCGGAGATTCCGGCGCGATTCGCGTATAGGATCCACTCCTACGCGACACCCACCTGTAGGAGCGCGCCCTGCGCGCGATTCGCGGGCAGGGCCCGCTCCTACAGTTCGACATGAGGCATGGCATTCCCCTGTAGGAGCGGACCTTGTCCGCGATAGCCGGGGGCTCCGGCGCGGTTCGCGGATAAGATCCGCTCCTACGCGACGCCCACCTGCAGGAGCGCAACCTGCGCGCGATTTCGCGGGCAGGGCCCGCTCCTACAGTTCGGCATGAGGCATGGCATTCCCCTGTAGGAGCGGACCTTGTCCGCGATAGCCGGGGGCTCCGGCGCGGTTCGCGGATAGGATCCGCTCTACGCGACGCCCACCTGTAGGAGCGCGCCCTGCGCGCGATTCGCGGGCAAGGCCCGCGGCGTCAATTCCCGCCCCACACCTGCAGGCCGATCCCCAGCTCGGCGGCGATCGACAGCGGCAACAGCACGGTGTCCAGCAACGCGCTACCCGGCAGGTCCAGCCGCGGGTATTTCGGCGCCTCGGTGCCGTAATGATCCTGCGGGCAACAACCGCCGTTGATGGAATACCAGTCCAGCCGCGTGCCGGCATAGATCAGCGGGGCGCCGGGCTTGTTGGCGTCGAGGGTCTTCACGGTGGCGCAGCCGCCCAGCTGCAGCAGCATCAGGGCGGCGAGGAGCTTATTCGTCACTGACAAGGTGGTGTTCGCCCCAGCGCGGTAGCATGTCCTGGGGGATGCCCAGTTGGTTGAGGATGCGCGCGACCACGAAGTCGATCAGGTCGTCGATGGTCTGCGGCTGGTGGTAGAAACCCGGCGCCGCCGGCAGGATCACCGCGCCCAGGTTGGACAGCTTGAGCATGTTCTCCAGGTGGATGCTGGAGAGCGGCGCCTCGCGCGGCACCAGGATCAGCTGGCGGCGCTCCTTCAGGGCGACGTCGGCGGCGCGCTCGATCAGGTTGTTGCAGGCGCCGCTGGCGATCGCCGACAGCGTGCCGGTGGAACAGGGCACCACCACCATCGAGCCGGGCGCGCCGGAGCCGGAGGCTACCGGGGCCATCCAGTCTTCCTTGCCGTAGACGCGAATCTGCCCCGGCGCGGCGCCGGTGTATTCGCTGAGGAAGGCCTGCATCGCCTGGGGCTTGCCCGGCAGGGTCACGTCGGTCTCGGTGGCCACCACCAGTTGCGCGGCCTTGGAGATCAGGAAGTGCACCTCGCGGTCTTCCTGCACCAGGCAGTCGAGCAGGCGCAGGCCGTACTGCGCGCCGGAGGCGCCGGTCATCGCCAGGGTGACGCGTTCGGCTCCCGCCATCTCAGTCCTCCAGGGCCTTGGCCAGCTTGCCGTGCAGGCCGCCGAAGCCGCCGTTGCTCATGATCACCACCTGGGTGCCCGGCGTGGCCACGGCCTTCACGCCCTCGATGATGGCTTCCAGGGAGTCGCACACCTGGGTCGGCACGGTCGAGCCGGCCACAGTGGCGGCCAGGTCCCAGCCCAGGTTCGGCGGCGCGTACCAGAACACCTGGTCGGCCTGGGTGACGCTGTCCGCCAGGCCGTCGCGGTGGGCACCGAGCTTCATGGAGTTGGAGCGCGGCTCGACCACGGCGATCACCGGGGCGTCGCCGACGCGCTTGCGCAGGCCGTCGAGGGTGGTGGCGATGGCGGTCGGATGGTGGGCGAAGTCGTCGTAGAGGGTCACGCCCTTCACTTCGGCGACCTTCTCCATGCGCCGCTTGACGCTCTTGAACGCCGACAGCGCGGCGCAGCCCAGCTCCGGCACCACGCCGACGTGGCGCGCCGCGGCCAGGCAGGCCAGGGCGTTGGCGACGTTGTGCTGGCCGGTCAGTTCCCACTCCACCGTGCCCTGGGCGGCGCCGTCGAACAGCACCTCGAAGCGCGAGCCATCGGCGCTGAGCAGGCGCGCCTGCCACTGGCCGCCCTCGCCGGTGGTCTGCACCGGGGTCCAGCAGCCCATGCCGATCACGCGCTTGAGCGCGGTTTCGTTTTCCGGGTGGATGATCAGGCCTTCGCCGGGGATGGTCCGCACCAGGTGGTGGAACTGCCGCTCGATGGCGGCCAGGTCGGGGAAGATGTCCGCGTGATCGAATTCCAGGTTGTTCAGGATGGCGGTGCGCGGGCGGTAGTGGACGAACTTGGAGCGCTTGTCGAAGAAGGCGCTGTCGTACTCGTCGGCCTCCACCACGAAGAACGGCGTGCCGCCCAGGCGCGCGGAGACGCCGAAGTTCTGCGGCACGCCGCCGATCAGGAAGCCCGGGCTCATGCCGGCATGCTCCAGCACCCAGGCCAGCATGCTGCTGGTGGTGGTCTTGCCGTGGGTGCCGGCGGCGGCCAGCACCCAGCGGCCCTGCAGCACGTGGTCGGCCAGCCACTGCGGGCCGGAAACGTAGGGCAGGCCCTTGTTCAGCACGTGCTCCACCGCCGGGTTGCCGCGCGACAGGGCGTTGCCGATCACCACCAGGTCCGGCGCCGGCTCCAGGTGGGCGGGCTCGTAGCCCTGCATCAGCTCGATGCCCTGGGCCTGCAGCTGGGTGCTCATGGGCGGGTAGACGTTGGCGTCGGAACCGGTGACGCGGTGCCCCAGTTCCTTGGCCAGCACGGCCAGCGAGCCCATGAAGGTGCCGCAGATGCCGAGGATGTGGATATGCATGCAGACTCCTGCAATCAAGCCTGGGAAGGCGCTTCGAATGGGCGGCAGATTAGCACAGCGCCGGGTGCCGGCGGGGTGGCTGGATGCATCAGACGGCGCCATTGGGCGGGGGTTCCACGCAAGCCATTGGTGGGCCTGGCGTAGGGCGTATAACCGTTCGCGGTTATCCGCCGATACACCCAATCTTCACCCAAAGCCAAGGTCGAACCTGAAGCCATCCATCTACACAGCCGCCCCCACCGCCAAGGTCGAACCCGGAGCCGCCTGGGGCCTGGGTCAAACGGCGTACAACCGCGAACGGTTGTACGCCCTACGGTACGGAGCGGCTCAAACCGTGGCGGCGCAGCTTGCGGTAGAGGGTGTTGCGGCTGATGCCCAGCTGCTGCGCGGTGCGGCTCATGTGCCAGCGCTGCGCCTCCAGCACCGCCAGCAGCGCGCCGCGCTCGGCGTCGAGCAGGCAGTCGGCGGGCGCCTCCGCTTCGGGCGCGGGCTTGGGTTGCGCGGCGCGGCGGATGTCCACCGGCAGGTCGGCCAGGTGCACGCGGCCGCCCTCGCTCAGCGCCACCAGGGTGCGCAGCACGTTGCGCAGCTGGCGCACGTTGCCCGGCCAGGGATGGTCGAGCAGGACCTGGCGCACGTCCTCGTCGAGCACGATGGACCGGCCCCGGGATTCCTCGGCGAGCAGTTGCGCCAGCAGCTGCGGCCGGTCCTCGCGCTCGCGCAGGGCCGGCAGTTGCAGCACCAGGCCGTTGAGGCGGTAGTAGAGGTCTTCGCGGAAGGTGCCGGCGGCCACCAGCTCTTCCAGGTTGCGGTGGGTGGCGCTGATCAGGCGCAGGTCCACCGGCTGCGCCACGCCGTCGCCCAGGGGCACCACCTGGCGCTCTTCCAGTACGCGCAGCAGGCGCGTCTGCAGGGCCAGGGGCATGTCGCCAATCTCGTCGAGGAACAGGGTGCCGCCGTCGGCCTGCAGCAGCTTGCCGCGCATGCCTTCCTTGCGCGCGCCGGTGAAGCTGCCGCCGCGGTAGCCGAACAGCTCGCTCTCGATCAGGCTTTCCGGGATGGCCGCGCAGTTCAGCGCGACGAAGGCCTTGCCGGCGCGCTCGCCGGACTGGTGCACGGCCTTGGCGAAGGCCTCCTTGCCCGAGCCGGTCTCGCCGTGCAACAGCAGCGGCACGTCGTGGGCATAGACCTTGAGGGCGCGGCGGAAGTCCGCGGCCAGGTGTTCGTCGCCCAGGCACAGCCCCGGGGCGACAGGCGCCGGCCGCGCCACGGGCACCACCAGCGGCCGCGGCTCGCCCCGCAGCTGGGCGTGGAACTGGCGCCCGGCATGGCTGCGCAGCGGCCAGCTGAGGCCGGCCTGGGTGCTGGCGCGGCCGAGCAGTTCGTCCAGGCGGATGTCGAAGCAGTCCTCCACCGATCGGCCGAGTAGGCCGTCGCGCGGGCGGTCGAGCAGGTTCAGCGCGCCCTGGTTGGCGGCGAGGATGCGCCCGGCGCCGTCGAAGGCCACCAGGCCCTCGCTGAACAGCCCGACGTACTCGGCCTGCAGGTGGAAGCGCAGCAGCCACTGGCCTTCGAAGCGGCGCAGGAAGTAACAGCTCTCGATCATCTTCGCCGAGAGGTTGACCAGGGCCATGGTGTGGAACTGGCTCTGCCGCGACAGGTCGCGGCGCGCCGAGGACACGTCGAGCACCGCCAGCAGTTCGCCGTGGGGGTCGAACACCGGGCTCGCCGAGCAGGTCAGGCCGGTGTGCAGGCTGCGGAAATGTTCGTCGCGGTGGATGGTCAGCGCCTGGCGCTCGATGAGGCAGGTGCCGATGCCGTTGGTGCCCTCGCGGGCCTCGCTCCAGTCGGCGCCCAGCCATAGCCCGGCGTGTTCGAAGGTGGCGCGCTCGGCCTCGTCGCAGACGCGGTTGAGGATCACCCCGCGGGCGTCGGTGAGTAGCACCGCGTGGCCGGCGCCGGCAAGCTGCTGGCGCAGGCTGGTCATCTCGCCGCTGGCGATCTCCAGCACCTGCTGCAGGCCTTCGCGGCGCTCCAGCATGCGCCGGTGCTCCAGCACCGTGGGCGGCAGCGTCTGCGCCGGGTCGAGGTGGTATTCCTCCAGGCAGCGCAGCCAGGAACGGGCGATCGACGGATCGGCGGCGGGGCCGCTGGCCGGTTGCTGCCCACGGGCCACCGTCATGACCTGGCGGGCGTGGCGACTCATGGCGTTCGCACTCATTGTTATGGTTCTCCACGGAAGGGACGGCAGGCAGTCCCGGGGCGACCGTTCCCGCAGCATCGTCCAGCGCGCCGCGCAATGCAATGCCCGCGTGACCTGGCGGTCAGCCGCTGTACCGGATGCGGGACAAACTGTCACCCCGGCCTGTGCCAGCGCTGCCACACCGCCCGTCGGCGGGCGCCCGCCAGCCGACCGCCGGCCCAGCAACCACGCGGTTCGCGCTGGCATGGCCCGGCCCTTGCTCTACGCTTGTCAGACCGCAAACGCGTCCTCCCCAACAAGCACAAGAGCCAGGAGATCCACCATGCGTTACGCCCAACCCGGTAGCCAAGGTGCTGTCGTTTCCTTCAAGTCCCGCTACGGCAACTACATCGGTGGCGAGTTCGTGCCCCCGGTCAACGGCCAGTACTTCGTCAACACCTCGCCGGTGAACGGCCAGCCCATCGCCGAGTTCCCCCGCTCCGACGCCGCCGACATCGACAAGGCCCTGGACGCCGCCCATGCCGCGGCCGATGCCTGGGGCCGCACCTCGGTGCAGGAGCGCTCGCTGGTCCTGCTGAAGATCGCCGACCGCATCGAACAGAACCTGGAAGTGCTCGCCGTCACCGAGACCTGGGACAACGGCAAGCCGGTGCGCGAAACCCTCAACGCCGACATCCCGCTGGCCGCCGACCACTTCCGCTACTTCGCCGGCTGCATCCGCGCCCAGGAAGGCTCGGCCGCGGAGATCAACGACACTACCGTGGCCTACCACATCCACGAGCCGCTGGGCGTGGTCGGGCAGATCATCCCGTGGAACTTCCCGCTGCTGATGGCCGCCTGGAAACTCGCCCCGGCCCTGGCCGCCGGCAACTGCGTGGTGCTCAAGCCGGCCGAGCAGACGCCGCTGGGCATCTGCGTGCTGATGGAGATCATCGGCGACCTGCTGCCGCCGGGCGTGCTCAACGTCGTCCAAGGCTTCGGCAAGGAAGCCGGCGAGGCGCTGGCCACCAGCAAGCGCATCGCCAAGATCGCCTTCACCGGCTCCACCCCGGTGGGCTCGCACATCCTCGAGTGCGCGGCGAAGAACATCATCCCCAGCACCGTGGAACTGGGCGGCAAGAGCCCGAACATCTACTTCGAAGACATCATGCAGGCCGAGCCGACCTTCATCGAGAAGGCCGCCGAGGGCCTGGTGCTGGCCTTCTTCAACCAGGGCGAGGTGTGCACCTGCCCGTCCCGCGCGCTGGTGCAGGAATCCATCTACCCGCAGTTCATGGAAGTGGTGATGAAGAAGGTCAAGGCGATCAAGCGCGGCGACCCGCTGGACACCGACACCATGGTCGGCGCCCAGGCCTCGCAGCAGCAGTTCGACAAGATCCTCTCCTACCTCGACATCGCCCAGCAGGAAGGCGCCGAAGTGCTGGTCGGCGGCCAGGTCGAGAAGCTCGAAGGCAGCCTGGCCACCGGCTACTACATCCAGCCGACGCTGCTCAAGGGCAGCAACAAGATGCGCGTGTTCCAGGAAGAAATCTTCGGCCCGGTGGTGGGCGTCACCACCTTCAAGGACGAGGCCGAGGCCCTGGCCATCGCCAACGACACCGAGTACGGCCTGGGCGCCGGCGTCTGGACCCGCGACATCAACCGCGCCTACCGCATGGGCCGCGGCATCAAGGCCGGCCGCGTGTGGACCAACTGCTACCACCTGTACCCGGCGCACGCCGCGTTCGGCGGCTACAAGAAATCCGGCGTGGGCCGCGAGACCCACAAGATGATGCTCGACCACTACCAGCAGACCAAGAACCTGCTGGTCAGCTACGACATCAACCCGCTGGGCTTCTTCTGATCCGACCGAGCTTCCGACTCTCTTCCGCGCGGCCTTCGGGTCGCGCTTTTTTTCGTCTCGAAGAAGTAAGCGTTCGCGGTTATCCGCCGTTATCTCCCGGCATGGATGGGAAATTCGCAGTCAACCTGTAGGAGCGGGCCCTGCCCGCGATTCGCGCGCAGGGCGCGCTCCTACATGGGAACGGCGCGGGTCGCGCAGCGTAATCCGCGCCGGAATCTCCGGTTATCGCGGTCAAGGTCCTACGTTGCAGGCGTGCGCCGGCGCGGCCGGGAAGATCAGGCTTCGTCGCTGCGCCATTGCCGCGGGCTCACGCCGAACCAGCGGCGGAAGGCGCGGGAGAAGGCGCTGGTCTCGGAGTAGCCCAGCAGCGGCGCCAGCTCGGAGATCGGCCGTTGGCGCTGGCGCAGGTAGTGCACCGCCAGTTCGCGGCGGGTGTTTTCCACCAACTGGCTGAAGCTCAGTCCGGCCTCGCGCAGGCGCCGTTGCAGGCCGGCGGTGGTCAGCTCCAGGCGCTCGGCGATCAGTTCCAGCACCGGTTCGCCCTCGCTCAGGGCCAGGCGGATCTGGGTGCCGGCGTCTTCCAGCAGGTCCGGCCCGCGGCCCTGCTCGCCCAGGCGGCGAATCACGTCTTGCACCAGGAACAGCAGGTTGGCGTCGCGCTCGGGCATTAGCCGGCCCTTGATGTCGGCCTTGGGCACCAGCAGCGAATTACAGCCGCGCTGGAAGTGCACCGGCGCGCCAAACACCCGCGCGTGCTCCTGCCAGTCCTCCGGGCGGGCATGCTCGAAGCCCACCGCGCGCGGCGACCAGTCCTGGCCGAGGGCGTGGCGCAGCAGGTTCAGCGCCATGCCCATGGTCAGCTCGGCGTCCTGGCGGCGGTCGAGGATGGCGCCGTGCTGCACCTGGTAGTCGAAGCGGTAGCACTCGCCGCAATCCACCAGGCGGATCAGGGTACTGTGCTGGTGGAAGGGAAAGGCCGCGGCGAAGTTGCGCAGGGCGTCTTCCAGGGTTTCCGAACACAGCCCCACGTAGCCCAGCAGGCCAAGGGCACGGGGCTGGAACTGCTGGCCGTAGCGCAGGCCGAAGTTGTCGCAGCCGGACTGCCGCGCCGCCTCCTCCAGTACCTGGCAATAGTTGGTCAGGGCCAGGCTCAGGGTGGGGTGGCGCAGGCGCTCGGGGTCGATGCCGGCGCGGCCGAAGACGCGGTCGATGTCGCCGCCCTGGGCGGTGATGAAGCCATCCAGGCCGCTGGCGGCGGCGGACAGCACGCCCAGGTTGCTCGCCGAGGGCGTGGCGACGGCACAGGAAAACAGGGACGGGTTCATGGGCACGCTCGTTGTTATTGATCGCTTATCCGACAAAACTACTTAGCAATTACCGTTTACCGTTAGCAATTACCGTGCCTCGCCCCGGAGGCCCGAAATACCCCATGACAGCCGCCGCATCGGCCCCTGGACGCGACATTCCCGTGCAGGCCCCGCGCCATCCTGGGGCGATGGGTAACACCTCGTTGCAACTTGACCGCAGAGACCGCACGGCGGGCTCCAGGGTCAAGTCCTGGGCCCCCGCCGTCGCTACCATCGAAGCCAGGCAACCCGTCCACGCCCCGAGGGGCAGAGGAGTCCGCAATGAGCGCATCACAACTAAAACCGACGCTGGGAACCTTGCACCTCTGGGGCCTGGCCGTGGGCCTGGTGATTTCCGGCGAGTACTTCGGCTGGAGCTACGGCTGGGGCACCGCCGGCACCCTGGGCTTCCTGGTCACCACCCTGATGGTGGCCCTGATGTACACCTGCTTCATCTTCAGCTACACCGAGCTGACCACCGCCATCCCCCACGCCGGCGGCCCCTTCGCCTACAGCCTGCGGGCCTTCGGCAAGACCGGGGCGACCATCGCCGGCATCGCCACCCTGATCGAGTTCGTCTTCGCCCCGCCGGCCATCGCCATGGCCATCGGCGCCTACCTCAACGTGCAGTTCCCGGCGCTGGACCCGAAATGGGCGGCCACCGGCGCCTACGCCATCTTCATGACACTGAACATCCTCGGCGTGAGCATCGCCGCCACCTTCGAGCTGGTGGTCACCGTGCTCGCGGTGGCCGAGCTGCTGGTGTTCATGGGCGTGGTGGCGCCGGGCTTCAGCTTCAGCAACTTCGTGCTCAACGGCTGGGCCGGCTCCAGCACCTTCAGCAGCGCGGCCATCGGCGGCATCTTCGCGGCCATTCCCTTCGCCATCTGGTTCTTCCTCGCCATCGAGGGCGCGGCCATGGCCGCCGAGGAAGCCAAGGACCCGAAACGCACCATCCCGCGCGCCTACATCGCCGGCATCCTCACCCTGGTGACCCTGGCCATCGGCGTGATGATCTTCGCCGGCGGCGTCGGCGACTGGCGCGAGCTGTCGAACATCAACGACCCGCTGCCGCAGGCGATGAAAGCGGTGGTCGGCAACAACTCCACCTGGATGCACATGCTGGTGTGGATCGGCCTGTTCGGCCTGGTGGCCAGCTTCCACGGCATCATCCTCGGCTACTCGCGGCAGTTCTTCGCCCTGGCCCGCGCCGGCTTCCTGCCCGCAAGCCTTGCGAAGCTGTCGCGCTTCCAGACCCCGCACCGGGCCATCCTCGCCGGCGGCGTGGTGGGCATCGCGGCGATCTTCAGCGACAACCTGATCAGCCTGCAGGGCATGACCCTGACCGCCGCGATGATCACCATGAGCGTGTTCGGCGCCATCGTCATGTACATCATGAGCATGCTCAGCCTGTTCAAGCTGCGCCGCAGCGAGCCGCACCTGGAGCGCACCTTCCGCGCGCCCGGCTACCCGATAGTGCCGGGCATCGCCCTGGCCCTGGCGCTGGTCTGCCTGGCTGCCATGCTGTGGTACAACCAGGTGATCGCCCTGGTGTTCCTGGCGCTGATGCTCGCCGGCTTCATCTGCTGCAACCTGGTGATCGCCGCGCGCCGTGGCGTGCCGGCCAGCTTCGCCAGCGAAGGTTGATCCACCCGCGCCGGGCCGCGAGGTCCGGCGCCGTTGAGCACAAGGAGTTCCCATGCCCGGATACGTCCACAGCGTCGGTGGCCAGACCTGGCGCTTCGACAGCCTCAGGCAACTGATGGCCAAGGCCAGCCCGGCGCGCTCCGGCGACTGCCTGGCCGGCGTCGCCGCCAGCAGCGACGCCGAGCGCGTGGCCGCGCAGATGGCCCTGGCCGAGGTGCCGCTCAAGCGCTTCCTCGACGAGGCGCTGATCCCCTACGAAGCCGACGAAGTCACCCGGCTGATCATCGACGGCCACGACCGCGCCGCCTTCGCCCCGGTCAGCCACCTGACGGTGGGCGACTTCCGCGACTGGCTGCTCGGCGACGCCGCCGACGAGGCCAGCCTGCGCGCCCTGGCGCCGGGGCTGACGCCGGAGATGGCGGCCGCGGTATCGAAGATCATGCGCGTGCAGGACCTGGTGCTGGTGGCGCAGAAAATCCGCGTGGTCACCCGCTTCCGTAATACCCAGGGGCTGCGCGGCCGGCTGTCCACCCGGCTGCAGCCCAACCACCCCACCGACGATCCGGCCGGCATCGCCGCCAGCGTCCTCGATGGCCTGCTCTACGGCAACGGCGACGCCATGCTGGGGATCAACCCGGCCACCGACAGCCTGCAATCCATCTGCACCCTGCTGGAAATGCTCGACGCCATCATCCAGCGCTACGAAATCCCCACCCAGTCCTGCGTGCTCACCCACGTCACCAGCTCCATCGAGGCGATCAACCGCGGCGCGCCGCTGGACCTGGTGTTCCAGTCCATCGCCGGCACCGAGGCGGCCAACGCCAGCTTCGGCGTGAGCCTGGCGGTGCTGCAGGAAGGCTACGAGGCCGGCCTGTCGCTCAAGCGCGGGACACTGGGCGACAACCTCATGTACTTCGAGACCGGCCAGGGCAGCGCGCTCTCGGCCAACGCCCACCACGGCGTCGACCAGCAGACCTGCGAGGCCCGCGCCTACGCCGTGGCCCGGCACTTCAAGCCGTTCCTGGTGAACACCGTGGTCGGCTTCATCGGCCCGGAATACCTGTACAACGGCAAGCAGATCATCCGCGCCGGCCTGGAGGACCACTTCTGCGGCAAGCTGCTGGGCGTGCCCATGGGCTGCGACATCTGCTACACCAACCATGCCGAGGCCGACCAGGACGACATGGACATGCTGCTGACCCTGCTGGGCGTGGCCGGCATCAACTTCATCATGGGCATCCCCGGCTCCGACGACGTGATGCTCAACTACCAGACCACCTCCTTCCACGACGCCCTCTACGCCCGCCAGAGCCTGGGCCTGCGCCCGGCGCCGGAGTTCGAGCAGTGGCTGGAACGCATGCACATCCTGCAGCAGCGCGAAGGCAAGGTGCGCCTGGCCGAGCAACTGCCGCCGGCGTTCCGCCCGGCCCTGGCGCAACTGAACTGAGGACGCGCGGATGAGCGAAGAGAAGTCCACCGCCACCCCCAACCCCTGGCAGGAACTGCGCCGCCTGACCCCCGCGCGCATCGCCCTGGGCCGCGCCGGCACCAGCCTGCCGACCAGGGCGCAACTGGACTTCCAGTTCGCCCACGCCCAGGCCCGCGACGCCGTGCACCTGAGCTTCGACCACGCCGGCCTGAGCGCCGCCCTGGCCGAACGCGGGCGCGCCAGCCTGCTGCTGCACAGCGCCGCCGCCGACCGCCACACCTACCTGCAGCGCCCCGACCTGGGCCGCCGCCTGAATGAAGACTCGGCGGCGCTGCTGCGCCAGCACGGCGAGGCCAACCCCGCGGGCTACGACCTGGCCGTGGTGGTGGCCGACGGACTCTCCGCGCTGGCCGTGCAACGTCATGCCCTGCCCTTCCTGGAACGCCTGGAAGACATGGCCGCGGCCGAGAACTGGAGCCTGTCGCCGGTGGCCCTGGTGCAACAGGGACGGGTGGCGGTGGCGGACGAGGTGGGCGAACTGCTGCGGGCGAAGATGGTGGTCATCCTCATCGGCGAACGCCCCGGCCTCAGCTCGCCGGACAGCCTCGGCCTGTACTTCACCTGGGCGCCGAAGGTCGGCCTGAACGACGCCTACCGCAACTGCATCTCCAACGTGCGCCTGGAAGGCCTGAGCTACGGCATGGCCGCCCACCGCCTGCTGTACCTGATGCGCGAAGCCTGCCGCCGTCAGCTCTCGGGGGTGAACCTGAAGGACGAGGCGGAACTGCCGACGCTGGAAGGCCAGGGGCCGGGGGTCAACTTCCTGCTGGCGGGGCGCTAGGGCACGCTCCTGCTTCGTAGGATGGGTTGAGCGAAGCGATACCCATCACCGCAACCGCATGGGTTTCGCAGGCTCAACCCATCCTACGAAAAGCGCCTCGGCGCAGCCGGCAGGACAATTGCCCTGCGTCCGGCCGAAACACCACTGTCGATCAAACGCTCGCTTGGATTGCGCTTTCAACGATTTCTGGTGCAGCATCCGGGCAGTGCTGTGCTGGCACAGCACCTGCATCGTGACAGCAGCCCATTCACCGAACGCAGAGATCCGCCCATGCGCATCGTGCAAGCCACCCTCGATCACCTCGACCTGCTCGCCCCGCTGTTCGTCAAGTATCGTGAGTTCTACGGGATGCTGCCCTACCCCGAATCCTCGCGGAAATTCCTCGAGAAGCGCCTCAAGCGCAAGGAATCGGTGATCTACCTGGCGCTGCCGGACGACAGCGACGACAAGCTGCTGGGCTTCTGCCAGCTGTACCCGAGCTTCTCCTCGCTGTCGCTCAAGCGCGTGTGGATCCTCAACGACATCTACGTCGCCGAGGACGCCCGCCGCCAGCTGGTGGCCGACCACCTGCTGCAGCACGCCCGGCAGATGGCGCGGGAAACCAACGCCGTGCGCATGCGCGTGTCCACCAGCACCAACAACGAAGTGGCGCAGAAGGTCTACGAGTCCATCGGCTTCCGCGAGGACACCGAGTTCAAGAACTACATCCTGCCCATCAGCGACGATCTCGTCTAAGCCGAGGGCGCATTACGCTGGCAATGGCTTAACGCCAGCATTACAGTGAAGCATCGCACGTGCCGCCCGGCGTTCGGCGGCTAAGGGGCTCCATGGGCATTCCCCAGCGTCTACTGCGTCACTTCTCCCTGCTCCTGCTGTTCGGCCTGGGCACCGTCCAGGCCGATACCCTGCGCGTGGCCACCCTCGACTGGGAGCCCTACGTCGGCGCCGACCTGCCCGGCCAGGGCCTGGCCAGCCGCATCCTCGACGAAGCCCTGGCGCTCAACGGTGACCGCGCCGAGCGGGTGTTCCTGCCCTGGCAGCGGGCCCTCAACGAAACCCGCGAAGGTCACTACGACGCCCTGATGCCGGCCTACCTGTCGGCCGACCGCAGCCGCGACTTCTACACCTCGATGCCGCTGCTGGACTCGCAACTGGGCTTCTTCCACCGCCGCGACCGCGCCATCGCCTACCGCGCCGGCGACCTCGACAGCCTGCGCCCCTACCGCATCGGCGTGGTGCGCGGCTACGTCAACCAGGCGGACTTCGACAAGGCCGACTTCCTCACCAAGGAAGTGGTCAACAACGACTGGCAGAACCTGGAAAAACTCCTGCGCGGGCGCCTCGACCTGGCGGTGGTGGACCGCTACACCGGCTACCATCTGCTGGCGCGCAACGCCCCGGCGCTGCGCGAGCAACTGGAATTCATCGAACCGCCGCTGGAGGTCAAGCCCCTCTACGTGCTGATTCCCAAGACCCGCACCGGCGGCGAGGCGCTGGCCGCCAACCTCGACCGCGGCCTGCGCACGCTGCGCCAGAGCGGGCGCCTGCAACAGCTGATCGCCGACGCCCACCTGGAAACCGCCCAGGGCATCCGCGCCGTGGCCGAACACCCGCTAGCCGAGCAGGTACCAGGCGCCGCCGGCCACGACCGCGCCCGCGAAGGCGCCGACAACCGCCCAGCGGCGCCAACCCTGGACTGGCAGGCGAGCCTGCGCTAGCCCGGCCCCGCTTCGACAGCCGCACCGGCGCCAAAAGCGCCCCCGGACAGGGACATCGGGCGAGGTTCCGACAGAGATTTCCACTGCGGAACTGCAGCCTTCATGCCGACAGTCTTTTCACTCGCGCGCTGTAATATCCTGCAACCTGTCGTGGGCAGACGCCTGCGACAAAGCGCGCCCCACGGCAACGCGGGGGTGCCTATAATGCCGGGCTCGGCAGTTCACCACGCGGTTTTCAAGGCGCCTCATGGATTTCAACCCGATCGACCTCGTTCTGCATCTCGACACCTATCTCTCGCTGCTGGTCAACAACTACGGGGCCTGGATCTACGCCATCCTGTTCCTGGTGATCTTCTGCGAAACCGGCCTGGTGGTAACGCCCTTCCTCCCCGGCGACTCCCTGCTGTTCATCGCCGGCGCCATCTGCGCCACCGGCGGCATGGACCCGTGGGTGCTGGGCAGCCTGCTGCTGTTCGCGGCCATCAGCGGCGACAGCACCAACTACGTGATCGGCCGAACCCTGGGCAAGCGCCTGTTCAGCAACCCGGACTCCAAGGTGTTCCGCCGCGACTACCTGGACCAGACCCACGCCTTCTACGAGCGCCACGGCGGCAAGACCGTGACCCTCGCGCGCTTCCTGCCCATCGTGCGCACCTTCGCCCCCTTCGTCGCCGGCATGGCCTACATGCCCTACCTGCGCTTCCTGTTCTTCAGCGTCGCCGGCAGCGTCGCCTGGGTCGGCGGCCTGGTCACCCTGGGCTACTTCTTTGGCAACGTGCCCTTCATCAAGCAGAACCTCTCGGTGATGATCATCGCCATCATCGCCTTCTCCCTGGTGCCCATGCTGATCGGCGTGATCCGCCACAAGCTGGCGCGCAACGGCAAGCCGCAGGCCTCGGAGCGCTGATACCGCGATGTGGTCGTTCAGCGCCTGGCGCCGCCGGCGCTTCCTCGCCCGCCACCCGCTGGACGCCCAGCTGTGGGCCGAGGTGCTGCGCCACCTGCCGATCCTCGACGGCCTGAGCGAAGAGGAACTGCGCCTGCTCGGCGAGCGGGCGCTGCTGTTCCTGCGCGACAAGCACCTCACCGCCCTGCCCGGCGTCGAGCTGGACGACTTCCGCTGCCTGCTGCTGGCGGCCCAGGCCCAGCTGCCGCTGCTGCACCTGCCGGAGCTGAACTGGTACGGCGGCTTCCACGAGCTGGTGCTCTACCCGGACGACTTCCTCAGCCCGCAGAAGCACCGCGACCCGGCCGGGGTGATCCACGAGTTCGACGACGAGCGCAGCGGCGAAACCTCGCTGCAGGGCCCTGTGGTGCTGGCCTGGCCCGGAGTGGAAAACGGCGGCGGCTGGGACGCCTACAACCTGGTGATCCACGAACTGGCGCACAAGCTGGACATGCTCGACGGCGACGCCAACGGCCTGCCGCCGCTGCACCGCGACATGCGCATCGGCGACTGGTCGGCGGCCATGAAATCGGCCTACGACGAGATGAACCGCAAGCTCGATCGCCATCCCGAGGCGCACACCGCCATCGATCCCTACGCGGCGGAGAACCCGGCGGAATTCTTCGCCGTCACCAGCGAATACTTCTTCACCGCCCCGGACCTGCTGCACCAAGCCTATCCGAAGGTCTACGAGCAACTGGGGCTGTTCTACCGGCAAGATCCGCTTGCGCGCCTGCAGCGACTGCAGCGCGAGCACCCCGACTATCAGGAAACTCCGGCGCACTGAGCGATGTCTGTGGCTTGGCCACGGCAATCTGCCTATAATCCGCCGCACTTTTTCGGCCCGACCAACCCCCTTGGAGTCGTCCATGAGCTACAGCAGCATCCCGGCTGGCAAAGACCTGCCGAACGACATCTACGTCGCCATCGAGATCCCGGCCAACCACGCGCCGATCAAGTACGAGATCGACAAGGACACCGACTGCCTGTTCGTCGACCGTTTCATGGCCACCCCGATGTTCTACCCGGCCAACTACGGCTTCATCCCCAACACCCTGGCCGACGACGGCGACCCCCTGGACGTGCTGGTCGTGACCCCCTACCCGGTGGCCCCGGGTTCGGTGATCCGCGCCCGTCCGGTCGGCGTGCTGAACATGAGCGACGAAGCCGGCGGCGACGCCAAGCTGATCGCCGTACCGCACGACAAGCTGAGCGTGCTGTACCACGACGTGAAGGAATACACCGACCTGCCGGCCCTGCTGCTGGAGCAGATCAAGCACTTCTTCGAGAACTACAAGGACCTCGAGAAGGGCAAGTGGGTCAAGGTCGAAGGTTGGGGCAACGCCGAAGAAGCGCGCTCCTACATCACCAAGGCCGTCGCCGCCTTCCAGGCCAAGTGATGGTCGCGGGGTGACCCGCCACGAAGAAGCCCCGCCCCGCGCGGGGCTTTTTTCTGCGCGTAGCGGTCACGTCCGTCGCAACGACGGCGCCTGGCGGAAAAGCCATTAGGCAAGCCCGGCCGAATTTGCTAAAGTGCGCGCCCAAGACGCCGGTCCCAGAGCCGCGTCCACAGCATTCAAAGGCGGTCGCTGCTTACCAGAAGTAAGGACGGGCCACCCCCTGAAGAGCCGGCCACAAGCCGGCTTTTTTAATGCCCGCGGGAATCCCCCATCCGCCCGGGAGACGCTTCGTCTCGACCGCTGCCAGGGCAACACAAGTCACCATCGAACGTGCGTAGGGATCGATATGAGACCTCGAGGCGTCGATGCTCCCAAGGCGCTTGTTTCCTGTGAACCTGGCGTCCTAAAGAGGCGCCAGGCCCAGAGGGGGGCGAAGCGCTCGAGAAACTCGTCCAACGCGGCGTACTCCAGGTACGGCAGCCCACTGGAGTCCTCTGCCTCTCTTCGCACCAGTTGCCTGTTACTGGCAATCGGGATACCCCAGCCACCGCTCCGGGTTCTGCAGGAGACAGGATCTAAAGCCGGACCGCCCTCCGCTCGCCTACTATCAACCCCATCGATCATCATCATCGACCCAAACGAATTCATATCGCTTTTCACCGATATATAGTTCGTTCCCAAGCGATACACACAAAGGCAGCGATGAGCGAAGCACTGAACCTCGACGAGATCTTCAAGGCCCTGGCCCACCCCGTGCGGCGCGACATGCTGCGCTGGCTGAAGGAGCCGGAGCGCTATTTCGACGAGCAGGAGCACCAGCCTTTCGCCATCGGCGTCTGCGCCGGGAAGTTCGACCAGCGCACCGGGTTGTCGCAATCCACCGTGTCGGCGCATCTGGCCACCCTCCAGCGCGCCGGATTGGTGACCAGTCGGAAAATCGGCCAGTGGCACTTCTTCAAACGCAATGAAGACACCATCGCGGCCTTTGTTCGCCACTTGAGCGAAGCGCTGTAGTCGCAGCGAACTGCCTAGAACGTCCCACTTTTTTCAGGAGCAGGCGCATGCCCCTTCCGCTTCTCGTCCTCGCTTTGTCCGCGTTCGCCATCGGCACCACGGAATTCGTCATCATGGGGCTGCTGCCGGACGTGGCCGGCGACCTCGCGGTGTCCATCCCCAGCGCCGGCTGGCTGGTCAGCGGCTATGCCTTCGGCGTGGCCATCGGCGCGCCCATCATGGCGCTGCTGACCGCCAAGCTGCCGCGCAAGCGCGCGCTGCTGATGCTCATGGGCATCTTCATCCTCGGCAACTTCCTCTGCGCCGTCGCCGCCAGCTACGGCATGCTGATGCTGGCGCGGATCGTCACCGCGCTGTGCCATGGCGCCTTCTTCGGCATCGGTTCGGTGGTCGCCGCCGGCCTGGTGCCGGCCAACCGCCGGGCTTCCGCCGTGGCGCTGATGTTCACCGGACTGACCCTCGCCAACGTGCTCGGCGTGCCCCTGGGCACCGCGCTGGGCCAGGTCGCCGGCTGGCGCTCGACCTTCTGGGTGGTGACGGTGATCGGCGTGTTCGCGCTCATCGGCCTGTGGCGCATCCTGCCCGCCGGGCACGACGAAGAGGCCGTGGACCTGCGCCAGGAAGCCGCGGCCCTGCGCAGCGGCCAGCTGTGGCTGGCGCTGGCCACCACCGTGCTGTTCTCCGCCGCGGTGTTCGCCCTGTTCACCTACGTCGCGCCGCTGCTCGGCGAAGTCACCCAGGTGTCGCCGCGCGGCGTGACCTGGACCCTGGTGCTGATCGGCCTGGGCCTGACCTTCGGCAACATCCTCGGCGGCCGCCTCGCCGACTGGCGCCTGGGCACCACCCTGGCCGGGGTGTTCGCCACCATGGCCGTGGTTTCCGCGGCGCTGAGCTGGACCAGCCACTCGCTGCTGCCGGCCGAGATCACTCTGTTCGTCTGGGCCGCGGCCGCCTTCGCCGCCGTGCCGGCCCTGCAGGTCAACGTGGTGCGCGTCGGCCAGAGCGCGCCGAATCTCGTCGCCACCCTGAACATCGGCGCCTTCAACGTCGGCAACGCCATCGGCGCCTGGGTCGGCGGCAGCGTCATCGACCATGGCCTGGGGCTGACCCGCGTGCCCCTGGCCGGCGCCCTGCTCGCAGTACTGGCGCTGATCGCGGTGATGATCGCCTTCAGCGGCAAGCCCAACCAGACGCAGCCCGTCCTGGACTGAACCTATCGAACATCCACCGAACCCTCACCGAACATCCCGTAACGGAGCACCGCAGCAATGACCACGCTCTTCGACCCGATCACCCTCGGCGACCTGCAACTGCCGAACCGCATCATCATGGCCCCGCTGACCCGCTGCCGCGCCGACGAGGGCCGCGTGCCCAACGCGCTGATGGCCGAGTACTACACCCAGCGCGCCGACGCCGGCCTGATCCTCAGCGAAGCCACCTCGGTGACGCCCATGGGCGTCGGCTACCCCGACACCCCCGGCATCTGGTCCGACGACCAGGTGCGCGGCTGGAGCAACGTGACCAAGGCCGTGCACGCCAACGGCGGGCGCATCTTCCTGCAGCTGTGGCACGTCGGCCGCATCTCCGACCCGCTGTACCTGAACGGCGAAACGCCGGTGGCGCCCAGCGCCATCAAGCCGGCCGGCCACGTCAGCCTGGTGCGCCCGATCAAGGAGTTCGTCACCCCGCGCGCGCTGGAGACCGAAGAGATCGCCGACATCGTCGAGGCCTACCGCCAGGGCGCCGAGAACGCCAAGGCCGCCGGCTTCGACGGCGTGGAGATCCACGGCGCCAACGGCTACCTGCTCGACCAGTTCCTGCAGAGCAGCACCAACCAGCGCACCGACCAGTACGGCGGCTCCATCGAGAACCGCGCGCGCCTGCTGCTGGAAGTCACCGACGCCGCCATCGAAGTCTGGGGCGCCGGCCGCGTCGGCGTGCACCTGGCGCCGCGCATGGACTCCCACGACATGGGCGATGCCGACCCGCTGGCGACCTTCGGCTACGTGGCCCGCGAACTGGGCAAGCGCGGCATCGCCTTCATCTGCACCCGCGAGAAGGAAGGCCCCGACAGCATCGGCCCGAAACTGAAGGCAATCTTCGGCGGCCCGTACATCGCCAACGAGCGCTTCACCAAGGCCAGCGCCAACGCCTGGCTGGCCAGCGGCAAGGCGGACGCGGTGGCCTTCGGCATCCCCTTCATCGCCAACCCGGACCTGGTGGAACGCCTGGCCAAGGACGCGCCGCTGAACGAGCCGCATCCGGAGACCTTCTACGCCAAGGGGCCGGTCGGGTATCTGGATTACCCGCGGTTGTAAGGACAGGGCATGAAGAAAAGGGCGCCTCCTGGAGGCGCCCTTTTCGTTTGCGGCGGATATGTTGCCAACTGCGCCGGCGCGCTTTTCGTAGGATGGGTTGAGCCTGCGAAACCCATGCGGTGGTGGGTGATGGGGTATCGCTTCAGTTGAGGGTTAAGAGCCCCTCTCCCCAGCCCTCTCCCTGAAGGGAGAGGGGGCTAGACCGTGCCGAGAGGGGGCCTGGCTTTAACCGGCAGTCTCTGGGCTAGCCGGCTGACTCCATCCAAGCGCTCCGAACGGTCCCTCTCCCTTCCGGGAGAGAAAACGGAGCCAACCCAAAGCACGAAAGCCACCGGTGAATACCGTTACAAACCATGCAGGAGCGCGCCCTGCGCGCGAATCGCGGGCAGGGCCCGCTTGCGACAATAAATCTTAGCGAGGTCCCTCACTCGTCTGCCGCCTTGTTGCGTTCGTAAAAGAAGCAGACGCCGATGATGAAACCGAACAATCCCACTGTCGGCAAGTCGATCATCCACAGCCGGAATGGTGGCTGCCAATACATCAACACACCCCCTATCAACACCAGCGCCACCGCCAGCCAAGTCCTGCTGGAACTTTTCCTCACGCAGCGGAACAGCACCAGCATCAGGACAAAGGCGACGAACAGATGGATTAACTCGCTGAGCATCATGTCGGGTGGGCTCGGGTAATCAGAGTCGATTGCAAGGTGGCCTGGGGACCGATACCGCCACTGACACTGGCCGCCACGCTCAATATCCTGTCGCCGGCATGAAAACTCCTCAGCCGAGAAAGTGAGTACTTTCTTACCGCCCCACCTGCGGCAATACCGGCAAACTTGTTGCCGAAGCCTACCAGGCCCCCGGCAATGCCACTCAGGGTGAGCGCGACCTGGAGATTCTGCCTATTTAGAGCATCCGCCACTTGTCGAGTCAGCGGTTCGGACAGGGCGACTTCAAGACTGCATTCCCTGTCTTTGACCTGCATATAGTCGAAGACTTCAATGACGAAGTCGGCGACATCCTGATTCGGCAGCGACGTCGATGAATAGCGCAGCAACCTCAGGCGATTGCGTTCATGGGGCTGCAAACGGATGCTGGTCAGCGCAAAACAGATGCCCCGGCTGCTGCAAATCGATCGTTGTTGCGTCTCCACATACCGAGCCTTTGTCCATAAAAGGCCCTAGCAGAATGGAATCGCTTTGCCCGGCATAGCCCGCGGAGCACAAAGACGAAAGTGCTGACATGCATACAAGAGCCTGGACATTCCAGGTCGTATGAGCGCTATAGGATTTATCCGCGATCCAGCCCCAGTGCAGGCCTGATGCTTATCGCGGATAAGATTCGCTCCGCACATTCCCATGTAGGAGCGCGCCCTGCGCGCGAATCGCGGGCAGGGCCCGCTACACGGGGCTCAGCGATTGGTCAACTGCTGCTGGAGGTTCTGCACCTGTGCCTGCAGCGCGTTGATGTTGCGCGTGACCTGGGCGCGGAAGGCGTCGAACTCGGCGGTGCTGCCGCCCTGCTGGCCCTGCTTGCCCTCGACTTCGCTGCGCAGGATCAGCAGGTCGTCCTGGATGCTCTTGATCGACTGGCTCTGGTCGCCGCGCTTCTTCAGTGCCGCGATGTCGGCGCTCAGGCTCTGGATCTGCGTGTTGGCGGTGGCCAGGTCGCCCTGCAGGCTCTTCACCTTGGCCTGTTCGTCGGCCAGCGACTTGATCTTGCCGTCGAGCTGGGCGATCAGCTGCGCGGCGCTGTCCTGCTGGGCCTTGAGTTCGTTGCTCAGTTGGTCGAGGCGCTTGGCCTGCTGGCCGTCGATCTGCGACAGCGAGTCCTGCTGCTGGCGCGCCTGGTCGGCGAGCCGGCCCTGCAACTGCTTGACCTGCAGCTTGAGCTGCTCGCGCTCGCTGGTCACCGAGGACTCGTTCTGGACGAACTTGCCGCGGATGTCGTCGAGGCGGCCGGCGGCTTCCTCGCTGATCTTGGCGAAGCTTTCCTGGGTGGCGATCAGTTGGTGCTCCATCAGCGCCAATTGCTGGTGGCTCCACCAGGCCAGGCCGCCGAGGGCGATGGCCATGGCCGCCACCAGCGCCCACAGCGGCCCGGTGCTGGCGCCGCCCTTGGGCTGGGGCGCCAGGCGCTGGCCACCGGGCTCGTAGACGCGGCGCGGATGGTGGCCGAACTCGTCGCGGTCGGCGGCGTCGGTGGTCAGGCTGGGCACATCGTCGAAGTCGTCGAAACTGTCGTTACGCATGAAGGAAACCTGTGGGGGAAAGCGGCATGGCGCCTGCGCAGGGCGCAGTATATCCGTTCGCGCCGACGGCTTGGACAGCGCGCCATCGGGGGGCGCGGCGCACCGCGGCGGCGCGCACGGGCCCTGGCAGAGACCACGCCGGCGCGGCCGGGGTTCCCGCCAGGCCGCGGAAATAGTGGCAAGGCGACAGTATGGCATATGCCTTGCTCCGCCTCCGCACCGGCGCCGCCCTGGCGCCCACTGCGGGGAGGGAGTTGAGTGATCGAATTCAACAAGGCCATCCTGGACTGCATGCGCGAACTGCGCCGCCGTCTGCGCGAGGAACAGGCGCTGGACATCCGGTTCCAGCAAGCCGATGCCATCGCGCTCATGCTGCGCGCCTGCGAGGGCTCCAGCCGGGACGACACCCGCGAGCTGGGCCAGCGCCTCAGCGAGCTGAGCGGCGTGCGCCTGCCGCGGGTGGTGCAGGAGCCGAGCTTCCTGCCCAGCGAGTCCGGGCAGCGGCATTACTCGGGGCCGTTGCGCGGGTGACGGCGGGGTCGGGTGCAGCAGGATCCCGGGCGATGGGTTTCGCTGCGCTCTACCCATCCTACGAAAGCCGCGACGGATACGTCAGAGCCCGCTGGCTTTCCACCAGTCGCAGAATTCGTCCACCGCGTCCCACAGGCTGGCGCGCGGCTCGTAGCCGAGGAACTGGCGGGCGCGGCTGATATCCAGGCTGAAGTCCTTGGCCAGCACCGCCATGCCCATGCGCGTCAGCACCGGTTCGGGGCGGCCCGGGCGCAGGTAGCAGAGGCCTTCGTTCAGCGCCGCCACCGACCAGGCCAGGGGATAGGGCATGTGCGCGGTCACCGGCGGCAGGTCGAGGCGGCGCATCACGTAGTTGACCACGTCCCACAGCGGCACCGGCTGGCCGTTGCTGATGTTGTAGGCCTGGCCCAGCGCGGTGCCGGTGACCAGCAGCGCGCTGAACAGGGCGTCGTTGAGGTTCTGGATGCTGGTGAAGTCGACCTTGTTCAGACCCTTGCCGATGATCTTCAGCTTGCCCTTGCGCTGCGCCGCGATCATCCGCGGGAAGATGCTGGTGTCGCCGGCGCCGGTGACGAAGCGCGGGCGCAGCGCCAGCACCTCCAGGCCGAACTCGGCGGCGCCCAGGGCGACCTTCTCCGACTGGTACTTGGTGGCGCCGTAGTGGTTGGCGAAGCGCGTCGGCACCTGGTCCTCGTTCAGGCCGACGTGGGCGCGGCCGTCGAAGTAGATCGACGGCGAGGACAGATGCACCAGGCGCCGCACGCCCTGCTTCAGGCAGGCCTCGACCACGCTCTCGGTCATCACTACGTTGGCCTGGTGGAAGTGTTCGTAGGGGCCCCACACGCCCACCGCGCCGGCGCAGTGCACCACCGCATCGACGCCCTCGCACAGGCGCCGCACCAGGGCCGCGTCCGCCAGGTCGCCCGGCATGAACTCCGCGCCTCGCCGCACCAGCGGCTCCAGGGCCTCGGCGCGGCGGCCGTTGACGCGCACCGCCAGGCCCTGTTCCAGGGCGAAGCGGGCGAAACGCCCGCCGATGAACCCGCTGGCGCCGGTGACCAGAATCTTCATGCACGCACCTCTATAGTTGTTGTCTGCCGACTCTAGCAGGCCACCCGCCCGGCCACGCTGGCCGCGCACGCCAGAACGGCGTCCTTGCGAGCCGCCCGACTCGCGGCCGGGTGACAGCCGGCGTCGAGGCCGGTTAGAACCCCGGCGATCCTTCCCCGTTCCCTGTGCGAGGCCCCGAATGAGCAAGCCCTACTGGATGATCTACGGCGCCAACGGCTACACCGGCCGCCTGCTGGCCGAGGAGGCCCGACGCCAGGGCCTGAGCCCGCTGCTGGGCGGGCGCGATCCCGCCGCCGTGCAGGCGCTGGGCAGCGTGCTGGGCCTGGAGTGCCGGGTATTCGGCGCCGAGGGCGCGGGCGCGGCCCTGGCCGACGTCGCCGTGCTGGCCAACTGCGCCGGGCCCTTCTCCGCCACCGCCGCGCCGCTGCTGGAGGCGTGCCTGGCCAATGCCACGCACTACGTCGACATCACCGGCGAGATCGGCGTCTTCGAACACGCCCACGGCCTGGACGAACGCGCCCGCGCCGCCGGCTGCGTGGTCTGCCCCGGCGTCGGCTTCGACGTCATCCCCACCGACTGCGTCGCCGCCTGCCTGGCCGAGGCCCTACCCGATGCAACCCAACTGGCGCTGGGCTTCGACACCGGCAGCGGGCTCTCGCCGGGCACCGCCGCGACCACGGTGGAAGGCCTGAAGCTGGGCGGCAAGGTGCGCCGCGACGGCCGCCTGGTGGAGGTGCCGCTGGGCTACAAGCGCCGCGACATCGACTTCGGCCGCGGCCTCAAGCATGCCGTGAGCATTCCCTGGGGCGACGTCGCCACCGCCTTCTACAGCACCGGCATCCCCAACATCGAGGTGTACCTGCCGGCGCCGCCGCTGGCGGCCATGGGCATGCGCCTGATCGACCCACTACGCCCGCTGCTCGGCCGCGACGGCGTCCAGCACTGGCTCAAGCGCCAGGTGCAGCGGCGCGTGAAGGGCCCCGACGAGCAGGCGCGCGGCCGGTTGCGCACCTGGGTCTGGGGCGAGGTGCGCAACGGCCGCGGCGAGCGGCGCACGGCGCGCCTGGAGACCGCCAACGGCTACGACGTCACCGTGCACGGCGTGCTCCTGGCCGTGCGCCACCTGCTCGGCCACGACGGCCCCGGCGGCTACTTCACGCCCTCGCAGCTGTTCGGCCCGCGCTGCGTGGAGGCCCTGCCGGGCAGCGGGCGCATCGTCATCCGCGGCTGATCGGCACCAGGCTGGCGGCGGCCCGGCGCAGCAGGTGGGCGGTCAGCGCGGCGAGCAGCTCGCCGCCGTTGCGCCAGTGGTGCCAGTACAGCGGCACGTCGATGACCTGGCCCGGCAGCAGTTCCACCAGCTCGCCGCGGGCCAGTTCGCCCTGCACCTGCTGCTCCGGCACCAGGCCCCAGCCCAGGCCGCCGCAGGTCATGCGCACGAAGCCCTCGGACGAGGGGCACAGGTGGTAGATGAAGGTGCCGTCCACGCCGAGGTCGGCAAGGTAGCGGTGCTGCAACTGGTCATCCGGGCCGTAGACGATCGCCGGCGCCCGCGCCAGGGCCTCGACGCGCACGCCCTCGGGGAAATGCCGGGCGACGAACGCCGGGCTGGCCAGGCCGCGGTAGCGCATCGCTCCCAGCGGCTCGCTGCGCGCACCCGCCACCGGCCGCGGGCTGGCGCACAGGCAGCCGGCCACCTCGCCGGCGCGCATGCGCTTGAGGCCCACCTCCTGGTCTTCCACCACCAGGTCCAGCAGCACCCGGCGCTCGGCGCAGAAATCACCGATGGCAGCGGCCCACCAGGTCGCCAGGCTGTCGGCGTTGAGCGCCAGGCGCAGGCGCTCGGGCGAGCCGCCCTCGTCCAGCGCCGGCACCCACTGCTGCAGGTCGCCCTCCAGCAGGCGCACCTGCTGCACGTGGTTGAGCAGGCGGCGGCCCAGCTCGGTGGGCTGCGGCCGCGCCGCGCG
The DNA here is from genome assembly GCF_000812405.1 of Pseudomonas sp. PI1. Taxonomy (NCBI): domain Bacteria; kingdom Pseudomonadati; phylum Pseudomonadota; class Gammaproteobacteria; order Pseudomonadales; family Pseudomonadaceae; genus Pseudomonas; species Pseudomonas sp. PI1. The sequence goes on from NZ_JWMC01000019.1 coordinate 70,412, forward strand.
CACCAGCACCGGCTGGCCGACGCGCGCTTCGAGCAGCTTGATGCGCTGCGAGATCGCCGACTGCGACAGGCCCAAGGCCTGGGCGCCGCGTTCGAAGCCGCCCTGCTCCACCACCGCCGCCAGGGCGGCCAGCAACTTGTAGTCGAACATCAGTTTTCCTAATGAGACATCAACAGGATTCGTTTTCCTTATACAGGCACAACCCCCAGACTCGCCAGGCATTCCCCCTCGAACCCGCCCACCGGAGCCCGACCATGCCTGGCCTGACCCTCTCCGTTTCCTCGCTGCCCCGCCAGTGCTCCAACTGCCAAGGGAGAGCCTGAACATGTGGCAGAGCTACCTCAACGGCCTGCTGGTGGCCGCCGGCCTGATCATCGCCATCGGCGCGCAGAACGCCTTCGTCCTGGCCCAGAGCCTGCGCCGCGAGCACCACCTTTCGGTGGCCGCGCTCTGCGTGCTGTGCGACGCCGTACTGGTCAGCGCCGGGGTGTTCGGCCTGGCCAAGGTGCTGGCGGAAAACCCCACGCTGCTGGCCGTGGCCCGCTGGGGCGGGGTGATCTTCCTGACCTGGTACGGCGCCAAGGCGCTGCGCCGCGCCATCGCCCCGCAGGCCATGGGCGAGGCCGGGCAGACCGGTCCGCGCTCGCGCCGCGCGGTGCTGATGGCGGCGCTGGCGGTGACCCTGCTCAACCCCCACGTGTACCTGGACACCGTGCTGCTGATCGGCTCCCTCGGCGCCCAGCAGGCCGCCCCCGGCGCCTATGCCATGGGCGCGGCCAGCGCCTCGCTGCTATGGTTCTTCACCCTGGCCCTGGGCGCCGCCTGGCTCGCGCCCTGGCTGGCGCGCCCGGCCACCTGGCGCCTGGTCGACCTGATGGTGGCGGTGATGATGCTCGGCATGGCCAGCCAACTGGTGTTCGCCGCCTGAGCCCGGCGACGAAACAGATCGAACCCCGAAGCCTCGCGGCAGTCGACCCCAGTGCGCGGGAACGCCCCGCACCGGCACTGGCGCGCGGCTTTGCCCCTACAGTTGCTGCGTGGATATGCCGGGGGGCGGGTGCTATGATCCGAGGTTCGCGGCGCCAGCCTGCCAGGCCTGCTGGACGCACCCGACGCGCGCCTCGCTCTGCGGAGCAGGGGCGCTACGTACGGATGCCGCGACAATCACCGAACCGGCCCCGTGTACCGGTCGCGCGTTCGCCGCGCTAGCCCTGACCTGAGGAAATAGGAGAAACACCATGGCTTTCGAATTGCCGCCGCTGCCTTACGCCAAGAACGCCCTTGAGCCGCACATTTCCGCGGAAACCCTCGAATACCACCACGACAAGCACCACAACACCTACGTCGTGAACCTGAACAACCTGATCCCGGGCACCGAGTTCGAAGGCAAGAGCCTGGAAGACATCGTCAAGACCTCTTCGGGCGGCATCTTCAACAACGCGGCCCAGGTGTGGAACCACACCTTCTACTGGGAATGCCTGGCTCCCAACGGCGGTGGCCAGCCCACCGGCGCCCTGGCCGATGCCATCAACGCCGCCTTCGGTTCCTTCGACAAGTTCAAGGAAGAGTTCACCAAGACCGCCATCGGCACCTTCGGCTCCGGCTGGGCCTGGCTGGTGAAGAAGGCCGACGGCTCCCTGGCCCTGGCCAGCACCATCGGCGCCGGCAACCCGCTGACCAGCGGCGACACCCCGCTGCTGACCTGCGACGTGTGGGAACACGCCTACTACATCGACTACCGCAACCTGCGTCCGAAGTACGTCGAAGCCTTCTGGAACCTGGTCAACTGGGACTACGTGGCGAAGAACTTCGCTGCCTGATACCCTCGGTTGCTCCGCGGAAACCCGGCCTGAAGCCGGGTTTCTGCTTTCTGCGCGCCAGAAGGACAAGGCTCGGCTAACCTGAGAGTCGGATTTGGTCGGAAAAAGGGTGATGGCCCTTTGACGTCAAAGCTCCGTTTGCCAATACTCAGACCTGTCTTTCGCCGGATGGCGATGAACAAGGAAAGCACCCTTGAAACTGGACCCCCGGCACAGGCTCTCCCTCAAGCTGCTGCGCGTCGTATTGCTCGCGGCGCTGGTGGTGGGTGTCGTCCTGAGTTGCGCGCAGATCGTCTTCGACGCCCACAAGGCGCGGCAGGCGGTGCACAACGACGCCCAGCGGATCCTCGCCATGGTCCGCGACCCGTCCACCCAGGCGGTGTACAGCCTGGACCGCGACATGGCCATGCAGGTGCTCGAAGGCCTGTTCCAGCATGAAGCGGTGCGCTACGCCGCCATCGGCCACCCCGACGAACCCATGCTGGCGGAGAAATCCCGCCCGCTGCTGGACTCCCCCACCCGCTGGCTCACCGACCCCATCCTCGGCCCCGAGCAGCACTATTCCATCCGCCTGGTCGGCCGCGGCGAGCCCGGCGAATACTACGGCGACCTGAAGATCACCCTGGACACCGCGCCCTACGGCCAGGACTTCGTGGTCACCTCGGTGATCATCTTCCTCTCCGGCATCCTCCGCGCCCTGGCCATGGGCCTGGTGCTGTTCCTGGTCTACCACTGGCTGCTGACCAAGCCGCTGTGGCGCATCATCGACCACCTCACCAGCATCAACCCCGACCGCCCCGGCGAGCACAAGCTGCCGATGCTGGCCGGCCACGAGCACAACGAACTGGGGCTGTGGATCAACACCGCCAACCAGTTGCTGGAATCCATCGAGCGCAACGGCCACCTGCGCCGCGAGGCGGAGAACAGCCTGCTGCGCATCTCCCAGTACGACTTCCTCACCGGCCTGCCGAACCGCAAGCTGCTGCAGCAGCGCCTGGACCAGATACTCGCCGACGCCGGCCGCGAGGAGCGCCGCGTGGCGGTGCTGTGCCTGGGCCTGGACGACTTCAAGGGCATCAACGAACAGCACGGCTACCAGTTCGGCGACCAACTGCTGATCGCCCTGGCCGACCGCCTGCGTGGCCACAGCGCCCAGCTCGGCGCCCTGGCGCGCCTGGGCGGCGACCAGTTCGCCCTGGTCCAGGCCGACATCGAGCAGCCCTACGAGGCGGCGGAACTGGCCCAGCAGATCCTCGACGACCTGGAGCTGCCCTTCCAGCTCGACGAGCAGCCGGTGCAGCTGCGCGCCACCATCGGCATCACCCTCTACCCCGAGGATGGCGAGAGCACCGAGAAGCTGCTGCAGAAGGCCGAGCAGACCATGACCCTGGCCAAGACCCGCTCGCGCAACCGCTACCAGTTCTACATCGCCAGCGTCGACAGCGAGATGCGCCGCCGCCGCGAGCTGGAGAAGGACCTGCGCGAGGCGTTGTCGCGCAACGAGCTGCACATCGTCTACCAGCCGCAGGTGGACTACCGCGACCACCGCGTGGTCGGCGTCGAGGCCCTGCTGCGCTGGCAGCACCCGACCCAGGGCTGGGTCGCGCCGGACCTGTTCATCCCCCTGGCCGAGCAGAACGGCAGCATCTTCTCCATCGGCGAATGGGTGCTCGACCAGTCCTGCAAGCAACTGCGCGAATGGCACGACCAGGGCTTCGACGACCTGCGCCTGGCGGTCAACCTGTCCACCGTGCAGCTGCGCCACAACGCCCTGCCCAGGGTGGTCAGCAACCTGTTGCAGATCCACCGCCTGCCGCCGCGCTCGCTGGAGCTGGAAGTCACCGAGACCGGCCTGATGGAAGACATCTCCACCGCCGCCCAGCACCTGCTCAGCCTGCGCCGCGCCGGCGCGCTGATCGCCATCGACGACTTCGGCACCGGCTACTCCTCGCTCAGCTACCTGAAGAGCCTGCCGCTGGACAAGATCAAGATCGACAAGAGCTTCGTCCAGGACCTGCTGCAGGACGACGACGACGCCACCATCGTCCGGGCCATCATCCAGTTGGGCAAGAGCCTGGGCATGCAGGTCATCGCCGAGGGCGTGGAGACCCTCGAGCAGGAGGCCTACATCATCGACCAGGGCTGCCACGAGGGGCAGGGCTACCTGTACAGCAAGCCGCTGCCGGCGCGCGAGCTGACCCTCTATCTGAAGCAGGCGCGGCGCCTGGCCGAGGCCGCCGGCAGCTCCAGCATCGAACGCCGCTGATCCCCCCGTTGTGAAGGCTGCTGGCAAATCGCAAGCGCGGCCTTTTCAAAAATGCAAATCTTTCGCATTATGTTGCCGCTTTCTTTGCGCATCCTATTTTCGCGCCACCCCATGCTAAGGAACCCGTCATGACTCGTATGCCCTGGGCCACCGCCAGCCTGCTGGCCATCGCCATCTCCCTCGCCGGCTGCGGCGACGACAAGAAAGAAGCTTCCGCCCCGGCCAGCCAGGCAGCCACCCCGGCCGCCAGCACCCAGAGCGCCGCCCCGGCCGCCGCCAAGGTCGACGAGGCCGCGGTCAAGGCCGTGGTGAAGAACTACGCGGACATGGCGGAGGCCGTCTTCAGCGACTCCCTGACTACCGCCCAGGCCCTGCAGAAGGCCGTCGACGCCTTCCTCGCCAAGCCCAGCGAAGAAACCCTCAAGGCCGCCCGCGAGGCCTGGCTGGCCGCGCGCGTGCCCTACTCGCAGAGCGAAGCCTTCCGCTTCGGCAACAAGGTCGTCGACGACTGGGAAGGCGCGGTCAACGCCTGGCCGCTGGACGAAGGCCTGATCGACTACGTCGCCAAGGACTACCAGCACGCCGAGGGCAACCCGGCCGCCAGCGCCAACATCGTCGCCAACACCGAGATCCAGGTCGGCGAAGACAAGATCGACGTCAAGGAAATCACTGGCGAGAAGCTGGCCAGCCTGAACGAAGTGGCCGGTTCCGAAGCCAACGTCGCCACCGGCTACCACGCCATCGAGTTCCTCCTCTGGGGCCAGGACCTCAACGGCACCAAGCCCGGCGCCGGCAACCGCCCCTACACCGACTACGTCCAGGGCAAGGACTGCAGCAACGGTCACTGCGACCGTCGCGCGGCCTACCTGAAGGCCGTCACCGACCTGCTGGTGGCCCAGCTGGAAGAAATGGTCGGCAACTGGAAGGCCGGCGTCGCCGACAACTACCGCGCCAAGCTGGAAGCCGACGGCGCCGACGCCAACCTGCGCAAGATCTTCTTCGGCATGGGCAGCCTGTCCCTGGGCGAGCTGGCCGGCGAGCGCATGAAGGTGGCCCTGGAAGCCAACTCCACCGAAGACGAGCACGACTGCTTCAGCGACAACACCCACCACACCCTGTACTTCAACGCCGAAGGCATCCGCAACATCTACCTGGGCGAGTACAAGCGCGTGGACGGCAGCGTGGTCAAGGGCCCGAGCGTGGCCGACCTGGTGGCCAAGGCCGATGCCCAGGCCAACACCGACCTGAAGGCCGACCTCGACGCCACCCAGGCCAAGATGCAGGCCATCGTCGACCGCGCCGAGAAGGATGGCGTGCACTTCGACCAGATGATCGCCCCGGCCGACGAGGCCGACCACAAGATCATCAGCGACGCCATCGCTTCCCTGGTCAAGCAGACCGGCGCCATCGAGAAAGCCGCCGCCGCCCTGGGCATCCAGGACCTGAAGCCGGACAACGCCGATCACCAGTTCTGATCGACGCCCGCGCTGCGGCAACCGGCCGCAGCGCACTGGCCAAGCCAAGGCCCCGTGAACCGGGGCCTTGGCGTTTCATCCGGGCCACACGGCAATAGCGAATACAAATTTTTCATATTTGCATTTGCCCAACTGCTAAGATGGCCCGCCCGTTTTTCAGCCTGGATCGCCTCGATGTACCGCCGTCCAACCGCAGCCCTCGCCGCCCTGCTCGCCACCCTGGCCCTCGCCGGCTGCGGTCGCGAAGAGCCCAAGGCGGTGGCCGAACCGGGCGAGGCCCTGTCCGGCGGCGGCGCCACCGTGTACCAGGCCGACCGCAACGCCTACTCCATGCCCTCGGGCAACCTCACGCCCAGCCGCCGCCTGGACTTCAGCGTGGGCAACAGCTTCTTCCGCAACCCCTGGGTGATCGCGCCCACCACCACCACCGCGCGCGACGGCCTGGGGCCGCTGTACAACACCAACGCCTGCCAGAACTGCCACATCAAGGACGGCCGCGGCCATCCGCCGGGGCCCAAGGACATCAACGCGGTGTCCATGCTGGTGCGCCTGTCGATTCCCGCCGGCGCCGAGGACGCACGCACGCTCAAGCGCCTGGGCGTGGTGCCCGAGCCGGTCTACGGCGGCCAGCTGCAGGACTCGGCGATTCCCGGCGTGGCCCCCGAGGCGCGGGTGCGCATGGACTACCAGCCGGTGAAGGTGAGCTTCAAGGACGGCACCGAGGTCGAGCTGCGCAAGCCCATCCTGCGCCTCACCGAGCTGGGCTACGGCCCCATGCACCCGGACACCCAGTTCTCCGCCCGCGTCGCCCCGCCGATGATCGGCCTGGGCCTGCTGGAGGCCATCCCCGAAGCGGCGATCCTGGCCAATGCCGACGCCGAGGACCGCAACGGCGACGGCATCCGCGGCCGCGCCAACCGCGTCTGGGACGACGCCCGCCAGCAGACCGTGCTCGGCCGCTTCGGCTGGAAGGCCGGGCAACCCGACGTGGCGCAGCAGAATGCCCACGCCTTCTCCGGCGACATGGGCCTGACCAGCCCCCTGCTGCCCAGCGACGACTGCACCGAGGCCCAGGTCGACTGCCGCCAGGCCGTCGACGGCGGCAAGCCCGAGGTCAGCCAGCGCATCTTCGACCAGGTCGCCTTCTACGCGCGCAACCTCGCGGTGCCGGCGCGGCGCAAGGTCGACGACCCGCAGGTGCTGGCCGGCAAGGCGCTGTTCCACCAGGCCGGCTGCGCCGGCTGCCACACCCCGAAGTTCACCACCGGGCCCGACGCCGCCGAGCCGGAGCTGGCCAACCAGGTGATCCGCCCCTACAGCGACCTTCTACTACATGACATGGGCGAGGGACTCGCGGACAATCGCCCGGAATTTCTCGCCAGCGGACGCGACTGGCGCACCCCGCCGCTGTGGGGCATAGGCCTGACCGAGGTGGTCAACGGCCATACCCAGTTCCTCCACGACGGGCGCGCGCGCAACCTGCTGGAAGCCGTGCTCTGGCACGGCGGCGAGGCCGAGGCGGCCAGGCAGCGGGTACTGGCCTTCGACGCCGCGCAGCGCAGCGCCCTGCTGGACTTCCTGAATTCACTCTAAGGAGCCGAACATGTTCCGCCCCCGACTACTGCTCACCAGCCTCGCCATCGCCCTGGGCGCCTGCTCGCCGCAGGACCCGCAGGCGACCACCAGCGCCGCGCTGGCCCAGCAGGTGATCCTGCCGGCCTACAGCCGCTGGGTCGACGCCGACCGCGCCCTGGCCGCCAGCGCCCTGGCCTTCTGCCAGGGCAAGGAAGAGCTGGCCAAGGCTCGCGCCGATTTCGTCGCCGCGCAGAAGGCCTGGGCCGAGCTGCAGCCGCTGCTGATCGGCCCGCTGGCCGAGGGCAACCGCGCCTGGCAGGTGCAGTTCTACCCGGACAAGAAGAACCTGGTGGCGCGCCAGGTCGAGCAACTGCTCAACGGCGACGCGCAGATCACCCCCGCCACCCTGGCCAAGTCCAGCGTGGTGGTGCAGGGCCTGACCGCCTACGAATACATCCTTTTCGACGCCAGGATCGACCTGGCCGACGCCGCCACCCGCGCGCGCTACTGCCCGCTGCTGGAAGCCATCGGCGAACACCAGCAGGCCCTGGCCCAGGACATCCTGACGCGCTGGAAGGCCGACAACGGCATGCTCGCGCAGATGAGCAAGTTCCCCAACGAGCGCTACGCCGACGCCCACGAGGCCATCGCCGAGATGATGCGCGTGCAGGTCACCGCCCTGGACATGCTGAAGAAGAAGCTCGGCACCCCGCTGGGCCGCCAGAGCAAGGGCATCCCGCAGCCGTTCCAGGCCGAGAACTGGCGCAGCGACATCTCCCTGGCCAGCCTGGAGTCGAGCCTGAATGGCGCCGAGGCGCTGTGGAAAGGCACCGACGGCAAGGGCCTGCGCGCCCTGCTGCCGAGCGAGCAGAAGGACCTGGCCGGCAAGATCGACGCCGCCTACGCCGACGTCCACGGCAAGTTCGCCGCGCTCAAGCAGCCCCTGGGCGAACTGCTCAAGGACGATGCCGGCGTCAAGCAGCTCAACGAGCTGTACGACAGCCTGAACGTGGTCCACCGCCTGCACGAGGGCGAACTGGCCAAGGCGCTGAACGTGCAACTGGGCTTCAACGCCAACGACGGCGACTGACCAGTCGAGCGTCGGCCATGCGTCGTTGGACAGACACGTCGAATTCGCAGATGCGAACTCCGCATTCGCCGTGTCTCTCCGCCTGGCCTGGCTCTAGCTCGCCGGATCAGGGGTGAATGAAGTGAAAGAGGTGAACGCCATGCTGCGACGTCACGTGATCGGCCTGGGCAGCCTGCTGCTCGGCGCCCTCTCCTTCGGTGGCTGGACGCTGTCGCGCAAGGGCAAGGAGCCCCTGCTGCTGTCCGCCCGCGACGACGCGGATGGCAAGCACTACGCGGTGGGCTACCGCCTGGACGGCAGCTGCGCGTTCGCCACCGAGGTGGGCCTGCGCTGCCACGCCATCGTCCAGCACCCGACGCTGCCGCTGGCGCTGTTCGTGGCCCGCCGCCCGGGGCGCCAGAGCTACCTGGTGAGCCTGGAGGACGGCCGCCTGCTGCAGACACTGGACTCGCAGCCGGACCGCCACTTCTACGGCCACGGCGTGTGGCACAAGGACGGCGAGTGGCTCTACGCCACCGAGAACGACACCACCGACCCCGGCCGCGGCCTGCTCGGCATCTACCGCTTCGACGGCGAGAAGCTGGCGCACGCCGGTGAAGTGCCGACCCATGGCCTGGGCCCCCACGAAGTGGCCTGGCTGCCCGACGGCGAAACCCTGGTGGTGGCCAACGGCGGCATCCGCACCGAAGCCGAAAGCCGGGTGGAGATGAACCTCGACGCCATGGAACCGAGCCTGGTGCTGATGCGCCGCGACGGCTCGCTGGTCTCCAAGGAAACCCTGCCCCAGCAGATGAACAGCGTGCGCCACCTGGCCATCGCCGCCGACGGCACCATCGTCGCCTGCCAGCAGTTCATGGGCGACGCCCACGAGGCCGCCGACCTGCTCGCCATCAAGCGCCCCGGCCAGCCCTTCCAGCCTTTCCCGCTGGGCGAGGAACAGCGCCAGGCCATGGTCCAGTACACCGCCAGCGTGGCGGTGCACGACGAACTGCGCCTGGTGGCCCTGACCGCGCCGCGCGGCAACCGCTTCTTCATCTGGGACCTGGACAGCGGCGCCCTGCGCCTGGACGCGCCGCTGCCCGACTGCGCCGGCGTCGGCGCGGTGAAGGACGGCTTCGTGGTCACCTCCGGCCAGGGCCGCTGCCGCCTCTACGACTGCCGCGGCGAGAAGATCGCCGCCGAGGCGCTGCAACTGCCGCCGGCGTTCTGGGACAACCACCTGCACCTGGCGTCCTGAACCGCGCAGGGCCGCGCTAAATCCCCCGCGAGGGGAAACGTCCTGCAATCAAGGCACTTTGACGCGGCAGCGAACTCCGTCTAATGTGCGCACTTCTGCCCCGCAACGGGGCATTCCCGCCAGGCTCCGGGAACCGATGCAGTCCCGCGAAGGCAGGGCCGGTCATACAGGAACGGGCCCCTCGCAGCGCAGAGCCGCCAGGCACTTACCAAGGAACAGGAACATGTTGCGCCGCATGCTGATCATGCTCGGCGCGGTCGCCGTCATAGTCGCGGTGCTCGCCGGCTCCAAGTACTTCTCCATCCAGAAGCAGATCGCCCAGTTCACCGCGCCGCGCCCGCCGGTCAGCGTCACCGCGGTCAAGGCCGAAGAGCTCACCTGGCAGAGCCGCCTGCCGGCCATCGGCACCCTGCGCGCCAACCAGGGCGTGGTGCTCACCGCCGAAGCCTCGGGCACCGTGCGCCAGGTGCTGTTCGCCTCCGGCGAGAAGGTCCGCGTCGACCAACCCATCGTGCAGTTGGAGAACGACGTCGAGGCCGCCACCCTGCGCACCGCCGAGGCCGACCTCAACCTGGCCCAGGTGGAGTTCGAGCGCGGCCGCAGCCTGGTCGGCCGCCAGGCCATCTCCAAGAGCGAGTTCGACCGCCTGGCCGCGCAGCTGCAGCGCTCCAGCGCCACGGTCGCGCAGCTCAAGGCGGCGCTGGCGAAGAAGCGCGTGCTGGCCCCCTTCGGCGGCACCATCGGCATCCGCCAGGTGGACGTCGGCGACTACGTCTCGCCGGGCACGCCCATCGCCACCCTGCAGGACCTTTCCACCCTGCTGGTGGACTTCTTCCTGCCGGAACAGGACTTCCCCCGCCTGCAGGTCGGCCAGCGCGTGCTGGTCACTGTCGCGGCCTACCCGGGCCAGGTGTTCGAGGCGCGCATCCAGGCGCTGAACCCGCGGGTGGACAACGAGACGCGCAACCTGCAGGTGCGCGCGGCCATGGCCAACCCCGACGGCAAGCTGCTGCCGGGGATGTTCGCCAGCCTCGAGGTGCAGCTGCCGGAAACCGCGCAGCGCGTGGTGGTGCCGGAGACCGCCATCGCCTTCACCCTGTACGGCAACTCGGTGTACGTGGTGGGGCCGAAGCAGGACAAGGACGGCAAACCGCAGAACGATGCCAAGGGCCAGCCGCTGCTGGCTGTGGAGCGCCGCTTCGTCAAGGTCGGCGAGCGCCGCGAAGGCAAGGCGGTGATCCTCGACGGCCTGAAGGTCGGCGACCAGGTGGTGACCAGCGGCCAGCTCAAGCTGGACAGCGGCACCCCGGTGGCCATCGTCGACGACGTGCGCTGAGCCGCAACCCAAGCACCAGGGCGGCCCGCGCGGCCGCCGAACCCCGCCCGGCCACGGCCGCGCGGGCGCAACGACAAAGGACTGAACCATGGCCTTTACCGATCCCTTCATCCGCCGCCCGGTGCTGGCGACGGTGGTCAGCCTGCTGATCGTCCTGCTCGGCATGCAGGCCTTCAGCCGCCTGGTGATCCGCGAATACCCGCAGATGGAGAACGCGCTGATCACCGTCACCACCTTCTACGCCGGGGCCAACGCCGAGACCATCCAGGGCTACATCACCCAGCCGCTGCAGCAGAGCCTGGCCAGCGCCGAAGGCATCGACTACATGACCTCGGTGAGCCGGCAGAACTACTCGGTGATCTCCATCTACGCGCACATCGGCGCCAACACCGACCGCCTGGTGACCGAGCTGCTGTCGAAGATCGGCGAGGTGAAGACGCAGCTGCCGCCCGACGCCGAGGACCCGGTGCTGGACAAGGAAGCCGCCGACGCCTCGGCGCTGATGTACATCAGCTTCTACAGCGAGCACATGGACAACCCGCAGATCACCGACTACCTGTCGCGGGTGATCCAGCCCAAGCTCGCCACCCTGCCGGGCATCGCCGAGGCCGAGATCCTCGGCAACCAGGTGTTCGCCATGCGCCTGTGGCTGGACCCGGTAAAGATGGCCGCCTACGGCATCACCGCCAGCGACATCGACGACGCCGTGCGCAAGTACAACTTCCTCTCCGCCGCCGGCGAGGTGAAGGGCGAACTGGTGGTCACCAGCGTCAACGCCGCCACCGACCTGAAATCGCCGCAGGCCTTCGCCGCCATCCCGCTGAAGACCCTCGGCGATCGCCGCGTGCTGATGAGCGACGTGGCGCGGGTGGAACTGGGCGCGGCCAGCTACGACTCGGTCAGCTCGTTCAACGGCATCCCCTCGGTGTACATCGGCATCAAGGGCACGCCCAGCTCCAACCCGCTGGACGTGATCAAGGAAGTCCGCGCCAAGATGCCCGAGCTGGAGGAACAGCTGCCGCCGGACCTGAAGGTGTCCATCGCCTACGACGCCACGCGCTTCATCCAGGCCTCCATCGACGAGGTGGTGAAGACCCTCGGCGAGGCCATCCTGATCGTCATCGTGGTGGTCTTCCTGTTCCTCGGCGCCTTCCGCTCGGTGCTGATCCCGGTGGTGACCATCCCGCTGTCGATGATCGGCGTGCTGTTCTTCATGCAGTTGATGGGCTACTCCATCAACCTGCTGACGCTGCTGGCCATGGTGCTCGCCATCGGCCTGGTGGTGGACGACGCTATCGTGGTGGTGGAGAACATCCACCGCCACATCGAGGACGGCAAGTCGCCCTTCCAGGGCGCCATCGAGGGCGCCCGGGAGATCGCCGTGCCGGTGGTCACCATGACCATCACCCTGGCCGCGGTGTACGCCCCCATCGGCTTCCTCAGCGGCCTGACCGGCGCGCTGTTCAAGGAGTTCGCCTTCACCCTGGCCGGCGCGGTGATCATCTCCGGGGTAGTCGCGCTGACGTTGTCGCCGATGATGTGCTCGCGCCTGCTGCGCCACGACGAGAACCCCAGCGGCCTGGCGCATCGCCTGGACCTGCTCTTCGAAGGCCTGAAGCGACGCTACCAGCGCAGCCTCCACGCCACCCTGGACAACCGCCCGGTGGTACTGGTGTTCGGCGCGCTGGTGCTGGCGATCATCCCGCTGCTGCTGGTGTTCACCCACAAGGAACTGGCGCCGGAGGAAGACCAGGGCATCGTCTTCCTCATGGCCAACGCGCCGCAGACCGCCAACCTGGACTACCTGAACAAGTACACCGGCGAGTTCGAGCGCATCTTCCGCACCTTCCCCGAGTACTATTCGGCGTTCCAGATCAACGGCTACAACGGTGTGCAGAGCGGCATCGGCGGCATGTTGCTCAAGCCCTGGGACGAGCGCGAGCGCAGCCAGATGGAGCTGCTCCACGCGGTGCAGGCCGAGCTGGACAAGATCCCCGGCCTGCAGATATTCGGCTTCAACCTGCCGTCGCTGCCGGGCACCGGCGAGGGCCTGCCGTTCCAGTTCGTGATCAACACCGCCAGCGACTACGAGTCGCTGCTGCAGGTGGCTGAGCGGGTGAAGAAGCGCGCCGAGGAATCCGGCAAGTTCGCCTTCCTCGACCTCGACCTGGCCTTCGACAAGCCGGAGCTGGTGGTCGACATCGACCGCGCCAAGGCGGCGCAGATGGGCGTGTCCATGCAGGACCTGGGCATCACCCTGGCCAGCCTGCTGGGCGAGGGCGAGATCAACCGCTTCACCATCGACGGGCGCAGCTACAAGGTGATCGCCCAGGTCGAGCGGCGCTTCCGCGAGAACCCCGAGTGGCTGGGCAGCTACTACGTGAAGAACGGCCGCGGCGAGCTGCTGCCGCTGTCCACCGTGGTGACCCTGCACGAGCGCGCGCGGCCGCGCCAGCTCAACCAGTTCCAGCAGTTGAACTCGGCGATCGTCTCCGGCGTGCCGCTGGTGAGCATGGGCGACGCCATCGACACCGTGAAGCAGATCGCCGAGCAGGAGTCGCCGCGCGGCTTCGCCTTCGACTACGCCGGCGCCTCGCGGCAGTTCGTCCAGGAAGGCAACGCCCTGCTGCTGACCTTCGGCCTGGCCCTGGCGGTGATCTTCCTGGTGCTGGCCGCGCAGTTCGAGAGCTTCCGCGACCCGCTGGTGATCATGGTCACGGTGCCGCTGTCGATCTGCGGCGCGCTGGTGCCGCTGTTCCTCGGCCTGTCGAGCCTGAACATCTACACCCAGGTGGGCCTGGTGACGCTGATCGGGCTGATCAGCAAGCACGGCATCCTCATCGTCGAGTTCGCCAACCAGCTGCGCCACGAACGCGGCCTGGGCGTGCGCGAGGCGGTGGAAGAAGCCGCGGCCATCCGCCTGCGCCCGGTGCTGATGACCACCGCGGCCATGGTCCTGGGGGTGATCCCGCTGCTGCTGGCCACCGGCGCCGGCGCGGTGAGCCGCTTCGACATCGGCGTGGTGATCGCCACCGGGATGACCGTGGGCACGCTCTTCACCCTGTTCGTGCTGCCGTGCGTGTACACGCTGGTGGCGAAGAAGGACCTGGCGCCCGTGGCCGAGCCGACGCCGGCGCATTGAACGCGGACAGAGTCCTGCCTCTCCCCCGTAGGATGGGTGGAGCGAAGCGATACCCATCACCGTGACCGCATGGGTTTCGCAAGCTCAACCCATCCTACGAAAGGCACCTCGGCGCAGCGTAGGCGGATAACGTTCGACGTTATCCGCCGTTTGGCCTCGGCCCCGGGCCGCTGCGGATTCGAACCCGCAGCGCCTGTCCGGAGCGCTCCGGTCCTGACCGCGAAACCGGGCATGGGTTTGGGTGTGGCGGCGTATAACCGCGAACGGTTATACGCCCTACGCCGGCTGCCGCTGCATCCCGCCCTTGTCCTGCCCGGGTTCGCGCTGCAGGCTCCAGTTCTGCAGGTGCTCGCGGCTCTGGCGGTAGGGCTTCAGGCCCATGCCCAGCAGCAGCACGCCGCCCAGGAGCGCCAGGCTGGTGACGATCAGCAGCGAGTAGCGCAGCGCCATGTCGTCGTGGAACACGAAGTCGGTGACCAGCGCCACCGCGGTGGGGCCCACGCCCAGGCCGAACAGGGTGACCACGAACAGGTAGATGGCCGAGGCCTGGCCGCGCATGGAGTTGGGCATGATCTCCTGGATCGCCGCCGGCGCCACGCCGAAGGGCATGCTCAGGCAGAACACCGTGGGCGCCATCAGCAGGGCCACCAGGTTGGCGTCGTCCAGCAGCGGGAAGGTCACCGACAGCGGCAGCGCCAGGCAGGCCGCCAGCAGGCCCACGCGCATGTTGGCGTCGGTCCTGCCGCGTTTGGCCCAGCGGTCGGCCAGGCGCCCGCCGAAGACGATGCCCAGGCAGCCGAACACCGCCACTATGCTGCCGTACACCACGCCGACGTGGCCGGCGTCCCAGCCGTAGGTGCGGACGAAGAAGGTCGGCACCCAGGCGCCGCTGCCGTAGCTGGCGAAGGAGATGCAGGCAAAGCCGAAGTTGTGGCAGATCACCGTCTTGCGGTTGGCCCGCAGGTAGGCGCCGACCTCGCGCATCGGCACCTCGACGCCGGCGCCCACGCCGTGGCGCTGCGGCTCCTTCACCGCCAGCATCAGCAGGGTGAAGAGCACACCGGCGGCGCCGAGAATGAGGAAGATCAGCTGCCAGGGGCGCACTTCGCCGAGCAGCGGCAGGTGCACGTCGCCCTGGGCCGAGGCGAACTTGATCACCAGCCCGCCGAGCAGGAAGGCCAGCCCGGAGCCCAGGTAGATGCCCATGGAATAGACGCTGATGGCGGTGGCCCGGCGCTGCGCCGGGAAGCTGTCGGCGATCAGCGAATAGGCCGCCGGCGACAACGCCGCCTCGCCCACGCCGACGCCGACGCGGAACAGCAGGAACTGCCAATACTGCCGGGCCAGGCCGCAGGCCGCGGTCATGGCGCTCCAGATCAGCACGCCGACGGTGATCAGCCCGCGCCGGCTGCGGCTGTCGGCCATGCGCCCGAGGGGGATGCCGCAAAGGGTGTAGAAGAGCGCGAAGGACAGCCCCATGAGCAGGCTCATCTGGGTGTCGCTGATGGCCAGGTCGCGGCGGATCGGCCCGACCAGCAGGTTGAGGATCTGCCGGTCGATGAACGACAGGACGTAGGCGACCATGAGGATCGCCACCGTGGACCAGGCCACGGCACTGGAGGGGTAGCCGTTGTTGTTATTGTGCATGCCGAACTCCTGTTCGCCGCCAACGCGGCCAGAGCGAAGGGGTGGAGTGCAGCTTAGGCAAGCGAGGGGGAAGCTGGCGCGCACTATCAGGCTGCTGAATGCGAGTGGGGGCCTCTGGATGATAAGGCGGATGGTGGGGAAGGTTTTTCGTAGGAGCGAGCTTGGTCGCGAAGGGTGCCTCCCGGTTGTCGAGGTGCGACAGATTGACTCCGCTCCCTCTCCCCAGCCCTCTCCCTGAAGGGAGAGGGGGCCACGCCGTGCCGAGAGAAGGAATGGTTTCAGCCGGAAATCACCATGCTAGCCGGCTGACTCGGGAAAACCAGACCGCGCCGAACGGTCCCCTCTCCCTTCAGGGAGAGGGTTAGGGAGAGGGAAAGGGGCCAAACCAAGACACCGAAGCCACCGGTGAACCCGGTTCGCGAGCAAGCTCGCTCCTACGAAAAGCCCCTTCAGCGCCCCCGCATCAAGCCGGCGTCAAACACTCCGGCCCATCGCAAGCCGGATCGTTGACTATGCTCGCCAACGCCTGCTCCCGCAGCCGCACCTGCGGCCGCGCCAGCAGGCTCAGCAACTTAGGCAGCGGCGTCTCGTCCCCCAGCCAGAGCGCCCTGTCCTCCTCGCTCTCCAGCAGCAACGGGCGGCGCAGCGGACCGGCCGCTTGGGTCACCAGGGCCAGGCTCAGCCAGGTGTGGCCGTCCACCGGGTAGGCCTCCCAGACTGCGGCGAAATAACTCAGGCCGCTGGCGCCGGCCACCCAGTAGGGCCGCTTGCGCACGCCGCGCCATTCGTAGAAACCGTTGGCCGGCACCAGGCAGCGGCGGCGGGCGAAGGCTTCGCGGAACATCGGCTGCTCGTGCAGCGTCTCGGCGCGGGCGTGGGCCGGGGTGCGCGACAGGTCGGTGAGCCAGGCCGGGGTCAGGCCCCAGCGCGCCAGGTCGGCGCGGCGCACGCCGGCCTCCTCGCGCAGCATCAGCAGCTGCGCGCCGGGGGCAAGGTTCCAGTGCGGCGGGTGGTCCTTGGGAAAGCCCGGCAGCTCGGCGAGCTCGCGGGTCCAGCGGAACAGGGCAAAGCGGGCGGTCATCGGCGCTCCAGCGCGGCCTCAACAGAGCAGCACGCCGCTGGCCGGGCCGAACTCGTCGGCCGGGCCGGGCATCGGCTGCGCGGCATTGTACGCCTGGATCAGCTCCCGCGCCTGTTGCGCCGCATCGTCGTCGACCCACAGGTGCAGCAGCCCGTGCAGCGGCAGCTCGCCGATGCCACCGAGCAGGTGGCGGCCGCCGAGGTGGCAATCGATGCCCTCGCTGGCCAGCATGCCGGCCAGCAACTCGGCCTCGGCCAGGTCGGCCGGTTCGTAGACTCGCTGCATCAGTCGTCCTCCCGGTGAACCTCCAGCGTCCACTGGGCGCCGTCGGTGTACAGCTGGAACAGGATGGGCCGGCAACACACCGGACAATCTTCATAGTAGCTCTGGTCGCCGCCGGAGAGGTCTAGCACGGCCTCGACCGCTTCCCCGCAATAGGGGCAGCGGTAAGCCTGGGTCTCGAGCATCTGAAGGTCCCCTGTGACTTCCGTTATACTCCCGCGGTCTTTTTATCCGGCCAGGCCCGCGGGCATGGTCGGTTTTCCGGGGGAGAGGCCCGCGCCAGACGCGTGCCGTGCCAGTTACACCCATGAACAAGAGAGCATGATGGGCGAGTTCGAAGCCATCCGACCGTACAACGACGCCGAAGTCCCGGCCGTTCTCCAGCGCCTGCTGAGCGACGACGCCTTCCTGGGTATTCTGGCGCGTTATCGTTATCCGCGCCTGTCGCGCCCCTTCGGCTGGCTGCTGCGCCCGCTGATCGCCCACCGCCTGGCCCGCGAGGTCACCGGCATCCGCAGCGTGGTGGAACTGCAGGACAAGTGCGAGCCCTACGTCGACCGCACCATCGAGCACGCCACCGACGGCGTCACCTACTCCGGGCTGGACAACCTCAAGAGCGGCCGCGCCTACCTGTTCATCGCCAACCACCGCGACATCGTGATGGACCCGGCGTTCTGCAACTACGCCATCTACCACGCCAAGCTGCCGACGCCGCGCATCGCCATCGGCGACAACCTGCTGCAGCGGCCCTTCGTCAGCGACCTGATGCGCCTGAACAAGAGCTTCATCGTGCACCGCTCGATCAGCGGCCGGCGCGAGAAGCTGGCGGCCTACACCACCCTTTCGGCCTACATCAACCATTCGATCCGCCACGACGGCGAGTCGGTGTGGATCGCCCAGGCCGAGGGCCGCGCCAAGGACGGTGACGACCGCACCGACTCGGCGATCCTCAAGATGTTCCACATGAGCCGCAAGGACGAGCCCTTCGCCGAGGTGGTCCGCGAGCTGCACCTGATCCCGGTGTCGATCAGCTACGAATACGACCCCTGCGACGCCGCCAAGGCCCGCGAGCTGTACACCCGCGCCACTACCGGCGAGTACCGCAAGGCGCCGGGCGAGGACGACGCCAGCATCGCCCAGGGCATCACCGGCTACAAAGGCCGCGTGCAGATCAACTTCGGCGCCGAGATGGACGGCGACTACGCCGACGCCAAGCAGTTGGCCGCCGCCCTGGACCGGCAGATCCTCGGCAACTACCGGCTGTTCCCGGTGCACTACCTGGCCTACGAGATGTCCGAGCTGCGCGACCCGGCCCTGGCCGTGCCCGGCGCCGAGAGTCTGTTCGGCGCCGAGGAACTGCGCCGGGCCCGCGAGCAGTGGCAGCAGCGCCTGCAGGCCTGCCCGCCGGAGCACCGCCCCTACCTGGTCCTGCAGTACGCCAACCCGGTGCTGAACCAATACCGGCTCAAGCAGGCCTGAGCCACCGCATGAACGAAAAGGGCGCCCATGGGCGCCCTTTTGCATCGTGACGGTGCGTTTTCAGCCCGGCAGGTGCGTGCTGTACTGGCTCAGCGCGACGGCCAGGGCCAGGCAGGCGAAGCCGAAGAGGTAGAAGAAGCGGTTGATCTTCGCCGTCGAAGGCTCGGCCTCGGCCAGCGGCGCGGCCACGCCCTCGCCACCGGCGACCAGGCGTTGCAAGGCCTGGCGCTCGCGCCGGCGGGTGGCCAGCAGCAGCCAGGCGCCGGCCAGGGCGAAGAACAATGCCAGGTCGTTGAGAACCCGAGCGGGATGGGCCTGGAACAGATTCCAGAGCGCCTGCAGCGACATCACGACCTCCACACTTCAGGACTGCACGCCCGGAAGCCAGAAAGCGCCAAGGCCGAGTTCTGTACGAAGCGACGAACCGCAGCGGGTGCGTCACAGGACTGAAAGAAAGACGCCCGATTGTATCTGTCAGGAGGATGGCGCAGCCAGTTCGGTCGTCTTATTCACGACGAACGTCAGCCTTATCGAGAAGGGTTCTAAGCCTTTTCCGACACCTGGCACGTGACTGGCTAGTCACCTTTCGCCATCCGGTATCCCGCCTAGGAGATTCGCCATGCTCGAAATCGTACCCCACGAAAGCGCCTACCTGATCGAACACCTGGATGAAATCGAAGCCGTGGTCACCGACCTCTCCTTCAACGTCCAGGACGACCACTGGCTGGTGTACTGCCAGGCCTGCGGCCACGAACACCTGGACCTGCCGGAAGCCGACGAGCGCCAGCCGGCCTACGAGACCGACCCGTTCCGCCAGGCCGCCGCCTGAATTCCCGCGACCATGAACGAAAAAGCCCGGCGAGTGCCGGGCTTTTTCATTCGCGCCAGGACGATCAGCGCTGGTTCAGCGTCTGCCCGATGGTCGGGTCCTTGAACACGCGGTCCAGGGCGTCGCTGAGCACGTCGCTGACCAGCTTGGTGTTGGTCTGCTGGTTCGGCGCCATGCCGAAGCGCTGGTTCAGGCTGGAGCCGTAGCGGCCGTTGTAGCGGCGCCCGCCGGCCTGCACGTCGACGCGGAAGGTCGCGCCTATGGTGGCCTCGGTGACGTAGATGCCGTCCTTGGGCGACTGGTACTTCAGCTCGGCCAGGGTGAGGGTCAGGGTCGGGGCGTTATAGGCGTTCGGCGAGGGAGTGAAGCCGAGCAGGCGCACCGCCGCCTCGGTCTGCGCCTGCAGCTTGGGAATCACGTCCTGGCTGCGCACGGTGACCGCGCTGGTCTCCGAGTAGAGGCCGCCACGGGTGCCCAGCTCGGTGCTCTGGCGGCCGTCGACCACCTTCACCACCACCGGCTGGCCCTGGCCGACGGCGACCGGCTGGCCCTTGAATACCGGGTCCGGGTTCAGTTGTTGCGGGCTGAGGGCACAGCCGGACAAGGCCAGGGTGCCGGCGGCGATCAGACTGAGCAACAGGCGCTGCAACATGTTCGTGTCTCCATGGGTTGGGCTCGGAACGGCGGGCAGTATACCGGCCGTCGGAGCGCCCTGATAGCGCTCTGCAGCTTGGACGCTGGCACTTTGTTGCAGGTTCCTTGGCGGCGACATGCGCAAGGGCGTGTCGCACCACATTGGTGCAAAAATAGGAAATCCGGTGACCGGAACTCGGAAAAAAGTCTAAGTACGAGGGCTTTTTTTGCTTTTCGTCGTTATAATCGCGCCCCGATTATAAGGACGCCTCCTGATCGGGTCCCACAGCACGACAGCCTTGCGCCCGTCGGCCTGTCACACCCTCCTAGAGAGTCGCCAATTGCGCCGTGGCCACCGGTCCCGCGCTTTGTACCGATCGTTGCGACGACACTTTCAGGCAAGGATTGCCGCGAGTCCCCTCCGTACCGAGTCCGGACCCGCCCGCAGCGACGACCCCCTTTGAGCTTCACGTCTCCATAAGAGCGTGATTTGAAGGTTTTTCACTACTTCACGAGAGTGTGGCGAGCGAGAATGGCGAACGAACACGAAGCGTTGGATGTGCTGCTGGTTGGCGCCGGCATCATGAGCGCAACCCTGGCGACCCTGTTGAAGGAAGTCGAACCCGGCACCCGCCTGGAGATCGTCGAACTGCAGGAGTCCGGAGCCATCGAGAGCTCCAACCCCTGGAACAACGCCGGCACCGGCCACGCCGGCCTCTGCGAGCTGAACTACACGCCGCAGGCCGCCGATGGCTCCATCGACATCAAGAAAGCGGTGCAGATCAACGCCCAGTTCGAGGTGTCCAAGCAGTTCTGGGCGCACCTGGTGGACAAGGAGGGCTTCGGCAATCCGCGCAACTTCATCAACCCGGTGCCGCACCTGAGCTTCGTCCGTGGCAAGGACGTGCCCTTCCTGAAGAAGCGCTTCGAGACGCTGAGCCAGCACCACGCCTTCGAGTCCATGGTCTACACTGAGGACCGCGAGCAGCTGGGCCAGTGGGCGCCGCTGACCATCCCCGGCCGCCCGGCCGACGAGCAGGTCGCCGCCACCCGCGTCGAGCATGGCACCGACGTCAACTTCGGCGCCCTGACCAACCAGTTGCTGGCCCGTCTGGGCAAGCAGGACGGCGCGAAGGTCAGCTACTTCCAGAAGGTCGTGGGCCTTGAGCGCGACGGCCAGGACTGGATCGTCGACATCAAGAACACCCAGAACGGCCAGTCGCGCAAGATCCGCGCGAAGTTCGTCTTCCTCGGCGCCGGCGGCGGCGCGCTGCCGCTGCTGCAGATGTCCGGCATCCCGGAAAGCAAGGGCTTCGGCGGCTTCCCGGTGAGCGGCCAGTGGCTGCGCTGCGACAACCCCGAGGTGGTCAAGCAGCACCAGGCCAAGGTCTACAGCCAGGCCGAGGTCGGCGCCCCGCCGATGTCCGTGCCGCACCTGGACACCCGCGTGGTCGATGGCAGGAAGTCCCTGCTGTTCGGGCCCTACGCCGGCTTCTCCACCAAGTTCCTGCGCCACGGCTCCTTCCTCGACCTGCCGCTGTCGGTGCGCGGCAGCAACCTGATGCCGATGCTGGCGGTCGCCCGCGACAACATGGACCTGACCCGCTACCTGGTGCGCGAAGTCATGCAGTCCATGGACCAGCGCCTGGAAAGCCTGCGCAAGTTCTACCCGCTGGCCAACCCGGCCGACTGGCGCCTGGAAACCGCCGGCCAGCGTGTGCAGATCATCAAGAAGGACGCCAAGAAAGGCGGCATCCTGCAGTTCGGCACCGAGCTGGTGGCCTCCGAGGACGGCACCATCGCCGCCCTGCTGGGCGCCTCCCCGGGCGCGTCGGTCACCGTGTCGATCATGCTCGGCCTGCTGGAGCGTTGCTTCCCGCAGCAGTACAAGTCCGAAGCCTGGGGCGCCAAGCTCAAGGAAATCTTCCCGGCCCGCGAGAAGCAGCTGGAGACCGATGCCTCGGCGTACCGCGAGATCAACGCCTACACCTGGCAGAAGCTGCAGCTGGATCAGTGATCCAGCGCCAGCGCAAAAGGCCCGCCATCCGGCGGGCCTTTTCGTTTGTGCAGCCTTCGTTTCAGCGAGCGCTGATCATCCAGCCGACGCCGAAGCGGTCGTGGAGCATGCCGAAGCGCTGCGCCCAGAAGGTCTTCTCCAGCGGCATGTCCACCTGCCCCTCCTCGGCCAGCGCGGCGAAGGCCTTCTCGGCGGCGGCCACGCTGTGCAGGGCCAGGTGCAGCGAAAAGCCATTGAACGGCGCTTCGTGCTCGCCGCGGCCGTCGGACATCAGCACCTCGGTCTGGCCGATCTGCAGGCTGGCATGCATGACCTTCTCGCACCAGCCGTCGGGCACCTGCAGCGGCCCCGGCGCCTCCTCGTAGCGCATCAGCGCGTTGAGCTGCGCGCCGAGGGCCTGCTGGTAGAAGGCGATGGCTTCGTCGCACTGGCCGTGGAAGAACAGATAGGGCTGTACATGCATGTCGGCGTCCTCACCTTGTCGTTGTTCTACCTGCAAGTCTAGGCGGGGGGCGGGGGATCTGCGCCGATGCGCTCTTCGTAGGATGGGTTGAGCTTGCGAAACCCATGCGGCCATGGCGATGGGTATCGCTTCGCTCCACCCATCCTACGGGGCAGGCATCAGGCACGAAAAAGCCCGCACGCGGCGGGCTTCTTCACGGTAAGGCCGATCAGCCGCGGACGGCTTCGATCACCTCGATGTAGGGCTCGGCCTGGCGCTGGTCGCGGATCAGCGCGACGAAGTCCTCGCCCTTGGCGTTCTTCGCGCCGAGGTCGTAACCGGCCTCGACGAAGAACTTCACGAAGCGCTCGAAATCGTCGATGCGCAGGCCGCGGTAGGCCTTGATCAGCTTGTGCAGCGACGGCGGGGTGTCGTCGGCCGGTTCGACCTCGAGGAACAGCTTGATCGACTCGTCGCCGATCTCTTCGCCAATCACCTGCTTCTTGTCTTTACGCATCGCTCGCTTCTCTCTACGGCACCAGTCGACGGCCCGGCCGTCATCAAAGGCGGGCAGTGTAACCCCGCGGCGGGCGCCGGCTCAACGCAGGCGCACGGCGCCGCTGTGCAGGTCGGCCCAGACGTGGCCGTTGGGATAGCTGAGGAACTGGCAGAACACCGGGCCATGGCGCAGCAGGTCGAGCAGCTGGGTATAGGACGCTGCCGGGTAGGACAGGCTCAGGGTGCGGCTGGCGGCGTCGTAGCTGGGCTTCTTCAGGCTCTTGCCCTCGCTGTCGAAGCTGATCAGCACCTGGGTCACGGCGCCACCCTTGTTCAGCGGCTTGCCCTTCAGGCGCAGCAGCGCCGGGGTGGTGATCGGGATCGGCTGCTGGTTTGACTGGCGCTGGTTGCCCAGCACCACGCTGTATTCGGTGACCTGCAGCAGTTGCTGCTGTTCCGGCGCCTCGCCGCGCAGATTGTTGTCGTCCGGCGGCAGGAACTGGGCATGGGCCACCGGCGCAGCGGCGGCGAACAGCGGCCCGGAGAAGGCCAGGAAGGCAAGGCAGAACAGGTGGCGCAACGTCATCGTGAACCCCGCGGGAAAACTCGTCCGGCACTCTAGCACGGGCCCGGCGGCACTCGTACAGGTACGTGGTGGGGGCTTTCACGCATCGATAAGATTCGATGCATTCGCTCGCTCACATGCCGCCAGACGGAGGCAGAGGCCCCATGCTGCACAACGTTTCCGACCTCGACCTGCGCCCGCTGCTCGCCGAACGGCTCGGCTACGGCATCGAGCACAGCCTGCTGCTGCGCGACGATGCGGGCCGCAACCAGGCCCTGCAGGCGCTGGTGGAGGACCTTTGCGCCGTGTCCCTGCCCTAGCCTTTAAACACGCTTAGGAGTCCGGCTATCGCGGACAAAGTCCGCTACGTTGCAGGCGAGCTCGGCGCTGCCTGCAAGACGGGCGTAGGCGCTATGCGCCCTACATTGCTATGCCCTCCGGCAAACACAGCCCCCCGTAGGATGGTGTTGAGCGAAGCGATACCCATCACCATGGCCCGATGGGTATCGCAAGCTCAACCCATCCTACGAAGAGCACCTCGGCGCAGCCTGCAAGACCGTGCTTCCTACGATGTGTCAGCGCGGCGCGGTGATGTGCTTGATGCCGAGGAACGCCGACAGCCCCCAGGGCCCCAGCTCGCGCCCCATGCCGCTGGCCTTGCCGCCGCCCCAGGAGGTCTGCGGGAACACCACCTGCGGCGAAAAGCCTCGCACTCAGGCGGGGAACTGCGCCCGCATCCAGGCCAGGTATTCAGCCGCGCCGGGCTCGCCCTCGCGCGGGGCCCAGGCGCCGCGTTCGTCGTCGGCCAGGGCCTGGTAGGGGCCGGCCTTGCACTCGAAGATCAGGCTGTCCGGCGCCAGCGCCACCAGGGCGTGGAAGGTGCCCGGCGGCAGGTCCACGCCGGGGCAGTCGCCTTCGGGCGACAGCTCACGGGTGGCGAGCAGTTCGCCGGCCTCGGAGAAGATCAGCAGGCCCAGGCGCCCCTTCAGCACGATGATGCTCTCGGCCTTGTCGGGGCTGCGGTGGCAGTGCGGCTGCACGTAGGTGTCCGGCTGCAGCGCATTGAGCAGGCGATGGCAGGGCTCTTCCATCGCGTGCAGGTTGTGGTGCTGGCGGCGGCGCGGGCTGGCGGCCGCCTGACCGGCCAGCCCGGCGAACAGGGCCTGGTCGAGGAAACGCGGCCCGGCCACGGCTCAGAGGCCCTTGACGGCGAAGATGCCCGGGGCGTTGCGCCAGTAGCCCTTGTAGTCCATGCCGTAGCCGAAGATGTAGCGGTCCACGCAGGACAGGCCGACGTAGTTGGCCTTCAGGTCCGGGCGCGCCTTGCGGTCGTGGTCCTTGTCGATCAGCACCGCGGTGTGCACTTCGCGGGCGCCGGCGTGGCGGCAGAAGTCGATGATCGCCGAGAGGGTGTGCCCTTCGTCGAGAATGTCGTCGACGATCAGCACGTCGCGGTCGATGAAGGAGATTTCCGGCTTGGCCTTCCAGAACAGCTCGCCGCCGGTGGTCTCGTTACGGTAGCGGGTGGCGTGCAGGTAGGACAGCTCCAGGGGGAAGTCCAGCTTCGGCAGCAGCTTGCCGGAGAAGATCAGCCCGCCGTTCATCACGCAGAACACCACCGGGTTGCGCTCGGCCAGGTCCGCGTTGATCGCCTGGGCGACACGGCCGATGGCGGCGTCCACTTCGGCGTCGTTGTACAGGCAATCGGCTTCGGCCATGACTTGGCGGATGTGCGCGAGATCGACGGACATTGGCGGGCTCTCCCGGAAAAAGTGCGCAAAGGTACCCATCCCTCTGCCCTGGAGCAAGTACCGGCGGACGAAAGTCGCCGACAATCCCGCGCCAGGCCAGGCGGGTTCCGGCAGTAGGCGGCCGGCGGCTATTTGTCGCGCACCGACTGCCAACTGCCCCTAAGATGCTTTACGCTACCGCAATTTTTTGCCAGCCCTCTCCCGGAGACCCCGTCCATGCCCGTGCACGAGATTCGCCATCCCCTGATCCGCCACAAGATCGGACTGATGCGCCGCCACGATATCAGCACCAAGAATTTCCGCGAGCTGGCCCAGGAAGTGGGCGCCCTGCTGACCTACGAGGCGACCGCCGACCTGCCGCTGGAGAACTACGAGATCCCCGGCTGGGCCGGCTCGGTGCAGGTGGAGAAGATCGCCGGCAAGAAGATCACCGTGGTGCCCATCCTGCGCGCCGGCATCGGCATGCTCGACGGCGTGCTCAGCCTGATCCCCGGGGCCAAGGTCAGCGCCGTGGGCGTGGCGCGCAACGAAGAGACGCTGCAGGCGCACACCTACCTGGAGAAGCTGGCGCCGGACATCGCCGAGCGCCGCTCGCTGATCATCGACCCGATGCTGGCCACCGGCGGCTCCATGGTCGCCACCATCGACCTGCTGAAGAAGGCCGGCTGCAGGGAAATCCGCGCCATGGTGCTGGTGGCCGCGCCCGAGGGCATCAAGGCGGTGGCCGAGGCGCACCCGGACGTCATCATCTATACCGCCTCGATCGACCAGGGGCTGAACGAAAACGGCTACATCATCCCCGGCCTGGGCGATGCCGGCGACAAGATCTTCGGCACCAAGCAGAAGGAAAACTGATCCATGGCCGATGAATTCAACGACCCGCTGTGGCGCCAGGTCATCGCCGGCGCGCAGATGCTCTTCGTCGCCTTCGGCGCCCTGGTGCTGATGCCGCTGATCACCGGCCTGGACCCGAACGTGGCGCTGTTCACCGCCGGCTTCGGCACCCTCATGTTCCAGCTGGTGACCGGGCGCCAGGTGCCGGTGTTCCTGGCCTCCAGCTTCGCCTTCATCACTCCGATCATCCTCGCCAAGGGCCAGTTCGGCCTGGCCGCGACCATGGGCGGGGTGGTCGCCGCCGGCTTCGTCTACACCTTCCTGGGCCTGGCGGTGAAGATCAAGGGCACCGGCTTCATCGACCGCCTGCTGCCGCCGGTGGTGATCGGCCCGGTGATCATCTCCATCGGCCTGGCCATGGCCCCCATCGCCGCCAACATGGCCATGGGCAAGGCCGGCGACGGCGCCGAGCTGATCCCCTACCGCACCGCCATGCTGATCTCCATGCCGGCGCTGATCACCACCCTGATAGTCGCGGTGTTCGGCAAGGGCATGCTGCGCCTGGTGCCGATCATCAGCGGCGTGCTGGTGGGCTACGCGCTGTCGTTCATGTTCGGTGTGGTCGACGTGGCCAAGATCGTCGCCGCGCCCTGGCTGGAGCTGCCGAAGTTCACCGCGCCGGAATTCAACTGGCAGGCCATCCTGTTCATCGTCCCGGTGGCCCTGGCCCCGGCCATCGAGCACATCGGCGGGGTGATCGCCGTGGGCGGGGTGACCGGCAAGAACTACCTGAAGACCCCGGGCCTGCACCGCACCCTGCTGGGCGACGGCATCGCCACCTCCGCCGCCGGCCTGTTCGGCGGCCCGCCGAACACCACCTACGCCGAAGTCACCGGCGCGGTGATGCTGACCAAGAACTACAACCCGAAGATCATGACCTGGGCGGCGGCGTTCGCCATCGGCCTGGCCTTCGTCGGCAAGTTCGGCGCCATCCTGCAGAGCATCCCGGTGCCGGTGATGGGCGGCATCCTCTGCCTGCTGTTCGGCACCATCGCCTCGGTGGGCATGAACACCCTGATCCGCCACAAGGTCGACCTGTCCCAGGCGCGCAACCTGTGCATCGTCTCGGTGACCCTGGTGTTCGGCATCGGCGGCGTGCTGATCGGCTCGGGCACCGGCCCGGACGACTTCGGCCTGAAGGGCATCGCCCTGTGCGCCATCGTCGCCATCGTCCTGAACCTGCTCCTGCCCGGCGAGGACGGCTGGCAGAACAAGGCGCTGGAGGAAGGCGCCAAGGAAACCGAACACCCGTGAGCCCCGGATGCCCCGGACCGACGAAAGGACCGGGGCGCCACTGCCGAGGCTGCCGTAGACTCCCCTCAGCGACTGCGAACGCCTGCCCGAAGCGGTAGTCCACAGAAGAGGGAAGCGCACAGTCCCGGAGGTAACCGTCATTTTCGTCTGCCGCAACACCCCGCGCCCCGAACTGAACGGAGCGCGCCCCACTCGCCGCGAGGCCCGGCCATGAGCCGCGCCTGGTGGCTGCTGATCGCCCTGCTCGGCGCCTCGCTGGTGCCGCTGGTGCTGGGCGGCCGGCCGATGCTCGAGCAACTGGCGAGCTTCCCGCTGGACAACCTGCTGCTGTTGCTCGGCATGATCCTGCTGTGCTGGCTGATCAACGCCCAGAAGCTGCGCGTGCTGCTGGCCGGCCGCGCCGGGCCGCTGAGCCAGCGGCAGTCGATCGGCATCATCATGGCCTCGGAATTCGCCTTCTACGCCACCCCCGGCGGCAGCGGCGCGCCGCTGACGCTGATGGCCCTGCTGGCCCGCCGCGGCCTGCGCCCGGCGCAGAGCAGCGCGATCTTCGCCGTCGACCAGTTGAGCGACCTGCTGTTCTTCCTCAGCGCCCTGCTGGTGGTGCTGTGCTACACGCTGTCCCACAGCCTGAGCCCGAACCTGGAATCCTCGCTGCTGGTCAGCGCCGTGCTGCTGGGCGGCATCCTGTTCGGCGTGGTGCTGCTGGCGCGCTTCCAGCGCCGGGTGATCCGCGCCAACGGCCGCCTGCTGGCGCGCCTGGGCGTCAAGCCGCGGCGGCGCCTGCACTGGGCGCGCAAGCTGCTGCACTTCCGCGACAGCATCGCCACCAGCCTCAAGCAGCCGCGCCGGCGCCTGGCGCTGGTGTTCCTGCTCACGAGCAGCCACTGGCTGCTGCGCTTCTCGGTGCTCTACCTGATCCTCCAGGCCATGGGCGTGGAACTGCACTGGGCCTGGACCTTCCTGATCCAGCTGCTGTCCCTGGCCGCCGGCCTGGCCACCCTGCTGCCGGGCGGCGCCGGCGGCACCGAGCTGACCTCGCTGGCGATGCTCAGCCCGCTGGTAGGCAAGCCGACCGCGGCCGCGGCCATCCTGGTCTGGCGGGTGGTGACCTACTACTTCTACCTGGTGGCGGGCGCGCCGGTGTTCGCCATCATGGCCGGGCGCCCGCTGCTGCGCCGCCTGGTCGGCCTGCGCAACCGCGACGCCTAGCGCCGGCCCTGCCGGCGGTTTCGCGCGCAGGGCGCGCTCCTACAGGGGAATGGCGCGGATGGGGAGGTGCATGAGCAAGCATGGCTTTTCGTAGGATGGTGTTGAGCGAAGCGATACCCATCAGCGCCACCGCGAGACAGCGCCAGGGAGGCACGGTCGTAGGAGCGGACTCCGTCCGCGATGGCCGGGCCTCCACACCAGGCCCCCACCCTTTACGGCACCAACACCGCCGCGCCCTGGAAACGCCCGTGGCGCAGGTCGTCCAGGGCCTGGTTGGCCTGCTCCAGCGGGTAGCGCTGCACCTCGGTACGCACCCCGGCCCGGGCGGCGACGGGGAAGAACTCCAGGCCGTCGCGGCGGGTCAGGTTGGCGACCGAGACCAGCTCGCGCTCGCCCCACAGGATCGAATAGGGGAAGCTCGGGATGTCGCTCATGTGGATGCCGGCGCACACTACCCGGCCACCTTTGCGCACGGCACGCAACGCGACAGGCACCAGCTCTCCGGCCGGGGCGTAGATGATCGCCGCGTCCAGCGGCTGCGGCGGCGCCTGGTCGGACGGCCCGACCCAGACTGCGCCCAATGAGCGGGCGAAAGCCTCGGCGGCGTGGTCGCCGGGACGGCTGAAGGCATAGACCTCGCGCCCCTGCCAGCGCGCCACCTGCAGCACGATGTGCGCCGCCGCGCCGAAGCCGTACAGTCCCAGGCGCCGGCCGTCGCCGGCCTTGACCAGCGAGCGCCAGCCGATCAGCCCAGCGCAGAGCAACGGCGCCAGCTCGGCGTCGTCGCCCGCCTCGCCCAGGGCGAAGGTGAAGCGCGCATCGGCCACCACGTACTCGGCATAGCCACCCGGCCGGGTGTAGCCGGTGAACTGCGGCGCGTCGCAGAGGTTTTCCTGGTCGCGGGTACAGGGCGGACAGTGACCGCAGGTATGCCCCAGCCAGGGCACGCCGACCCGCTGGCCCAAGGCGAAACCCTCGACGCCCGCGCCCAGGGCATCGACGTAGCCGACGATCTCGTGCCCGGGGATCACCGGCAGGGGCACCGCCGGCAGCTCGCCGTCGACCACGTGCAGGTCGGTACGGCACACCCCGCAGGCCGCCACGCGCACGCGCAGCTCACCTGGGCCGGGTTGCGGCACGGGCAGCTCGCGCAGTCGCAGCGGCTGGCCCACCTGTTCGAGCAGCATGGCGCGCATGGGTCACCTCCACACGGGCGAATCGGCTAGGGTTTCTTCGGCGGCGCCTCGGGGCGCGGCCCGTCGTCCTGCAGTTCGCGCCAGAGTTCGGCGGCGCCGGGGAACTCGGTGCCGTCCTCCTCGCTCAGCGCATCGATGTCGTAGCGGCTGGTACAGCCCTCGCCCAGGGTGGGCGGCGGGGTGGCTGTGCCGGGGGCTTTCTCGTCGGACATGGCCGGGCTCTCCTGCAATGCGGGTTCGCCCGGCCGACGCGGCTCAGGGCCTGTTTACGATCTCGCGAGCTAGAGCAGAACAAGGCAGAAACAGGCGAGAGAGCGCAGTTTAGTCCGCTAAATGAGCATCGCTCGCCTGTTTTTAACGCCGTTATGCCGACGCGCAGCAGATCGTGGACAGGTCCTCAGTCGAACACCACGGTCTTGTTATCGTGCACCAGCACGCGGTCTTCCAGGTGATAGCGCAAACCGCGCGCCAGCACCATCTTTTCCACGTCCTTGCCCAGGCGCACCATCTCCTCGACGTTGTCGCGGTGGCTCACGCGCACCACGTCCTGCTCGATGATCGGGCCGGCGTCCAGTTCCTCGGTGACGTAGTGGCAGGTCGCCCCGATCAGCTTCACGCCGCGCAGCGAAGCCTGGTGGTAGGGCTTGGCGCCGATGAACGAGGGCAGGAAGCTGTGGTGGATGTTGATCACCTGGTGGCGGTACTTCTGGCACAGGTCCGGCGGCAGGATCTGCATGTAGCGCGCCAGCACCACGTTGTCGGCCTGGTGCTCGTCGATCAGCCGCGACACCTCGTCGAAGGCCGGCTGCTTGTTCTTCGCATCCACCGGCACGTGGAAGTAGGGGATGCCGTGCCATTCGACCATGCTGCGCAGGTCGTCGTGGTTGGCGATCACGCAGGGGATTTCGCAGTCCAGCTCGCCGCTGTGCCAGCGGTGCAGCAGGTCGGCCAGGCAGTGCGACTCGCGGCTGGCCATCAGCACCACGCGCTTCTTCACCGCCGAGTCGGTGATGCGCCAGACCATGTTGAACTCGCGGGCGATGGGGGCGAAGGCCTGGCGGAACCCGTCGAGGTCGAACGGCAGGGAGTCGGCGCGAATCTCGTGCCGCATGAAGAACCAGCCGTTGTCGTTGTCGGAGTGATGACTGGCCTCGGTGATCCAGCCGTTGTAAGTGGCCAGGAAATTACTCACCTTGGCGACGATACCGACCCCGTCGGGACAGGCGATCACCAGTCGGAAAGTGCGCATGGGTGTGGCTCCAGATACTTCGCGAAGGCCGCCATTCTAGCGGCTGCCCGGGAAAACCGCGACCGCCGCCAAGGGACATTCGGACAGGTCCTGATTTAAGTGCGCGGACAATACGTCTATCGAAGCAACTTAAATATTACGTTAAGTAGCCAGAAAACTTTATCCAATGGTTTACTCGAACAAATCGGCTGACTATTATTGGGAGTACTAATATTCCAGCAACGCTTGACCTCAAGACAAGGTACGCCGACATGTCACTGATCAATGAGTACCGCGCCACCGAAGAAGCCATCAAGGAACTTCAAGAGCGCCTCAAGTCCCTGGAAAAGGACGACAAGCTGAAGAAGGAACTGGAGTTCGAAGAGAAACTCCGCACGCTCATGGGCAGCTATGGCAAGTCCCTGCGCGACATCCTCGCGCTGCTCGATCCGGACGCCAAACTGAGCAAGGCCCCGCGTGCCGCCAAGGCCACCGGCAGCAAGCGCGCGCGCAAGGTCAAGCAATACAAGAACCCGCATAACGGCGAAGTCATCGAAACCAAGGGCGGCAACCACAAGACGCTCAAGGAATGGAAGGCCAAGTGGGGCGCCGACACCGTCGAGAGCTGGGCCACCCTGCTGGGCTGAGCCCGCCCGCCGCGTCACGCGCATTGCGAAAACGCCAGCTTCGGCTGGCGTTTTTTATTGCCCGCGAAGAACTCGCGGAACACTAAAGGCAATAACGCTGACGCAAAGCCGCGGCATATGCCTGCCACTCCTGCAGCAATGCCCTACCCTGCAGCCCAGTATTTTCGAGCTGTTCGGCCAGAGCCACTTCGAAGTTCGCCAGGGTATTGGGCGCGCCGTACTCGTCGAGCATCAGCCGGCAACGGCAGAACTCCCGCCATTGTTCCTGCTCGGCCGTAGACAAAGTTTCCGGAAAATTCCGCGCGCGATAACGGAACAGAAGTTCCACCAGGCGCGGATCGTCGAATGGCCATTGTTCTCGTCCCAGGCGCACGGGGTCCGCCTGGCGTACCTGTTCGCAGAGCCGCCGGTCACGGTCGCCGATAAAACCGTCATATAGCTGCTGTTCCGGATCGGCGACGCCGGGGAAGTTCTCTTGTTCATATACCGCGGCCAGCTTGTCCTGCCACTGCGGCTTGCCTTCGACCAGCACCTGCGCGCGCGCCTGCCAGGCCGCCAGGTCGATGCCCAGGCGCGCCTGGTCCTGCTCGCGCAGCACCGCCAGCGGCGCCAGCACCGGGCAGCGGTTGACGTGCACCAGCTTCAGCGGCACCGGCAGTTCGCCCTCGCCCAGCTCCTCGCGGCGGGTGTACAGGCGCTGGCGCAGGGTCTCGGCGTCCAGTTCCAGCAACGGCGCCGGGTCCAGCCCCAGGTCGCAGACGATCAGGGCGTTGCGGTTGCGCGGGTGCCAGGCCAGCGGCAGCACCAGCGACAGGAAGCTGCGCGCCGCCGAGAAACGCCCGGACACATGCACCAGCGGCTTGAGCAACTGCACCTGGTCGAGCACCGCGTGCTTGCCGCGCAGGCGGTAGAGGAAGTCGTAGAGCTTGGGCTGGCGCTGGCGGAGCAGCCGGGCCATGGCGATGGTCGCGCGCACGTCGGACAGCGCGTCGTGGGCCTGGCCGTGCTCCAGGCCGTTGGCCTCGGTCAGACGCTCCAGCTTCAGGGTGACCACGCCCTCGTCGTTCAGCGGCCACTGGATGCCTTCCGGGCGCAGCGCGTAGGCGGTGCGCACCAGGTCGATGAGGTCCCAGCGGCTGTTGCCGCCCTGCCATTCGCGGGCGTAGGGGTCGAAGAAGTTGCGGTAGAGGCTGTAGCGGGTGACTTCGTCGTCGAAGCGCAGGGTGTTGTAGCCGGCCACGCAGGTGCCCGGGCGCGACAGCTCGGCGTGCAGGCGGGTCATGAACTCGGCTTCGCCCAGGCCCTGCTCTTCCAGGCGCTGCGGGGTGATGCCGGTGATCAGGCAGGCCGCCGGGTGCGGCAATATGTCGTCGCTGGGGCGGCAGTAGAAATTCAGCGGCGCCTCGATCTCGTTGAGCGCCTCGTCGGTGCGGATGCCGGCGACCTGCAACGGGCGGTCGCGGCGCGGGTCGATGCCGGTGGTCTCGTAGTCGTACCAGAAGATGCTGGCGGTCATGACGCTCTCCCTTGGCCTGGCCGGGCAGTCTACCATCCCCCTGCGGGCTGCCCGGAACCTCGGTATGGGTTATGGTGTAGGCGCGGTTTCTTTCACATCACCAGGGATTGGCTCATATGAACCAGGAATTCGAACAGAACCCCTACGCGACACCGGCCAGCCAGTTGCAGCAGCCAGCCTCGGGGCCGAGCGCCCCCGGCATCGAGGAGGCCCTGGCACGCGGCTATAACTTCAGCGTCGACGGGCTGATCAACGAGGCCTGGCGCCTCGTCAAAGGCAGCAAGGGCACCCTGATCGCCGGCGCCATCGTCTACTTTGTGGCGGTCAACCTGACCGGCTTCGTCCTGGGCTTCATCCTGTCTTTCGCCCACCTCGCCATGGGCGGTGCGGCGCCGCTCGGCAACGAGGCGCTGGAGGTCAGCGTCGGTGTCATCTCCAGTGCCCTCTGTTCCCCGCTACTGGTCGGGCTGAACATGATCGGCATCCGCCGCGCCGCCGGCCAGCCCACGACCATCAACGAAATCTTCGTCTACTTCAGCCGCTTCACACCGATCTTCCTGACCGCCCTGGCGGTGAGCGCACTGTTCTATCTGGGCATCCTGCTGCTGTTGCTGCCGGGCATCTACCTGGGGGTCGCCTACGCCCTGGCGGTTCCCCTGGTAGCCGAGCGCGGTCTGTCGCCCTGGCAGGCCATGGAGGCCTCGCGCAAAGCCATCGGCCAGCACTGGTTCAAGGTCTTCGGCCTGTTCCTGGCGCTCGGCCTGATCATGCTGCTCAGCGCCATCCCGCTGCTGATCGGCCTGGTCTGGACGCTGCCGCTGGCCTTCATCGCCATCGGCGTGCTCTACCGCACCATCTTCGGCGTCTTGCCGCCGGCCAACTGAGAAACAGCCCGGAATTGCCCGCCGCCCTGGTTGCCTAGCAGGGCGGCGCTGGCTAGCATCGGACTTTCCCTCTAGCGACTGCCAACGCCCTTGATCGCCGCCGCGCCACCACGCCCCGCCAGCCCGCCGCTGGACACCCGCTACCAGGTGGAAACCCCGGAAGGCATCGACCTGCTCCTGCGCCCGGCCGGGCCGGTGGCCCGCGCCCTGGCCTACCTGATCGACCTGGGCATCCGCGTGCTGCTGATGCTGGTGATGTATATCCTGCTGGCCTTCCTCGGCCAACTGGGCACCGGCCTCGGCCTGTTGCTCACCTTCCTCGTCACCTGGTGGTACATGGTCCTCTTCGAAGTGCTCAACCAGGGGCGTTCGCCCGGCAAGCAGGTCA
Source organism: Pseudomonas sp. PI1 (assembly GCF_000812405.1). Taxonomy (NCBI): domain Bacteria; kingdom Pseudomonadati; phylum Pseudomonadota; class Gammaproteobacteria; order Pseudomonadales; family Pseudomonadaceae; genus Pseudomonas; species Pseudomonas sp. PI1. Next base: position 104,796 of record NZ_JWMC01000019.1, read on the forward strand.
TGGGCCTGCGCGTGGTCCACGACGACGGCACGCCGGTCGGCTGGCCCGCCTCGCTGCTGCGCAACCTGCTGCGCTTCGCCGACATCCTGCCCTTCGGCTACACCCTGGGCCTGCTCGCCTGCCTGTCCAACCCGGCGTTCAAGCGCCTGGGCGACCTGGCCGCCGGTACCCTGGTGATCTACCGCGACCCGCCGCCGAGCCGGCCGCCGGTTCCCCAGGTGCCGCCGCAACTGCCGCCGTGCCCGCTGAGCCTGGCCGAGCAGCGCGCCGTCACCGGCTTCAGCGAACGCGCCGCGGGCCTGTCGGCGGCGCGCCGCGAGGAGCTGGCGGGGATTCTCGCCGAGCCCCTGGGCGTGCCCGCGGAACAGGCCGAGGCGCGCCTGGCCGGCATCGCCAGCGGCCTGCTCGGCGGAGGCCTGGCGCCATGAAGCAGAGCCTGTTCGAGCAGCGCCACCGCAACGACTGGAAACGCTTCGCCAAGCGCCTGGAGCAGTTGGAGAGCGGCAAGCGCGAGGAATCCACCCGCGACGGCGACTTCGCCAGCGACTACCGCAGCCTCTGCCAGCAACTGGCCCTGGCCCAGGACCGCGGCTACAGCAGCCACCTGATCGACCACCTGCAGCAATTGGCCATGCGCGGCCACCAGCAGTTCTACCGCCACCGCAGCCACCTCGGCTCGCGGCTGATCGGCTTCCTGCTGGCCGGCTTCCCGCGCCTGGTGCGCGAAGAGTGGCGCGCCATCGCCGTCGCCAGCCTGCTGTTCTACGGCACCCTGCTGCTCATGGGCGTGCTGGTGTACTGCTTCCCCGACCTGGTCTACAGCGTGCTCAGCGCCGAACGGGTGGCGGAGATGGAAGGCATGTACGCCCCCGACGCCGCACGCCTGGGCCCGCTGGGCGAGCGCGGCGCCGGGGACAACTGGCAGATGTTCGCCTTCTACGTGATGAACAACATCGGCATCGCCTTCCAGACCTTCGCCAGCGGCCTGCTGTTCGGCCTGGGCAGCCTGTTCTTCCTGTTCTTCAACGGCCTGATGATAGGCGCGGTGGCCGGCCACCTGACGCAGATCGGCTACGTGCAGACCTTCTGGTCCTTCGTCATCGGCCACGGCGCCTTCGAGCTGACCGCCGTCACCTTCGCCGGCGCCGCCGGGCTCAAGCTCGGCTGGGCACTGCTCGCCCCGGGGCGCCTGAGCCGCGGCGAGGCACTGCGCCAGGCAGCGGCCAAGGCCATCCAACTGGTCGCCGGGGTGATCCTGCTGCTGCTCGTCGCCGCCTTCGTCGAGGGCTACTGGTCCTCGCTCACGCGCTTCCCGGCCACGGTCAAGTACGGCGTCGGCGCCGCGCTCTGGCTGCTGGTCGGCAGCTACTTCCTGTTCGCCGGACGCCAACGCCATGCGCCTGACTGACGCCAGCGTGGCGATCCGCCCGCGCAGCGCCTGGGAGGCGCTGGACCTCGGCGTGCTCCTGGCGCGGCGGCATGCCGGGCTGCTGATGGCCAGCTGGGCACTGGTCACGCTGCCGGTGTTCGCCGTGCTCAGCCTGTTGCTGTGGGACTACTCCAGCCTGGCCATCCTGATCTTCTGGTGGCTGAAGCCGGCCTTCGAGCGCCTGCCGCTGTACATCCTCTCTCGCGCCCTGTTCGCCGACACCCCGACGCTGCGCGAAGCCCTGCGCGCCTTCCCCGGCCTGCTGCGGCGCCAGCTGCTGCCCAGCCTGCTGTGGCGGCGCTTCAGCCCGACGCGCAGCTTCGACCTGCCGGTGCTGCAACTGGAGGGCCTGGCCGGCGCGGCGCGCAGCCAGCGCCTGGTGGTGCTGGGCCAGCGCAACGCCGGCGGCGCCACCTGGCTGACGGTGGTCGGCATGCACTTCGAGCTGGCCCTGTACCTGGGGCTGATGGCGCTGCTCTACCTGATGCTGCCGCAGCAATGGCTGTCGGACTGGAAATGGCAGGCCCTGCTGGACGCCCTGCAAGGCGACTGGCAGTGGCTGGAGCACCTGTCCAACCTGCTCTACGCGCTGGTCCTGGTGGTCTGGGAGCCGGTCTACGTGGCCTGCGGCTTCACCCTCTACCTCAACCGCCGCACCGAGCTGGAGGCCTGGGACATCGAACTGGTGTTCCGCCGCCTGCGCCAGCGCCTGGTGGGCAGCGCCTACGCCCTGCTGCTGGTGTGCGCCGGCGCCCTGGCGATGCTGCCCGGCAGCGCGCCCTGGGCCGCGGAAAGCGCCACCAGCTGCCCGCTGCCCAACCAGGACCCGAACGGCCCCGAAGCCGCGCGCCTGCTGCACCAGAAGCTGACCAGCGAGCAGTCGCGCCAGGCCGTCGACGCCCTGCTCGACGCCCCGCCCTTCCGCAACAGCGAGACGGTCACCCGCTGGCGCCTGGGCGAGCCGCCCAGGGAGAAGGCCGGCAAGGGCAACGAGGACGACCTCAAGGCCTTCTTCGAGGCCCTGGCCCACTGGCGGCCGCTGGGCCTGATCCTGCAATCGCTGCAGACGCTGCTGTGGGCCGCGCTGATCGCCGCCGTGGTCCTGCTGCTGTGGCGCTACCGCGAATGGCTGCGCCTGTTCGCCAGCCGCCTGGGCCTGCCGCAGAAGGCCCCGCGCGAGGCGCCGGCGGTGCTGTTCGGCCTGGAACTGGCGCCGGAAAGCCTGCCCGAGGACGTCGCCAGCACTGCCGAACGGCTCTGGGACGAGCAGCCCCGCGCGGCGCTGGGCCTGCTCTACCGCGCCCTGCTCAGCCGCCTGCTGCACGACTACCGGGTGCCGCTGCGCGACTCCAGCACCGAAGGTGAAGTGCTGAGCCAGGTGGAAGGCCTGCAGCAACCCGAGCTGGACAGCTACGCGCGGGAGCTGACCGGCCACTGGCAGGCCCTCGCCTACGGCCACCGCCCGCCGCCCGGCGAACTGCGCCAGGCGCTGTGCGACGGCTGGCGCCGGCTGTTCGGCCCGGGAGCGCCGGCATGAACCGCTCCACCCGCTGGCTGCTCGGCGTGCTGGTGCTGCTGGTCGGCGCCGCCGTGGCCTGGTACCTGTACCAGAACCTGCGGCCCTACCCGGAGAAGATCGAACACGGCCCCTCCCCCGAGGTGCGGGCCAACCCCTACCTGGCCGCCGAACGCTTCCTCCGCGGCCGCGGCCTGCGGGTCGACAGCGCCAAGGGCCTGGAGGTGCTCGACAACCTGCCCAGCCAGGGCCACACCCTGATCCTGCTGGGCGGCCGCGAGAACGTCACCCCCGCGCAGAACCGCGCCCTGCTCGACTGGGCGCGCCGCGGCGGCCACCTGATCGTCACCGCCGAGCGCCTGTGGGACGAGAAGGACGGCAAGAGCGGCGACCTGCTGCTCGACCCACTGGGCATCCAGCAATACCTGACCGAGGACCTGGACAAGGGCGCCAGCGCCGACAAGCCCGAGGCCGATGGCGAGGCCACGCCGCCGGCCAAGGTGCCGCCGCCCAAGGGCGTCGAGCAGCCAGCGTCCCCCGCGGCGGACCCGGCCAAGGCCGGCGAAGAAGAGGACGCCGACGCCTACCCGGACCTGACCAAGCTCTACCTGGAGAACGAGCAGGCCCCGGCCTACATCGGCTTCGACACCGAGTACCACCTCTACGACTCGAAGAACCTCGCCTACGCCTGGGCCAACAGCCACGACGCCACCCACCTGCTGCAACTGCAGCTGGGCGACGGCCTGGTCACGGTGCTGACCGACAACTGGATCTGGCAGACCGCCAACCTCGACGCCTACGACAACGCCTGGCTGCTCTGGTACCTGACCCAGGACAGCGCCGTCACCCTGGTCTACCGCGCCGACGGCGACAGCCTGCTCAACCTGCTGCTGCGCAACTACCCGCAGGCGCTCGTCGCCCTCGCCCTGCTGCTGGCGCTGCTGCTGTGGCGCGCCGGCCAGCGCCAGGGCCCGCTGCAACCGGTGCCCAGCCGCGCCCGCCGGCAACTGGTGGAACACCTGCGCGCCGGCGCCGACTTCCTGCTCCGCCAGCGCGGCCACGTGGCCCTGGTGCAAGGCCTGCAGCGCGACGTGCTGCGCCGCGCGCGGCAGCGCCAGCCGGGCTTCGAACGCCTGCCGATCGCCGAACAGTGGCAACTGCTCGGGCGCATGACGCGCCTGCCGGTCAGCGCCATCAGCCAGGCCATGCGGCCCTACCCGGCGCCACGCATGAGCGCCGCCGAATTCACCCGCCAGGTCGCCCACCTGCAAAGCCTCAGGAATGCCCTATGAGCGAACAGACGCCCGAACCCAGCGCCACCCCGTCCGCCAACCCGGCGGCCCAGCGCCAGCGCGCCAGCCAGCTGGCCCAGGCCCTGCGCCACGAACTGCAGAAGGCCCTGATCGGCCAGGTCGGGGTGATCGACGACGTGCTCACCGCCCTGCTCGCCGGCGGCCACATCCTGGTCGAGGGCGTGCCGGGGCTGGGCAAGACGCTCCTGGTGCGCGCCCTGGCCCGTTGCTTCGACGGCGCCTTCGCGCGCATCCAGTTCACCCCCGACCTGATGCCCAGCGACGTCACCGGCCACGCCGTGTACGACCTGGCCAGCGAGCAGTTCAAGCTGCGCAAGGGCCCGGCCTTCACCAACCTGCTGCTGGCCGACGAGATCAACCGCGCCCCGGCCAAGACCCAGGCGGCGCTGCTGGAAGTGATGCAGGAACGCCAGGTCACCCTGGAGGGCCGTGCCCTGCCGGTGCCGCAGCCGTTCATGGTGCTGGCCACGCAGAACCCCATCGAGCAGGAAGGCACCTACCCGCTGCCCGAGGCCGAACTGGACCGCTTCATGCTCAAGCTGCGCATGGACTACCCGCAGGAGGCCGAGGAACAGACCCTGGTGCGCCAGGTGACGCGCTCGGCGCGCAGCGACATGCTCGACGTGGCGCCGCTGCGCCCGCTGCTCAAGGACAAGGACGTGCTGGCGCTGCAGAAGATCGCCGCCGACCTGGCCATCGACGACCAGGTGCTCGACTACGCCGTGCGCATCGCCCGCACCACCCGCAGCTGGCCCGGCCTGGCCCTGGGCGCCGGGCCCCGCGCCTCCATCGCCCTGGTGCGCTGCGCCCGCGCCCGCGCGCTGCTGCGCGGCGGCGACTTCGTGATTCCGGACGACGTGAAAGGCTGCGCCCTGGCCGTGCTGCGCCACCGCGTGCGGCTGTCGCCGGAGCTGGACATCGAAGGCCTGTCGGTGGACCAGGTGCTGCAACAGCTGCTCGACCAGGTACCGGCGCCGCGCCTATGAAGCCATCGCGCGTCCTGCTCGCGCTGCTCGCCGCGCTGGCCCTGGCCGCCATCGGCCTGGGCAGCGCCACGGCCCTGGGCAGCCCGGCGCCGGCCTGGCTGCAACAGCTGTGGTGGGGCCTGCTGCTGGCCCTGCTCGGCCTGACCCTGGGCGACGCCCTGTGGCTGCGCCGCCTGCCCAGCCCGCGCCTGCAACGCCAACTGGCCGGCAACCTGCCGCTGGGGCGCTGGAGCGAGGTGCGCCTGCAACTGCAGCATGGCTTCGATCAGCGCCTGCGGGTGACGCTGTTCGACCACCTGCCTTCGGGCATGGACTTCGAGCACCTGCCCCTGGCCGCGGAACTGCATCCGGGCGAGACCACCCAGCTCGGCTACCGCGTGCGGCCGCTGCAGCGCGGCCACTTCGTCTTCCCCCGCTGCGAGCTGGAACTGCCCAGCCCGCTGCGCCTGTGGCGCGGCCGGCGCTTCCTCGAGGTGCGCGACGAAACCCGCGTCTACCCCGACTTCGCGCGCATCTACGGCGCCGAGCTGATGGCCGTGGACCACTGGCTAAGCCGCATTGGCGTGCGCCCCGGCCAGCGCCGCGGCCTGGGCCTGGAATTCCACCAGTTGCGCGAATTCCGCGACGGCGACACCCTGCGCCAGATCGACTGGAAGGCCACCGCGCGCAAACGCACGCCCATCGCCCGCGAATACCAGGACGAACGCGACCAGCAGATCCTCTTCCTGCTCGACTGCGGCCGCCACATGCGCAGCAAGGACGGCGACCTCTCGCACTTCGACCACGCCCTCAACGCCAGCCTGCTGCTGGCCTACGTGGCCCTGCGCCAGGGCGACGCCGTGGGCCTGCAGACCTTCGCCGGCGAGCGGCCGCGCCACCTGCCGCCGGCCAAGGGCAATGCCCAGCTGGGCGCGCTGCTCAACGCCGTCTACGACCTGGACAGCAGCCAGCGCCCGGCGGACTACGCCGCCGCCGTGCAGGCCCTGCTCACGCGCCAGCGCCGCCGCGCCCTGGTGGTGCTGGTGACCAACCTGCGCGACGAGGACGACGAGGAACTGCTGGGCGCGGTGCGCCGCCTGGGCCGCCAGCACCGCGTGCTGGTCGCCAGCCTGCGCGAGGAAGTGCTCGACCAGTTGCGGCAAACGCCGGTGCAGGGCTACGAGGAAGCGCTGACCTATTGCGGCGCCCTGGACTACCTGAACGCCCGCGCCGGCCTGCACGAGAAACTGCTGGCCAATGGCGTGCCGGTGCTGGACGCCAGGCCCAGCCAGCTGGGTCCGGAACTGGTCAGTCGCTACCTGGGCTGGAAGCGCGCCGGGACGCTGTGACCGGCGCCTGCATTGCGCGTAGGTTCCAGGGAAGCACGGATGTAGGAGCGGACTCCGTCCGCGATTGGATTCACCGGCCCCGCCGGACGTCCCGGTGGCACGGCCGACGGTGGCGATGGGTATCGCTTCGCTCAACACCATCCTACGACGGCGTTTCTCCCGCACTCGTAGGAGCGGACCTTGTCCGCGATAGCCTGGCGTATCGGCGCGATTCGCGGATGAGATCCGCTCCTACGGGTCGCCCCACACGCCACGCACATGTAGGAGCGCGCCCTGCGCGCGAATCGCGGGCAGGGCCCGTCCTACACGTATCATTCGCGTACCGCCGATATTTCCCTTTCCTTCACTACCGCCCAGGTCGGTTCAGCGCATCCCGCGGCTCAGACCGACTCCACCTGGCGGCGAAAACTGAAATAACGGCGCAGCGCTTCGACCAGCTCGACGTACTCCGCCGGCGGCGCCACCAGGCTGAAGCCGGAGTCGAAGCTGCCCGGGGTGACGTCTTCGTGGCACCACTGGCAGGTGCCGCTGAAGTCGATGTGCTGGAGCTTGCCGTCCTGCCCGGGAATCTTCAGGCGCATGTCGAATCGCCCGCCCACCAGCATCGGCAGCTGGCTGATCAGCAGCATGCCGTCCAGCGATACGTTGCCCAGGTAGCCCATGGGCTTGTCGGTGATGCTATTGAACACCTTCAGGTAGTACGGCAGCTGATGGCGCTCTATGTGTCGTTGATGACGCATAATGGCTATTCGCTATGAGTTTTACCCAGTATGACGGCGCGACCGCCCTGCGGCCAGCACTAACGGCAACCTTCGGCCACCCGCTCGGCCAGCGAGCGACGAGCGGCATCGATCTGCTCGTCGCTATAGTAGAGGCGTTCACCCTTGGTATCTGTGGAGTAGTAGCGACCTCCGCGCTGCAAGGTCGCCAACTGGTCGCGCAGGCGGTCGCACTCGGCGCCCGCCTTGGCCTGCTGCTCGGCGGCACGGCTGCGCGCCGCGGCCTGCTCCTCGCTGCGCGCCTGGTAGAACTGGCGGGTACGCTCCTCGCGCTCGCGCGTGGCGGCATCGCGTTCGACCACCTGCGGCCGGACTTCGACGCGCTGGGCGCCGGGCGGCGGGGTTTCGCTGAAATGCACCTTGCCCTGGGCATCGGTCCAGCGATAGATGTCGGCCGCTGCCAGCAAGGAGGCCAGGGCCATGCACAGGCACAGCAACGCACGCATCGCAACCCCCTCCTTGAAGGCAGCCTCTTGAGCTTAGCGAGCACCCGGGCCCGCTCAAGGCGGCAACGACCGGCGGTCAGGGACGCACCGGCAACGGTTGGGCGGCCTCGCCCGTCAGGCGCCCATTCTGGCGCAGCGTCTCCAGGCGCGCCTTGGCGCGGTAGGCATATTCGCTGCTCGGGTAGCGGGCGATGATGAAATCGTAGGTCTGCGCCGCGTCGACGTAGTACTTCTGGCGCTCCAGGCACAGGCCGCGGAGCATCGAGATCTCCGGCTGCAGCCAGGGCCGCGCGCGGCTCTTGCGCTCGGCGCGCGACAGGTCGAGCATCACCTGCTCGCAATCGCCGCGCTCGTAGGCGCGGTAGGCGTTGTCCAGGTTCTTGTTGGTCGACCAGCTGTTGCAGCCGGTAACACTCGCCGCCAGGGCCAGGATGCACAGGGTTCGCATGGGGCATATCCTCCGTTGGGAACTGTATCGGCGCGCCTTGGCCGCGCTGAAGGGCATCACTAGACTGCGCAGGGAACCCGCCCCGGCGCCAAGGAGATGCCATGCGCTTGCACCCCGCCCTGCCCCTCGCCGTCCTGCTGGGCCTGCTGGCCGCCTGCTCGCCGACCACCCCGCTGTTCGTCGCCCAGGTCACCACCGGCGAAGTCGCCGAGTACAAGAAGCTCAAGAGCGACCGCATGACCGCCGCGGTGGAAGAGGAAGGCGACCTGCTCACCTACAGCGCCCAGGCCATCCGCGACAACCAGAGCGCCGAGGCCGAGCGGCTCTACCTCAGCGGCTACGACAATAGCCGCTACAGCCCGGACGTGCGCGCCATCGCCCTGTACCAGATCGGCCTGATCTACATGAGCCGCTACAACGACCAGCGCGACGACGCCAAGGCCTTGGACTACTTCCAGCGCATCGACCGCGAGTTCCCCGGCACCGCCGCGGCCAGCCACGCCGACGCGCGCATCCTGATGATCCGCCAGCGGGCGAAGGAGCCGGTGCAGAAGAACGCCCGCGAGCTGCTGGCCACCTGGAAGCCGCAGCAGAACCTCGACCTGAACAAGACCAGCCTCGACCCGGACATGACCCTGCTGTCGCGCCGCGCGGTGCTCAAGGACCGCGTCGCCGAGGCCGAGCAGCTGTACCTGCTGGCGGTCAACGACCCGGCCATCCCCGCCGACATCAAGCAGAAGGCGCTGTACCAACTGGGCCTGATGTACATGGCCCCCGACAACCCGCACCCCAGCCGCGCCAAGGCCATCGGCTACCTGCGCCACCTGCTGGTGGACTACCCCGACGGCGAGCTGGCGAACAAGGCCGCGCGCCACCTGGACCAGGCGCTGAACCAGGGCGGCGACTGACGCAGGTCAAGCCGGGCCGGCTACGCTTGCACTGCAATGGCAGCAGCCAAGCGAGGAGCCGACCATGAAACTGCAGCACCTGCTGGTGGTCATCGACCCCACCCGCGACGACCAGCCAGCCTTGACCCGCGCCCAGTGGATCGCCGAGCGCAGCGGCGCCAGCGTGGCGCTGCTGGTGTGCGACTACAACCCGGCGCTGGACAACGGCCTGCTGATCCCGCAGCACGAACTGGAGCGGGTGCGCATCCTGCAGCAGACCGAGCGCCTGGACTGGCTCGACAAGCTGGCCGCGCCGCTGCGCCAGGCCGGCCTGGACGTGCGCTGCCACACCCGCTGGGGCAAGCCGCTGTACCGCGAGATACTCGCCGCGGTGGCCGAGCACCAGCCCGACCTGGTGCTCAAGTCCAGCAGCCGCCACGGCCTGCTCAAGCGCCTGTTCCTGACCAACACCGACTGGCAGCTGATCCGCCATTGCGAGACGCCGCTGTGGCTGGTCCACCACGGCACCTGGGAAGGGCGCAAGCTGTGCGCCGCCCTCGACCCGCTGCACGAGGGCGACAAGCCGGCGAAGCTGGACCGCCGGCTGATCGCCGCGGCGCTGGAGCTGAACCGCCGCCTGGGCCTGCACGCGAGCTACCTGCACGCCTACGTGGCGTTGCCGCAGACCCTGGCCTTCGACGCCCAGCTGCTGGGCAGCTACGACGAACACCTGAAGGCCACCGAAGCACACCACCGCCAGGCCCTGCACATGCTGATGGCCGCCCACCCGGCCATGGCCGCCGGCGACACACACCTGCTGCAGGGCTTCCCCGAGGAGGTGATCCCCGAGTTCGTCCGCAACCAGGGCATCGACCTGCTGCTGATGGGCGCAGTGGCCCGTGGCCAGCTGGAGAGCGCGCTGATCGGCCACACCGCCGAGCGCGTGCTGGAAGAAGTCGAGTGCGACCTGCTGGTGCTCAAGCCGGCAGGCGAACCGTCATCGGAAAAGGGGTAAGATGGCCGCCGGGCCGGCCCGGCTCCCGCCGCCGGCCCGCTCGCTCGTCTTCCAAGGAGTCCCGCATGTCCGTCCGCCGCACCAAGATAGTCGCCACCCTCGGCCCAGCCAGCCAGTCCCCCGAAGTCCTCGAGCAGCTGATCCTCGCCGGGATCGACGTCGCCCGCCTGAACTTCTCCCACGGCACCCCCGACGAGCACCGTGCCCGCGCCCAACTGGTGCGCGACCTGGCCGCCAAGCATGGCCGCTTCGTCGCCCTGCTCGGCGACCTGCAAGGGCCGAAGATCCGCATCGCCAAGTTCGCCAACAAGCGCATCGAACTGGCCGTGGGCGACAGCTTCCGCTTCTCCACCAGCCACCCGCGCGACGCCGGCACCCAGGAAGTCGTGGGCATCGACTACCCGGACCTGGTCAAGGACTGCGGCGTGGGCGACGAGCTGCTGCTGGACGACGGCCGCGTGGTCATGGTGGTGAAGCAGGTGAAGGCCGACGAGCTGGTCTGCGAAGTGCTGATCGGCGGCCCGCTGTCCGACCACAAGGGCATCAACCGCCGCGGCGGCGGCCTGACCGCGCCGGCCCTGACCGAAAAGGACAAGGCCGACATCAAGCTGGCCGCGAGCATGGACCTGGACTACGTCGCCGTGTCCTTCCCGCGTGACGCCAAGGACATGGAATACGCCCGCAGCCTGCTCCAGGAGGCCGGCGGCAAGGCCTGGCTGGTGGCCAAGATCGAACGCGCCGAAGCGGTGGCCGACGACGAGGCGCTGGACGGCCTGATCCGCGCCAGCGACGCGGTGATGGTGGCCCGCGGCGACCTCGGCGTGGAAATCGGCGACGCCGAGCTGGTCGGCATCCAGAAGAAAATCATCCTGCACGCCCGCCGCTACAACAAGGCGGTGATCACCGCGACGCAGATGATGGAGTCGATGATCCACAACCCGATGCCGACCCGCGCGGAAGTCTCGGACGTGGCCAACGCCGTGCTCGACTACACCGACGCCGTGATGCTCTCGGCCGAGAGCGCCGCCGGCGAGTACCCGGTGGAAGCGGTCCAGGCCATGGCGCGCATCTGCCAGGGCGCGGAAAAGCATCCGACCACCAAGAAATCCAGCCACCGCCTGGGCCAGACCTTCGAGCGCTGCGACGAGAGCATCGCCCTGGCGGCCATGTACACCGCCAACCATTTCCCGGGCATCAAGGCGATCATCTGCCTCACCGAAAGCGGCTACACCCCGCTGATCATGTCGCGCATCCGCTCCTCGGTGCCGATCTTCGCCTACTCCCCGCACCGCGAGACCCAGGCCCGCGTGGCGCTGTTCCGCGGCGTCGAGACCATCCCCTTCGACCCGGCCGCGCTGCCGCCGGAGCGCGTCAGCCAGGAAGCCGTGGACGCGCTGCTGCAACGCGGCGTGGTGACCAAGGGCGACTGGGTGATCCTGACCAAGGGCGACAGCTACACCACCCAGGGCGGCACCAACACCATGAAGGTGCTGCACGTGGGGGACCTGTTGGTCTGAGTGGGATGGTGAGTGATGGAGGCCGCCTTTGGGCGGCCTTTGTTTTTTTGGGGAGGGAGTCACCTGTGGTTCATTACTTTCGCCCAGCCCCGCACCCTCTCCCCAGCCCTCGGCTGCGCGCCCCGCCCTGAAGGGAGAGGGGGCCGTCCGTGCCAACGGGGATAATGGTTTTCGCCGGCAACACCAAAGTTGCCGGAAAGCACCGCGATTACAGTTCGCGCCGAACCAGTCCCCTCTCCCTTCAGGGAGAGGGTTAGGGAGAGGGCAGCGGCCAAGCCACCATCCAAAACCAACCGGCGTGCGCCCCCATCGCCACGGCCGCCTTCAAGTCAGTTGATCAAAACCCGGCCAGAGCCACCCAACCCCAGCAACCACGCGCCCCCGGCCCTTCCGCCCCAAGCTTATCCACAGGCCTTCCCACAGTTATTGTGGGCAAGCCCGGTGCGCTGATCGCACAGCTCGCGCCACCGGCTGACTGTAGGACAATCCCAGCAAATCAGGCACTTACGAAGGCCCCGGCCGGCAGCGGAACGGGCGATGGATCAAATACCGCACAACATCGCCCAACCCAGGCCCGGCGGGCGCCCGGGCAGTTGGCCCCAAGGTTATGCACAGCTCTGCCCACAGTTTCTGTGGGCAGCTGGCCAGCTCAGGCGAGGCGCGAGAAGTCCGGCTGGCGGCGCTGGGTGAAGGCGCTCAGGGCCTCCAGGGCTTCCGGCGAACTCAGGCGCTGGACGAACAGTTCGCCCTCTTCCGCCACCACCTTGCGCAGCTCGTCCATGTACGGCGCCTTGAGCAGGCGCTTGCTCAGCGCCAGGGCCGCCGGCGGCAGGGCCTGCAGGCTCTGGGCCGCTTCGCGGGCGCGTTCGAGGGCGGCGGCGCCGTCGGCCAGGGCTTCGTTGGCTATGCCGAAGGCCACCGCCTGTTCACCGCTGAAGCCGTCGCCGCGCATCAGCAGACTGGCGGCGCGAACGTGGCCGAGCAGGCGCGGCACCAGGAAGCTGGAGCCGAACTCCGGGCACAGGCCGAGGTTGACGAAGGGCATCTTCAGCTTGGCGCCGCGGGCCACGAAGACCTGGTCGCAGTGCAGCAGCAGGGTGGTGCCGATGCCCACCGCCGGGCCGGCCACCGCCGCCAGCACCGGCTTGCTGAACTCCATCAGCGCGCGCATGAAGCGGAACACCGGGCTGTCCTGGCCGCTGGGCGGGTACTGGAGGAAATCGTGGATGTCGTTGCCGGCGGTGAAGCACTCGGCGTTGCCGGCGATCAGCACCACGCGCACGCCACGGTCGTGCTCGGCGGCCTCCAGGGCGTCGGCCAGGGCCGCGTACATTTCCCGGGTCAGCGCGTTCATCTTGTCCGCGCGGTTCAGGCGCAGGGTCAGCAGGCCCTGCTCGCGCTCGACGAGAATCTGTTGGCTCATGGCAACTCCTTGGCAGCAGGCTGTGGCGGCCGGGCTCTGCGACCCGGCTCAGGCGTGGGAGAGGAACAGGTCGGCCAGGGTCTGGCCGCGCGGCACCCCGGCCAGGTACAGGTGGCGGGCGAAGCGCTCGACGCTGGCGGGCTGGCCACAGAGTAAGGCGATGCTTCGCCGCGAGACAAGGCGGAATTGCGCCAGATGCGCGTCCAGATCGGCCGGCAGCGCCAGCGCCACCTGCAGGTCGGGATGGGCCGCGGCCAGCGCCGCCAGCTCCGCCGCCAGGTAGTGCTCGGCCGGCGTGCGCGCCAGGTGCAGCAGGCGGATCGGCCCCTGGTGCCCTTCGTCCAGGGCCTGGCGCAGGATGCCCCACAGCGGCGCCAGGCCGGTGCCGCTGGCCATCAGCAGCAGCGGTCGCTCCTGCCATTCGGCGTCGTAATGCAACGCGCCGCCGCGCAACTCGCCCAGGCGCAGTTCGTCGCCCCCCCGCAGCTGGCGCGCCGCGTCGCAGAAGGCGCCGGGGGCCTGGCAGGCGATGTGGAATTCCAGCCAGGGCTCGGCGCCCGGCAGGCTGGCCAGGGAATAGGGCCGCGCCACCTCACCCAGCCACAGCACCAGGTGCTGGCCGGCGCGGTAGCGCAAGGGGCGTTGCGGCTGCAGGCGCAGACGCAGGATGTCCGCCGCTGGCCAATCCAGCTCGGCGACCGTCGCCGGCAGGCCGTCACGCTGGGGGTCGAAGACCTCGACGGCGCAGTCCGCCACCACCCGGCACTGGCAGGCCAGGCGCCAGCCCTCGGCGCGGCGCGCGGCGTCCAGCGCCTCGGGGCGATCGTCGAGCAGCTCGCCGCCGCTGCAGCGCAGCAGGCAGGCATGGCAACTGCCCGCGCGGCAGCTGTAGGGAATGGCGATCCCCTCGGCGCGCAGGGCATCCAGCAGGTTGCTTCCGGTGGCCACTTCCCAGTGTCGGCCGTCGGCACGCAGTTCAGGCATCGCTCTCCTCCCATGCCGCCTCGCAGCGATTGCGTCCGCTGCGTTTGGCACGGTAGAGCGCCTGGTCGGCCCGCTGCAAGGCCTCGTCGAGATCGTCGCCGCTGTGCAGCAGCGTCATGCCGGCGGAAAGGCTCAGCACCGGCATCTCCACGCCCATCGGCTCGGCCGCCGCATAGGCCTGGCGCAGGCGCTCGCAGCAGGCGGCGAGGCGGTCGCTGTCGGCCTCGGGCAGCAGCAGCACGAACTCCTCGCCGCCGTAGCGCGCCAGCACGTCGCCCTCCCGCAGGCAGGCCCGCGCCACTGCGGCGAAGGTCTGCAGCACGCGGTCGCCGGCGGAATGGCCGTGGACGTCGTTGATGCGCTTGAAGTGGTCCAGGTCGATCAGCGCCAGGCCGTGGCGCTGCCCCTCGTCCAGATCGTCCAGCGCGCGTCCGGCCAGGCGCAGGAAGTGGCGGCGGTTGAACAACCCGGTGAGTTCGTCGGTGGCCACCAGGTCTTCCAGCTGGCGCATCATCCCGCGCAGGGTGTCCTGGTGCGCCTGCAGCGCGTAGCGGCGTTGGCGCATGCGCTGGCGCAGGGCCTGCACGTAGCCGGCGAACAGCGTCAGCCAGACCAGCACGATGAACAGCACCAGCAGCTGCAGCACGGCCTGCCCGGGCAATTGCAGACGCTGGCGGAAGGCCTCCCAGAGATTGAGGCCGGCGAAGGCGATGAAGGCCAGGCCCGCGCAACGGGCGAACACCCGCGGCTGCAACTGGAACACGCCGAACAGCAGGATCAGCACGTAGAGCACCATCAGGGTGCCGCGCACGCTGTCGACGTGGGCCAGGAAGAAGGTGGTCCAGACCAGCGCCACCAGCACCTGCGGCTCGGTCAGGCTGGCGTCGACGAAGCGCTGGTTGCGGCCGCTGGCGAATAGCCAGAAGAACACCGCCTGGCTGGCCACGGCGCACAGGGTGGCGGCCAGCGCCAACGCCGGGGAGCCATGGTAGAAGTCGCCGATCACGGTCAGCCAGAGCAGCAGCAGGGCCATCGCGTAGGTGCCGAGGGCCATGCCGAACCGCCTGAACAATAGTTTTTGGAGGGCGCGCTGCTTCAGCGGGGAACTCGGTGTGCTCATGGGGGCTCCATCCCGTAATGGCACTTGGACCTCACTCTACTATCAAAGCCACAGCATGCCTAGCCGACCGGAAAGTGGGCGCTTGCCGCCCCTGCCGACCAAGGTCGGATCGCCGGCGCGTGCGCCCGGCCCTGGCACGGCGCTATACTACGGCGCCCTTTTTGCGCCGGTGCCTGACCGGACGCGTTCGGTGTACGTGGCTTAGCCGCCTGAGATTCCCGCCTGACATACCCGCCTGAAGAGGACCGTGCTCCATGGCCGTGATCAAGCAAGACGACCTCATCCAGAGCGTCGCCGATGCCCTGCAGTTCATCTCCTACTACCACCCGGTCGATTTCATCCAGGCCATGCATGAGGCGTACCTGCGCGAAGAATCGCCGGCCGCCCGCGATTCCATGGCGCAGATCCTCATCAACTCGCGCATGTGCGCCACCGGCCACCGCCCGATCTGCCAGGACACCGGCATCGTCACCGTGTTCGTCCGCGTCGGCATGGACGTGCGCTGGGACGGCGCCACCATGAGCGTCGACGACATGATCAACGAAGGCGTGCGCCGCGCCTACAACCTGCCGGAGAACGTCCTGCGCGCCTCTATCCTGGCCGACCCGGCAGGTGCGCGTAAGAACACCAAGGACAACACCCCGGCGGTGATCCACTACTCCATCGTCCCGGGCGACACCGTGGAAGTGGACGTCGCGGCCAAGGGCGGCGGCTCCGAGAACAAGTCGAAGATGGCCATGCTCAACCCGTCCGACTCCATCGTCGACTGGGTGCTCAAGACCGTCCCGACCATGGGCGCCGGCTGGTGCCCGCCGGGCATGCTCGGCATCGGCATCGGCGGTACCGCCGAAAAGGCCGCGGTGATGGCGAAGGAAGTCCTGATGGACCCGATCGACATCCACGAACTGAAGGCCCGTGGCCCGCAGAACCGCATCGAGGAACTGCGCCTGGAGCTGTTCGACAAGGTCAACCAGCTGGGCATCGGCGCCCAGGGCCTGGGCGGCCTGACCACCGTGCTCGACGTGAAGATCATGGACTACCCGACCCACGCCGCCTCGCTGCCGGTGTGCATGATCCCCAACTGCGCCGCCACCCGCCACGCCCACTTCGTGCTCGACGGCTCCGGCCCGGCCGAGCTGGAAGCCCCGCCGCTGGACGCCTACCCGGAAATCGTCTGGGAAGCCGGCCCCTCCGCGCGCCGCGTCGACCTGGACAAGATCACCCCGGAAGAAGTGCAGAGCTGGAAGCCGGGCGAGACCCTGCTGCTCAACGGCAAGATGCTCACCGGCCGCGACGCCGCGCACAAGCGCATGGTCGACATGCTGAACAAGGGCGAAGAACTGCCGGTGGACCTGAAGGGCCGCTTCATCTACTACGTCGGCCCGGTCGACCCGGTAGGCGACGAAGTGGTCGGCCCGGCCGGCCCGACCACCGCCACCCGCATGGACAAGTTCACCCGGCAGATCCTGGAAAGCACAGGCCTCTTGGGCATGATCGGCAAGTCCGAGCGCGGCCCGATCGCCATCGAGGCGATCAAGGACAACAAGGCCGTGTACCTGATGGCCGTCGGCGGCGCCGCCTACCTGGTGGCCCAGGCGATCAAGAAGTCCAGGGTCCTGGCCTTCGCCGAACTGGGCATGGAAGCGATCTACGAGTTCGACGTGAAGGACATGCCGGTGACCGTGGCGGTCGACACCAACGGCGAGTCGGTGCACATCACCGGCCCGGCGATCTGGAAAGACAAGATCGCCCACAGCCTGGCGGTGGAAGTGAAGTAAGCCTTCGCTTTCGCGCCAGGAAGAAGCCCGGCCATGCGCCGGGCTTTTTCATATCTGCGGAAACCGTAGGGCGGATAACGCCCCAGGCGTTATCCGCCACCGCGCCAACGTCAACGGCGGATAACCGCGAACGGTCATCCGCCCTACGATCCGATGGGTTGGCCGATGCAGCGCGCGAAGATGCGTTCCAGCGCCCTGTAGTCGCAGAGCACTGCGTCGATATTGGCGCCAATCCACTCGTTCTCTTCCACCGCCCACCAACTGACCTCGAAGCCGACGTTGACGATCAGGTGCTCGAACAGGATGCGCTGGGCCCGGCCATTGCCCTCGCGGAACGGGTGGATCATGTTGAGGTCGCCGTAATGCTCGGCCACGGCCACTATCAGTCGCTCACGCTCATGGCCCTCGAACCAGTTGGCTCGCGCCATGGCGCGGAAAATCTTGTCCGCTTCCGGTTCGATGCGATTGACGTTGCAAAAAAGGGTGTCGCGCTTGGAGATATCCACGCTGCGAATCTGCCCGGCCCAGTCGTAGAGGTCCTGGAACAGGACATGGTGGATGCGTTTCAGGTATGCCAGGTCGTAAGGCGGCGGTTCGAAGTCGAGATGGCTGGCGGCGATTTCGGAAAGGTCGCGCTCGGCGCGGGACAACAGGTCATCGCTGTGAAGATCGAGGCGATTGCGCAGGACGTTCGTACCCGGATAGCAGTACGGGTCCTGGCCGGCGCCGTACTTGTCCAGGCTCAGGCCTGCTTGCGGTAGGCGCGCAGGACCGCTTCGCGGCTGGGCAATTCGCGGGCGGCGTCGCTCTCAGTAACTTCGTAGCCTTCCAGACGCAGGCTGGCCGCGTAGTTGGAACGACGGGTCTTGGCGCAGTAGGCCTTCTTGGCTTCCAGGCTGGGGGTTTTCACCAGTCGATGCCTCGCTTCAGGGGCTGAAATTCCATTATACGTGAGCTGGCGCGACTTGGCCGCGTATTCCCCGGCGCGGATTCCTCCGCGATTGCACCAAGGCGCTCTTCGTAGGATGGGTTGAGCTTGCGAAACCCATGCGGTTGCGCTGATGGGTATCGCTTCGCTCAACGCCATCCTACGAAAAGCGCCACCTGCGGCATTCCCATGTAGAAGCGCGCCCTGCGCGCGAAATCGCGGGCAGGGCCCGCTCCTACAGGGTCGGGGATCAGGCGCTGCGCGGCACCCGGCTCAGTTGCGCTGATGGGTATCGCTTCGCTCAACGCCATCCTACGAAAAGCGCCGCCTGCGGCATTCCCATGTAGGAGCGCGCCCTGCGCGCGAAATCGCGGGCAGGGTCCGCTCCTACAGGGCCGGGGATCAGGCGCTGCGCGGCACCCGGCTCAGCTCCACGATGTTGTCGCGGCGCTGGGACAGGTAGCGGGTGCAGCTCACGCGCAGGAAGGAGGCGAAGTTGACCACTTCGCCGCGGTAGTCCATCACCTCGTCGTAGAGCTTGGCGATCAGCTGGTTGGTGCTCATGCCGTCCACTTCGGCGATCTCCCGCAGGATGTCCCAGAACTGGTTCTCCAGGCGCAGGGTGGTGACCACGCCGCGGATGCGCAGGGAGCGGGAACGCGACTCGTAGAGGATCGGGTCGGCCTTCACGTAGAGTTCGCACATGCTCTGCCTCCTTCTATAGACGCGAACGCCAGTCTACAGGCTGATCTTCGTGCCGAGCACTTCGAGGAACTTCGCCAGCCACGCCGGGTGCGCCGGCCAGGCCGGAGCGCTGACCAGGTTGCCGTCGACGTGGGCGGCGTCCACCGGGATGTCCACGTATTCGCCGCCGGCCAGCTTCACTTCCGGGCCGCAGGCCGGGTAGGCGCTGCAGGAACGGCCTTTCAGCACGCCGGCCGCGGCCAGCAGCTGGGCGCCGTGGCAGACGGCGGCGATGGGTTTCTTGGCGGCGTCGAAGGCCTTCACCAGTTCGATCACCCTGGCGTTCAGGCGCAGGTATTCCGGGGCGCGGCCACCGGGGATCAGCAGCGCGTCGTAGTCTTCAGCGCGAACAGCAGCGAAGTCGGCATTGAGGGCGAAGTTGTGCCCCGGCTTCTCGCTGTAGGTCTGGTCGCCCTCGAAGTCGTGGATGGCGGTGCGCACGCTCTGCCCGGCCTTTTTGTCCGGGCACACCGCGTGGACGACGTGGCCGACCATCTGCAGCGCCTGGAAGGGCACCATGGTTTCGTAGTCCTCGGCGTAGTCGCCGACCAGCATCAGGATCTTCTTCGCGGCCATCGCAGCATTCCTCCGGGCAGGGGCCCGGCCATGGGTGGCCGGGCATGCCAGACAGGTTAGCCACTCCCCGCCGCGGCGGGTAATAGGCCGCTACTACACCGCCAGGCGCTGCTGCATTTCGACCTGGACCTGGCGGGCATCCTCCAGGATCAGCTCGGCGCCCTTCTCCGCCACCATCATCACCGCCGCGTTGGTGTTGCCGGAGGTGACGTTGGGGAAGATCGACGCATCCACCACGCGCAGGCCCTCGATGCCGTGCACCCGCAGGCGCTTGTCGACCACGCTGGACTGCGGGTCGGCGCCCATGGCGCAGCTGCCGCACAGGTGGTAGATGGAGCCGCAGTTCTCGCGGAAGTACTGCAGCATGGCCTCGTCGGACTGCACCGCCGGGCCCGGCAGCACCTCCTCCACGGTCACCGCCTTGAGCGCCGGGGCATTCATGATCCTGCGGATCAGCCGGCTGCCCTGGATGGCCTCGTCTATGTCCTTCTGCGTGCTCAGGTAGTTGGGGTCGATCAGCGCCGCGTCGGCCGGGTTCTTCGAGGCGATGCGCACTTCGCCGCGGCTGGTCGGCCGGCACGGGTTGAAGCACAGCAGGAAGCCCGAGTACGGCTCCGGCTTGAGGCTGGCCTTGCTGCTCTTGGGAATCTGGTAGGACAGCGGGTTGAAGTACAGCTGCAGGTTCGGGTGCGCCTGGCCCTCGTCACTGCGGAAGAAGCCGCCGCTCTGGTTGACGCTCATGGACAGCGGGCCCTTGCGGGTGAACAGGTACTCCAGGCCCAGCCTGGCCTGGCCCAGCAGCGAGCCGAAGTCGTCGTTGAGGGTGCGCACGTTGGCCTTGTAGTAGTAGCTGACGCACAGGTGGTCCTGGAGGTTCTTGCCCACCGCCGGCAGGTGCAGCACTTCCGGAATCTGGTGCTGGCGCAGCAGTTCGCGGTCGGCCACGCCGGAGAGTTGCAGCAGCTTCGGCGAATCCACCGCGCCGGCCGCCAGTATCACCTCGCGGCGCGCGCGGAATTCGCGCTGCACGCCGTGCTGGCTGAGGCTCACGCCGACGGCGCGCCTGTTCTCGTCGAACAGCACGCGCTCCACCCGGGCGTGGCGCTCGATGTTCAGGTTCGGCCGGCCCAGCGCCGGGTGCAGGTAGGCGAAGCTGCTGGAGCAGCGCTGGCCGTCGCGGGTGTTGACGTCGTAGATGCCGGCGCCTTCGAAGTGCGCGCCGTTGAAGTCCTCGCTGCGCGGGTAGCCGAGTTCCTCGCAGCCCTTGAGGAAGGCGTCGCAGATCGGGTGGGTGTGGCCCTTCATCGGGCTGATGCGGATCGGCCCGCTGCCGCCGTGGTACTCGCTGTCGCCCAGCGGGTGGGATTCCAGCTTGCGGAAGTACGGCAGCACTTCCTTGAACGACCAGCCGTCGTTGCCGTTGGCCGCCCAGTCGTCGAAGTCGTGGGCCTGGCCGCGCACGTAGATCATCGCGTTGATCGAGCCGGAGCCGCCCTGCACCTTCCCGCGCGGCGCGTACAGCTGGCGGCCGGCGAGCTGCTGCTGCGGCTGGCTGTAGTACATCCAATTGAAGGTCGGGTTGTAGTAGAGCTTGGCGAAGCCCACCGGCACCTTGAACCAGGGCGAGGAATCCTTGCCGCCGGCCTCCAGCAGCAGGACGTTGTACTCGCCGGACTCGCTCAGGCGGCTGGCCAGGATGCAGCCGGCCGAGCCGGCGCCGACGATGATGTAGTCGTAAGTCATGAATCTCGTACCGCAAGTAAGGGGGCCCGCGCCGGCCGGCGCGGGCGCGGGTGTCAGCCCTTGGCCGGGGCGTTGTCCTTGACGTCGACCGGCTCCGGGCCCATCTGCAGGTGCAGGCGCTCGCCGGTGTAGGGGGAATGCCGGCGCACCACGTCCATGTCCAGCTCCACGCCCAGGCCGGGCTCGCTGGAGGGGATGATGTAGCCGTCTTCCCAGTGCAGCGGCCTCTTGAGGATTTCCGCGTGGAAGCCGTCCCAGGTGCCGATGCTTTCCTGGATCAGGAAGTTCGGCGTGCAGGTCGCCAGCTGGAAGCTGGCCGCCGCGCCGATCGGGCCGTTGTACAGGTGCGGGGCGATCTGCGCGTAGAAGGCCTCGGCCATGGAGGCGATCTTCTTGCCTTCGAGCAGGCCGCCGCAGCGCCCGACGTTCATCTGCAGGATGGACGCGCCGCCGGCCTGCAGCAGGCGGAAGAACTCGTACTTGGTGGTCAGCCGCTCGCCGGTGGCGATGGGGATGCTGGTCTTGGCCGCGACCTGGCCCATGGCCTCTTCCTGGCCCGGCGGAATGGGCTCCTCGAACCACAGCGGGTCGTACTTCTCCAGGCGCCTGGCCAGGCGGATGGCCGAGGACGGCACCATCTGCCCGTGGGTGCCGAACAGCAGGTCGCACTTGCTGCCCACCGCTTCGCGGATCTTGCGGCAGAAGGTTTCGCAGCGCTCCAGCACTTCCAGCGACAACTGGTGGCCGGAGAACGCGGTGTAGGGCCCGGCCGGGTCGAACTTCAGCGCAGTGAAGCCCAGGTTCATGTTGTGCACCGCGCATTCGGCGGCCAGGTCCGCGTCGGAGTAGTCGTACTCGCCCCGGGCGTTCTTCGGGTACAGGTAGGTGTAGGAGCGCAGGCGCTCGTGGACCTTGCCGCCGAGCAGCTCGTACACCGGCTTGTTCGCCGCCTTGCCGACGATGTCCCAGCAGGCCATTTCCAGGCCGCTGACCACGCCCATCATGGTCAGGTCGGGGCGCTGGGTGAAGCCGCTGGAGTAGGCGCGGCGGAAGAAGCGCTCGATGTGGTGCGGGTCCTGGTCCAGCAGGTAGCGCTGGAACACGTCCTCGATCACCGGGACCATCGCCTTCGGATGGAAGGTAGCGGCGTAGATTTCGCCCACGCCCTCGATGCCGCAGTCGGTCTTGAGGGTCACGAACAGCCAGTACATGCCGCCGATGTGCGGCGGGGGGACGGCGACCACGTGGGTCTGCAGGGAGACGACTTTCATGCTTCGCGCGCTCTCTTGTCGATGCGTTTCTTCAGGATCAGGGTGGCGACCACGCCCAGCAGGCCCACCGCCACGACGTAGGAGAAGTAGATCTGGTAGCCGACGAAGCCGGGGAAGCGGTCGGTGATCCAGCCGTTGAGCAGCGGCAGGAAGACGTCCGGCGAGTAGCCGACCAGGGAAATGATGCCGATGGCCAGGCCGGTGACGCGCAGCGGAATGTGGCAGTCGTCGAGGATGGCCCAGTACAGGCCGCGGATGGCGTAGGTCATCAGGCCGATGAAGATCACCAGGAACACCAGCACACTCAGCACGTGCAGGCTCGGCAGCAGCACCAGGCCGAGCATGCCCAGGGCCGAGAGCAGCATGGCCCAGGTCAGCACCCCGGTCTTGGAGAAGCGGTCGCCCAGCCAGCCGCCGCCGATGCCGCCGACCGGGCGCATCCACAGCTTGATGGTGGTGATCAGCCCGGCCATGGTCGCGCTCAGGCCGAAGCCGCCTTCCTGCAGGTAGGCCGAGAAGCTGTAGGTGGCCCAGAAGAAGTGGTAGCCGCAGAAGACAATGGCGGTCACCAGCCACAGCTCGGGGATGCGCGCCAGGGTGCGCAGGTCTTCCAGCAGGTTGCCCTTGCCCGAGGCGGCGCGCTCGCCGCGCACGCCTTGCGGGTCGCGCAGCATCATCAGCACCACGCCGAGGACGATGCAGCAGGCGGCGTAGAGGTGGATGACCAGTTGCAGGCCCTCGGCGTTGCGCTCGCCGCGGGTTTCGGTGACGTAGGCGAACAGCGCGATGGCCACGGTGGCCAGCAGCGCCTCCACCAGCCCGCGGCCGCCGTCGAGCACGCCGAAGAAGCGGCCCTGCTCGGCCTCGCCGGCGAGCATGTTCACCCGCTTGATCAGCGAGGCCCAGAAGGTCAGCCCGGTGGTGATGCCGAAGCCGCAGAAGATCGCCAGCAGCGCCTGGAAGCCGGGCAGCTGCGCGTACCACAGGCCCAGCACGCCGGTGCCCAGCAGCGAGAAGCTGATCAGGTAGCGCGGCGAGATGCGGTCGGCCAGCCAGCCGCTGGGCAGGTAGCTGACCAGGAAGGCGCTGCCGAGGATGGAATACAGGTAGCCCAGCTCGCTGTTGCTGATGGCCAGGGCCTCGAGCATGGTGCTCTGGTACACCTGGCGCAGGTAGAGCATGGGGTAGATGGCGCCGGCGGCGAGCACCAGCAACGCCAGTTGCAGGTAGCGCGACAGGTTGGCGCTGGACGGAGCGGCCATGGGCATGGCCTCTGCACTTATTGTTTTTTTCATCATGCGTCTCGTGGCCGGCGCTGGCACCGGCGGGTTGTCGGAAAAGCGCGGCGCGCGCCGGGCATAGGCAGGCGCCCGGCGCGGCTCGTCAGTACTTCAGGACCACCAGGCGGGTCTGGGTGAACTCCAGCATCCCGTGCTTGCCGTCGTCGCCGCCCAGGCCCGAGCGCTTCCAGCCGGCGTGGAAGCCCTGGTAGGGGTCGGCGGGGGTGCGGTTGACGTACAGCTCGCCGGCCTCGATGGCGTTGGCCACCTTCATCGCCGTGCGGTAGTTCTCGCTGTAGAGCACCGAGGACAGGCCGAACTGGTGGTCGTTGGCCATGGCCAGGGCTTCGTCGAGGCTCTCGTAGCGCAGCACCGGCAGCACCGGGCCGAAGATTTCCTCCTGGACGATCTCCATGTCCTGGCGGCAGTTGCTCAGCAGGGTCGCCGGGTAGAAGTGCCCCGGCCCTTCCGGCAGCACGCCGCCGCACTCGAGCACCGCGCCTTCGGCCAGGGCGCGCTGCACCTTGGCATGGATTTCCTGGCGCGAACGTTCGTTGACCAGCGGGCCCATGCGGCTCGGGTCCTCGCTGCGGTCGCCGCTGCGCACCGCGGCAAGCTTGTCGCGCAGCAGGGCGAGGAAGCGGTCGTGCACGCTGGCCTGCACGTACACGCGCTCGATGGCGGTGCACAGCTGGCCGCAGTGGGTGGTCTTGGAGGCGGCGATGGCGCTGGCCGCCTGCTCCAGATCGGCGTCGGCCTCGATGATCGCCGGGGTCTTGCCGCCCAGTTCCAGCGACGGTTTGGCGATGTTGGCCTTGCAGTAGTCGAGCACGGTGCGCCCGGCGCCGACGCTGCCAGTCAGGGTGATCATGCCCACCGCCGGGTGCTGGCAGAGCGTAGCGGCGACCTCGTGGACCATGGTCAGCACGTTGAACACGCCGGCCGGCAGCTCGGCCTCGGCGGCGGCGCGGGCGATCTCGAAGGCCGAGGTCGGGGTGTTGTTGCTCGGCCGCACCACCACCGTGTTGCCGGTGATCAGCGCCGGGGCGACCTTGCGCAGCAGGGTGTAGACCGGGTAGTTGAAGGGGATCAGGCAGGCCACCACGCCGATCGGCTCGCGCTGCAGCAGGATGGTCTCGTCGCGGGAGTCGCTGGGGATCACCTCGCCCTCGATGCGCCGCGCCCACTCGGCGTGATAGCGGGTGATCTGCGCGGCGTAGACCGCCTCGTTGGTGGCGTCCTGCAGGCTCTTGCCGGACTCGCGGGCCAGCGCCTCGCCGATGCGTGCGGCGTTGCGCTCGATGGCCTCGGCGAAGCGCCGCAGGTATTCGCCGCGCTCGATGGCCGGCAGCCTGGCCCAGTCGCGCTGAGCGCGTTGCGCGGCTTCCACGGCCTGGCGCACCTCGGCCTCGCTGGCGGCCGGCACCTCGGCGATGCAGGCTTCGGTGGCCGGGTCGGACACGGCGATGCGGGCGGCCACGGAGCAGTCGCGGAAACGGCCGTCGATGAAGTTCTGGTCAGTACGCATGGGCATTCCTGTGGTTCAAGCAGCGCGGTGGCGGAGGAACGACAGGAGCGACGCGGGGCGGGCGCTAGGCCGCGCCGGCAGGCGGGTGCGGGCAGGCATGGGAAACACTCTTGTCGTTCTTGGATGGCCAAGTTTCGACAGGCGCGGCAGGCCGGACAAACGATTAATAGCGCCGGGCAACCTGCGTTTTTCGCATGTTACCCGGCGGCGTTTCAGCGCGGGCTGACGATGTGCGCGGCGTTGTCCAGGCTGCGCTCGGCCAGGCGCACCTCTTCCAGCAGCCAGTCGCGGAAGCGCTCCACGTGCTCCGGAAGTTCCTGCCCCGGGCGGCTCACCCACCAGTAGGACTGGTGGCCGTCCACCTGCACGTCGAGCAGTTGCACCAACTGCCCGGCCACCAGCTCGCGGGCCACCATCTGGCGGTCGGCCATGGTCACGCCCAGGCCGTCGATGGCGGCGCGGATGGCCATGTCCAACAGGTCGAACTCGTAGCCGCCCTGCAAGTCGACGCCCTGAATCTTCGCCGCGTCCAGCCAGTGGCGCCAGGTCAGGTAGCGCTGGTCGTCGCGGGCCAGCACGTGCAGCAGGGTCATGCCATTGAGCGGCATCCCCTGCTCCGGTTCCTCGCGCTGCGCCAGCAGGCCCGGCGCGCATACGGCGATGTGCTTCTCGTGCATCAGCAGCGAACTGTCCAGGCCCTCCCACTCGCCGTTGCCGAAGCGGATGGCGCAGTCCAGGGTGCCGGTCTCGGCCAGGCTGTCCTGCAGGTGCGTGGTGAGGGTCACCTCCAGCCCCGGATGGGCCTCGCGCAGGCGCCCCAGGCGCGGCAGCAGCCAGCGGCTGGCGAAGGTCGGCGGGGCGTTCAGGCGCAGGCGGTTGAGGTGCTGGCGCTGCTGGATGCCGCGCACCGTCAGCTCGATACGGTCGAACGACTGCTGCAACGCGCGCAGCAGCATGCGCCCGGCGTCGGTCAGTTGCAGGTGGTGGTGGCGGCGCTGCAGCAGCGGCTCGCCGAGCTGCTCCTCCAACTGGCGCACCTGGCGGCTGACCGCGCTCTGGGTGACGTTGAGCAGTTCGGCGGCGCGGGTGAAGCTGCCGGTGCTGCCGGCCACCTCGAACGCCTTGAGTGCATTGAGCGCCGGGATCTTGCGCTTCATCGCTGGCCCTCCCCTCGCGCCCCCGTTGGACGCGGCATGCGCATTGGAGTATGGCAACGGCCGCGGAGTCACCGCGGCCGCAAAGGCTCCTCACTCAAAACCTGTTTACGACCTCGCGAGCTAGAGCAGAACAAGGCGCAACGACCAACGGGAGTAACAGCCGAAGGCTGGCCCGAAGGGCGAGCGCAGCGAGTCAGACAGGCGAGGAAGCGGAGTTTAGGCCGCTAAATGAGCATTCCTCGCCTGTCTTCAACGCAGTTATGCCGACGCGCAGCAGGTCGTAGACAGGTTTTCAGAAGTAATAACCGACGTTGGCGTAGAGCTGGTTCTCCCAGTGGTCGGTGCCGCCCTGGGCCAGGCTGTCGGTGTAGCTGCTGCCGCCGATGTAGGGGTCGTTGCGGCCATTGAGCCATTCCACGGCGATGTAGAAGGAACGCACCGAGAACGAGGTGCCGAGGATGAAGCGCTCGGAGGCGTCGAAGCCGCTGGCCGACTTGTCGAAGCGGCTGTAGTTGCCGTACACCTTCAGGCCACTCACCCAGCCGCCGACGAAGGTGCCGGGGAAGCTGTAGCTGAGGTCGCCGACGTAGAGGTTGCCGCGGCTGGCGACGTTGAAGGTGCCGTCGTAGCCGCCGAAGCTGACCACCTCGTCGCTGCCCGGGTTGCGCGGCGACATCTGCTGGCGCCCGGCCTGCAGCTGCACGCCCCAGGGGCCGTTCTGCCCCAGGTAGTGCAGGGCGTAGGCGTTGCGCCGGCCGGCGTCGTGGGTGTCCTTGTTCTCCAGGCGCGAAGTCAGGGCCGACACGCCCACCTCGGACTTCCAGTCGCCCAGCTGCAGCGAGCGCGCCAGGCGCGCGACCACGATCTGCCGTTCCTGGTTGCGGGTGCCCTCGGGCACGTAGTCGTCGGCCGAGGTCACCACCGTGGAGTAGGTGCTGCCGTTGCTGGTGCCGCGCCCCGGCCAGGCCGGGCGGCCGTACAGGCCCGCCTGCAGGTTCCAGTCGCCCTGCTGCTGGATGTACTTGGCGCCCACCGCCGAGACGTCCTCCAGGCCCACCACGTTGCCGAGGGTCTCGTAGAAGGTGCTGCCGAAGAACGGCTGCAGGCCGAAGGGAATCTGGTTGAGGCCGACCTGCACCTGGCGCTCGGCGTCGAAGCGGTAGCCGACCCAGGCGTACTCGGCGAAGGCGACGTCGCCGATGTGGTCGGTGTACTGGTAGGGGTACTGCTTGCCGTAGAAGCGGTAGCGCGCCGCGCCTATCCAGCTGTCGGAGGTATAGGTGGCGCGCAGCATCAGGGTGTCGAAGCCGGCCTTGTCGATGTCGCGGTCCGGGTCGTGGTCGAAGCGCGCGCGGATGGCGCCGCCGACGTCGAGTTCGTCCGTCACCGGCACCGCCAGGGCGGCGGCGCTGCAAGTCAGCAGAACGGGAAACAGCAGGTGCGCACAGCGGCGCGGCAGGGGAAATCTGGCCACAATGGAAAGCCTCGGCGAAGTTCTTGTCGTTATTCGGCGCACCGGCGCGGACACTCCCCCCACACCTTGTGCGCGGCCGAAACTAGCCCCTGGCGCGAGCCGCGCACAAACGACTAAATCGCCGGGCGAACCGGAGAAAAACGCATGTTTGCAGGACCGGCCCCGGCGCTAGAATCGGCGCATCACGACCAGCCCGCGCGCGCCACCCCGCGCGCCCTTTCGGAAGCCGCCCCATGCGCAGCCTGCCGCCCCTGAACATGCTCCGGGTCTTCGAGGAAGTCGCCCACCACCGCAGCTTCAACCGCGCCGCCGAGGCGCTCAACGTCACCCAGGGCGCGGTCAGCCGGCAGATCAAGCAACTGGAGGACTACCTGGGCGTCAGCCTGTTCGTGCGCACGCCGCGCGGTCTGACCCTCACCGAGACCGGCAGCGCCCTGGCGCCGCACCTGGGCGAGGCCTTCGACCGCATCGAGCGCGCCCTGCAGGCGGTGCGCGTGCCCAACCTGCGCCAGCGCCTGCGCATCCTCGCGCCGCCGACCTGGGGCACGCGCTGGCTGTCGCCGCGGCTGCGCAGCTTCCTGCAGCGCTACCCGGACATCAGCCTGAGCGTGACCAACGCCCAGGATGCGGACAACCCCGGCGAGCTGGACTGCCGCATCCGCTTCGGCCTGAAGGCCGCCGCCCACTGCCACAGCCAACTGCTGGTGATGGAACGGCACATCGCCGTGGCCAGCCCGGAGCTGTTCGACGGCGAGCGCCCGCCGGAGCTGCACACCCACCCGCTGCTGCACATCCTCCACGAGGGCAAGCGCCTGAAGGTCTGGGAGAACTGGCTGGAAGCCGTGGGCCGCAACGACGTCGACGCCGGCAGCGGCATCGAGTTCAGCACCCTCGACCAGGTCATCCACACCGCCCTGGCCGGCGGCGGCCTGGCGGTGATCGACCGGCAGATGATCGAACGCGAACTGGCCGCCGGCAGCCTGCTGCCGATCACCCCGGTGGAAGTGCTCGGCCCCTACGGCTACTGGCTCGACATCCCCGCCGACAAGCGCGGCCTGTCCAAGGTGCAGCGCTTCCAGGACTGGCTGGAACTGATGAGCAACCCCTAGCCGTTTTGAGGATTTGCCGACAGCTTCGCCCCTCGCGTGGAAATCTCCCCCGTCCGACTCGGAGGAATTGCACAGACCTTGCCGCTCCTCCCAAAGGCATGGCGGTCCAAGATCATGCGCTGGAGTCTGCCCCCGCTCACGGACGCCAGAAATCGCCACCGCAAGGACCCGATCATGTCTATCAAGCACACACTGAACCTGCTGGACGAGCGACTGCTGAAGGAGTTGCTCGACGCAGCCCAGGAAGCCCTGAACGATACTGCCACCGCCAAGCGCGTCGCCCACGTACTGGGCGTGGAACCCGCGCGGGTCCACGCCCTGGCCAACGTCGCCCTGGGCCTGTCGCAGGCGGACGACGAACGCGCCCACGACGTCGGCACCCTGCGCCAGCTGGACGACCTCACCCGGCGCATCCGCGGGCTGATGAGCCCCTGAGGCCACGCGGCCGTCTCCCGGCGCCTAGCAGCCCTGGAGGGCATCCTCGGCGTGGCCCTCTTCGACCAGGCGCCTGGAGCAGGACATCCCCCGACCGTAGGGCGCATAACGCGAAGCGTTATCCGCCGTTGCCGGATGGCACCTCCAGAACAGCCTGAGGTGCCTAGCGGTATCTACTTACGGATGCCGGTAGCTGGGGGTCGCCCGCTCGAATCCTGATGGGCAAGCTCTTCAAAAAGAGGCGCTGTCGGATACACCAGGCGTAACCGGTCCATATCGGAAGATTCGAAACCCAGCGACTTGTAGTACCTTGCCGCCGCCTCATCCTTGGCGTCGACTGCCAGGAAAGCGATACCGGCATGCTTCGACATTGCATAGAGGCGGCGAAATACATCAGCGAGTAGTCGTTGCCCCAACCCCTGCCGTTGGCACGACCTATCCACTGCCAGACGACTCAGCAGCACTGCCGGAAGCGGATAGCGCGGGAGCCGTTTCCGCTCCTGCTCGGCCACGTCCTCGAGGCGAACCGACGTACTCGCCAGCGTGTAGTACCCGAGGAGCGTTCGCTCCCTTCCCAGCGCCAGGAATGTCCTGGACAGATGGCGCTTCTGATCCTGGGAGGCGTATTTGACGATGTAGTCGTTGAGGTCTGGAGAGACGCAGTCAAACGTCCTGCGGTTCACCGACTTGTCGAAGTCGACAGTGATGAAATCCATTCATTCTTCTTGGCGCCAGCAGTCAGCGCAGCGAGAGGATCTTCTTCAAGGCCTTGTTAGCCTTCGGTGGGTTCTCCAGCATGTCCAGTGCCCGTCGGACATTCAGAACCGTCTCACCACAAGCTGCGAATCGATCGGTATCCCGTGACGCATCCCTCGCCTGGAGCGATGCCACGTGCATCGGCTCATGACCTCTCACCGCTTCGGACAAGGCGCTCGCAATCCGACTGCTGCTGTATTGGAAACTCCGCATGGCATGATTGTATGGCTCGATATGTTCCGCCACGATTTCCGGGCTTTTCATGTCCGCGGCACGAATGATGGCGGCATAGAGATTCTTCTGCTCTTCCTCGTCGTCCAGATGGACATGCAGGTAGCGTCCGGTCTCTTCAGGATCGGTAACAGGCACTTCAATGGGAACAGCTCCGGGCTGGATAGCCTTTCTTTCCTTCCCTGTCTTCGCTTTTGCAGTCATGAGCACCTCGTGCAGTGCTCAATTATTGCACAAGCTCATACAGCGCATGCATCCCCGCTCCATGTCCGAAACGTCCCGATCGGGAATGGGAGAAAAGCCATTTCGCCTCCCAACCTGAACAGGGAGCCCCTTCACCGCAGGCTCCCTGACACGGCCGGCTAGAGTACTGCCATCACCTTCGCCGCCGGCTGCGCCGGCCCCGCCTCGCCTTCGCCCCTGCCGGCGTCGGTCAGCGTCAGGTACTTGGTCTCCGGCGCCCAGGCCATGGAGATCAGCGCGCCGAACAGGAGGATGCCGGCGAGGATGGCCATGGTCGGGTTGAGGCCGATGCCGGCCACGCTGACCGGCAGCAGGAAGGTGCTCAGCGCCGAGCCCAGGCGGCTGGCGGCGGTGGCCAGGCCGATGCCGCCGGCGCGCACTTCGGTGGGGAAGCTTTCCGCCGGGTAGACGCCGACCAGGTTGCTCACCGCCGAGAGCACCAGGGTGAACAGGCCGAAGGTCGCCACCATCAGCCAGGCCAGACTGCCGGGCAGCAGCACCAGCAGGAAGAGCGCGGCGGAGAGGATCAGGAAGGAGCCGATGAGGAAACCGCGGCGGGTGAATTTCACCGTGCACCAGATGCCCAGCAAGGCGCCCACCACCAGCAGCGCGTTGAGCAGCATCTCGGTGCCGAAACCCTCGGCCAGGCCCATCTTCTGCAGGATCGACGGCAGGAAGGTGTAGATGGCGAAGTACGGCATGACGATGCAGATGAAGAACAGGCAGTTGAACGCGGTGCGCTTGCGGTACTGCGCGCTGAACAGCTGGCGGAAGCCGCCCTTGTGCTCCTCGGCGATCTCGTCGTCGAGCACCACGTGCGCGCCCAGGTGCTTGCGCACTATGGCCCGCGCTTCTTCCACACGGCCCTTGTGCACCAGCCAGCGCGGCGATTCCGGGGTGCCGATGCGGGCGATCAGGATCATGGCCGCGGGGATCGCCGAGGATGCCAGCATCCAGCGCCAGGCGTCGTCGCCCAGGCCGAGCATGGCGGTGCCGACGAAGGTGGCGGCGACGTAGCCGAAGGTCCAGATCACGCTGAAGGAGCCCAGCAGCACGCCGCGGTGCTTCTTCGGCGAGAACTCGGCGAGTATGGCGTGGCCGACGCTGAAGTCGCCGCCCAGGCCGATGCCAATCAGCACCCGGCAGAGGAACAGTTGCAGCGCCGTCTCGGCGAAGAACTGCAGCAGCGAGGCCAGGGTGATCAGCACGAAGCTGATGAGGAAGATCTTCTGCCGCCCCAGGTGGTCGGAAATCCAGCCGAAGAACAGGCTGCCGAAGAACAGGCCGAGCAGCGCCGAGCTGCCGATCAGGCCCTGCCAGAAGGGGTCGAGGTTCAGTTGCGGGTTGATCAGGGTGAAGGCGATGCCGATCAGCCCGAGGATGTAGCCGTCGGTGAAGTGGGCGCCGAAGGTGAGGCCGGCGATCTTGATGTGGAACCTGCCGATGGGCAGGTCATCGATTCTGACTGTGTTACCCGACATGATCGTCTCCGAGTTTTTTTCTTGTTGTCTGAACGGAAGGATGACCGCCGCACCGGTCGGGGCGGCGGCGGTTGGCGGAACTCCTTAGCGGCGTGGCCGCGGCTGCATGCGGGGCGGCGTCAGTCGGACAGGCCGCCGAGCAGCAGGTACTTGATCTCCAGGTAGTCGTCGAGGCCGTACTTGGAGCCCTCGCGGCCCAGGCCGGATTCCTTGATGCCGCCGAAGGGCGCCACCTCGGTGGAGATGATCCCTTCGTTGATGCCGACCATGCCGGCCTCCAGGCCCTCGGCCATGCGCCAGACGCGGCCGATGTCGCGGCTGTAGAAGTAGGCGGACAGGCCGTAGGGCGTGTCGTTGGCCAGGCGCAGCGCCTCGGCCTCGTCGCGGAAGCGGAAGCAGGCGGCCACCGGGCCGAAGGTTTCCTCGCCGGCGATGAGCATCCCGGCGTTCGCCTCGGCCAGCACCGTGGGCTCGTAGAAGGTGCCGCCCAGGGCATGGCGCTGGCCGCCGCAGAGCAGCCGGGCGCCCTTCTCCAGAGCGTCGCCGACATGCTGTTCGACCTTGGCCAGGGCCGCTTCGTTGATCAGCGGGCCCTGCTCGGTGTCGCCTTCCAGGGCGTTGCCCACGCGCAGCCCGCGCACCGCTTCAGCGAGCTTGGCGGTGAAGGCTTCGTACACCTCGTCCTGCACGTAGAAGCGGTTGACGCACACGCAGGTCTGCCCGGTGTTGCGGAACTTCGAGGCCATGGCGCCGCGCACCGCGGCGTCCAGGTCGGCATCGGCGAAGACGATGAAGGGCGCGTTGCCGCCCAGTTCCAGGGAGACCTTCTTCAGGGTGTCCGCGGCCTGGCGCATCAGCAGCTTGCCGGTGCGGGTGGAGCCGGTGAACGACAGCTTGCGCACCACGCCCGAGGCCTGCAGCGCGCCGCCGATGGCCGGGGCGTCGCCGGAGACGATGTTGAACACCCCGGCCGGGATGCCCGCCTGCTCGGCCAGCACGGCCAGGGCGAAGGCCGACAGCGGCGTCTCTTCCGAGGGCTTGAGGATCAGCGTGCAGCCCGCCGCCAGAGCCGGGCCGACCTTGCGGGTGACCATGGCCAGGGGGAAGTTCCACGGGGTGATGGCGGCCACCACGCCGATCGGCTGCTTGGTGACGACGATGCGCGCGTCGGCCTTGGGCGAAGGGATCACGTCGCCGTACACGCGCTTGGCTTCCTCGGCGAACCATTCGAGGAAGCTCGCGGCGTAGGCCACCTCGCCTTTCGCCTCGGCCAGCGGCTTGCCCTGCTCGCGGCTGAGCAGGCGCGCCAGTTCGTCCTGGCTGGCCAGCATCAGTTCGGCCCAGCGGCGCAGGCGCGCCGCGCGTTCCTTGGCCAGCAGAGCGCGCCAGGCCGGCAGGGCGCGCTCGGCGGCGGCGATGGCGGCGTTGGTTTCCTCGGCACCGCCGCGCGGCACCTCAATGATCACCTCGCCGGTGGCCGGGTTGCGGACCGCGTAGGTCGGGCCGCCGCTGTGCCACTGTCCGTCGATGTAGTGGCCGGCTTTCAGCAGTACGCTCATGCCACGGCCTCCGTCAGCGAAAAGGTCTCGCGCATCGGCCGGGCCACGCGGAGGATGCGCTTGCCGGCGGTGTAGTCGTTGATCAGGTCGCAAGGCGTGTAGTTGCGCTCCAGTTCGTAGAGTTCTTCCTCGTCCAGGCGCGTCTCCAGGGCGGCCAGGGCGCTGTCGAACTGCGCCGTGGTGTCGGCGCCGACCAGCATGCAGTCCACGCCGGGGTGGTTGAGCACCCAGGCCTGGGCGACCTGCGCGTTGCTCACGCCGCGGCGCCGGGCCACGCGCTGCACCGAGCGGGCGATCTCGAAGGAGGCCTCGTCGGCGTACATCTGCTGGGTGAAGAAGTCGGTCTGGTTGCGCGTGGATTGCGCATCGCCGGTCAGCAGGCCGCGGGCCAGCGGGCTGAACACCGAGACGCCGAGGCCCTGGTCGCGGCAGAAGGGGATCATCTCGCGCTCTTCCTCGCGGTAGGCGCAGTTGAGCTGCAGCTGCATGTTGATCGGCTTGACCCAGCCGTTGCGCTCGCAGGCCATGAGGATTTTCGCCAGTTGCCCGGTGAGCATGGTGGATACGCCTATATAGCGGGCCTTGCCGGCGCGGACGATGTCGTTCAGCGCGCCCATCGCCTCTTCCACGGGGGTGTTCAGGTCATAGAAATGCAGCATGTAGATATCGACGTAGTCCATGCCCAGGCGGGCCAGGGAGGCGTCGATGCTGTCCATGATGTGCTTGCGCGAATGGCCGCTGGCGTTGATGCCCTGGCGGGTGCCGTAGCCGACCTTGGTAGTGACCACGATGTCCTCGCGGCGCACCAGGCGCTTGAGGATGCGCCCCACCACTTCCTCGCCGATACCGGCGGAGTAGAAGTCGGCCAGGTCGACGAAGTTCACCCCGGCGTCCAGCGCGTGCTTCACGATCGGTTCGCTGCGCTGTTCGTCGAAGATCCACGGCTTCCAGTCCGGGGTGCCCATGTTCATGGTGCCCAGGCACAGCTTGGAGACCTGCAGGCCGGAGTTGCCGAGACGGATGTATTGCATGGCGGCGACCTCAGGCTTTGGGGGTGTAGAAGGGGTTGGCGATCTGCCCGACCACGTCGGCCAGCTGCGCGCGCTCGGGCTTGCAGGCCAGCGCCGCGCGGATGGCGGTGCGGCAGGCGTTGTAGTTGTTCAGGTAGACGGCATCCAGGTCGTCGCAGGCCGGGTTGACCCAGTTGGCGGTGACGATGGCCCACTCGTCCTCGGCTTCGGCCGGCAGGGTGCCGTCCAGCAGGGCCTCGGTGACGGCCTTGGCGATGCCGGCCTGGGACGCGCCCCAGGTGGCGTTGGCGTGCAGGTCGCCGCCGATCGGGGCCTTGTTCACGTAGAGGGTCATCGGCTTGACCGGGAGGTTCGGCTGGGCGATCACCATGAACGGGCAGTGGCCCTGGCTGGGCGAGGCCAGGCTGCCGGCGAAGGCCTGGCCGGCGGGGCCGTTGCGCGGGCCGAGCAGGATGTTGATGTGCGCGGCGTTGACGCCGGGGCCTTCGAAGCCTTCACCGATGTAGAGATCGAGCTGTTTCATGGGTACCTCGTGGGATCGTCAGGGCGAGCGGGGGCGCGGACCGCGAAGGTCCGTGCGCAGGGCTGCGGGGCAGCCGGGTTCAGTAGGCGGTTCGCGACGGAATTGGAGGAGGAACGAGCGGGAAGCGGGAAAGCAGCGGGAGGAATGAAGGCATGGCGCAGTCGCTCGTTGTTGTTGTCGGGAGCCGTTGCGCGATTTTTTAGCACCGGCCCGTTGCGGGCCGGTAAGCATAAAAACTCAAGGAGCTATGAGTTCAGCTCATAACCTGGAGGGGTTCAGATGCCGACCTTGTCCAGGGCCTTGCCGACGCCTTCCCAGAAGCGCCGCTGGCGCCGCACCTCGTAGCCGCTGGCGGCGATCTGCGCCGGCTCCTGGACCAGGCGGGTGCGGGCGATCTCCGGTTCGGCCAGGCGCGCCTCGATCAGTTGCAGCGGGCCATCGCCCTCGCTGTGGCTGCGCTTGGCGGGCACGCGGTCCTCGTCGTAGCGCAGGTAGTAGACGCCGCCGGCCTTGGCTTCGAGCATGAAGCTGGAAATACGGGTGAAGTCCAGCGGGCCGTCGGCGAAGAAGGTCCAGAAGCTGCCGAACAGCGGCCGGCGCATTTCCAGCTTGAAGCTGCCCGGCTCGAACTCCAGGGCCAGGTAGCCGTTGCTCGGCAGGCTGCCGATCAGCTCGTTGTTGAGGAACAGGCCGGGGGCTTCCAGTTCCTCGTCGGCCCACTGGTTCTGCGGGCGGTAGAGGTAGACCAGGGCATGCTGCGCGTCGCCGGGTCGCAGCGGCGCGAAAGCCTGGCCGTCGGTGGCGCCGAAGAAGGCGCCGGGGGAACTGCAACCGGCCAGCAGCAGGAGAACCAGGCCCAGCAGCGATCGCAACATGCGTCAGTCCCTTCTTGTGGTCATGCCGCGAGCATAACCAGCGCCGGCCGCCTAGCCACCCGCCGAAAGTCCGGGTGGCGGCGCCTCAGGGCAGCGTGGCCGGGCGCCTCTGCGCCGCCTGCGGTAACAGGTGACGCACCAGCCACTTGCGCGTGGGTACGACCAAGCGCTCCTGGAACAGCACGCAGCTGACCACCATGAACAGCAGGAACAGCGGGTACAGCCACAGCGACAGCTGCTGCTCGGTGGCCGCGGTGATGCAGTAGGCCCAGTCGGCCAGGCAGTCGCCGGGCGCGCGGATCAGCTTCTCGGCGCGGGAGAACAGGGTGAACAGCGGCACGTGCAGGGCGAACAGCGACAGCGAGGCCGCCCCCAGGCGCGGCGACCAGTGGCGGATCGCCGGACTGTGCGGGTCGCGCGGCAAGGCGCTGATGTACACCAGCGCCAGCTGCGCCGGCAGCAGCAGGCCGTTGTGCAGCAGGAAGTACCAGTGCCGCGCGCCCTGGGTGTAGAGGTAGTCGGCGGCGAGGAAGTTGGCCACCACGAAGCCGCCCAGCGCCAGCACCGCGCCGGTGCCGGGCAGGCGGCCGCTGTCCTTGTGCTCGCGGAACAGGCCGTAGGCGAGGATGCCGCCGAGGAATTCCGGCAGGCGCAGGATGGGGTTGCGGTGCAGCAGGCCGGTCCAGGGCATGCCGTACTGCTGGTGCAGCGCCAGCAGCAGCGGCGGCACCAGGTACAGCAGCCAGAGCGCCAGCAGCGCCCGCCGCTTGTTGCCGATGCGCATCAGCCGCGGCGCCAGCGCCGGGAAGCAGAGGTAGAAGAAGAACAGCGTGGACAGCGACCAGAGCGGCGCGTTGAAGGTCAGGTACAGAGGGTTCCAGGCCTGCAGCATGGTCAGCTGGAGGATGCTGTTGAGCAGCAGCTCGCGGTCGCTCATCCAGTGGCGGAACAGCTCCGGGTGGCTCTGGCCGAGGCGCTCGTGGGTGTCGTAGACCACGAAGCGCGGGGTGGCCTGGTCCAGGTCCGGGCCGATGCCCAACTGGCTGATCAGCAGCAGCACGCCGATGGTCAGCAGGATCGAGAAGATGTGGATCGGGTAGAGGTTGGAGAAGCGCTTGGTGAGGAAGCTGCGCGGGCTCTCGCGCAACTGGCCGTCGGTGACGTAGACGTGGGCCAGGAGGAAGCCGGAGAGCACGAAGAAGGTGCTGGTGGCGAAGAAGCCCAGGCTGGTCAGCTCGTCCAGCCCGCGGAACTTCTGCTCCGCCGGGTAGGCATGGAGGGTGTGGTAGACCACCACGTATATCCCGAGCAGGAAGCGCAACCACTCCAGCCCGATGAACCTTTCCTTGCCGCTCTTGTTCACGACCCTGCTCCCGTTCTCCCCGGGGTGCCTGCCCCGGCGGACTGCTCAACGGCGACGATCGAGGAAGTTCACCACCACCCGGTCGAGCCAGCCCCACAACCGCTGGTGCAGGCGCATCCACAGGGAGCGGCCGTGCCACAGCGTGAAATCGATCTCCCGGCTGGCGGCGAAGTCGGCGATCAGGCAATCGGCCACCGCCGCCGTGAAGTCGGCGTCCAGTATCTCGATATTGGCATCCAGATTGAACCGCAAGTTCCAATGATCGAAGTTGCACGAACCGACGCTCGTCCAATCGTCCACCAGCACCACCTTCATGTGCAGGAAGCGCGGCTGGTACTCGAAGATGCGGATGCCGGCGCGCAGCAGGCGCGGGTAATAGCGCTGCCCAGCATAGCGCACGGGGGCGTGGTCGGTGAGCCGGCCGGTCAGCAGCAGGCGCACCTCCACGCCGCGCCGCGCGGCCTTGCGCAGCGCCCGGCGGACCTTCCAGGTGGGCAGGAAATACGGCGTGGCCAGCCAGATGCGCTGCTGCGCGCCGTTCAGGCTGCGCACCAGCGACTGCAGGATGTCGCGGTGCTGGCGGGCGTCGGCGTAGGCCACCCGGCCCAGGCCGCTACCGCCCACGGGCGTGGGCGGCAGGCGCGCCGGCGGCAGCATCTGCTGCGGGCGCC
The DNA here is from genome assembly GCF_000812405.1 of Pseudomonas sp. PI1. Classification (NCBI taxonomy): domain Bacteria; kingdom Pseudomonadati; phylum Pseudomonadota; class Gammaproteobacteria; order Pseudomonadales; family Pseudomonadaceae; genus Pseudomonas; species Pseudomonas sp. PI1. The sequence continues at coordinate 142,743 of NZ_JWMC01000019.1, forward strand.
AGGCCTTGGCCTGCAGGCAGGCATGCCACTGGCGCTCGAACAGCACCAGCCAGTCGGCCAGCACCGGGCCCTGCATTTCCACCATCACCTCGTGCCAGGCGCTGGTGTTCTCCGGCACCGACCAGAACTCGTCGGTGGCGCCGGCGCCGCCGACGTAGCCAACATCCTGGTCCACCAGCAGCAGCTTGCGGTGGTCGCGGAACAGATTGCGCCAGCCGCCGCGCCAGCGCAGCGGGTTGTACAGGCGCAGCTCGCCGCCGGCCTCGCGCAGCCGGCGGCCCCAGGCGCTGCCCAGGCGCAGGGCGCCGAAGCCGTCGAACAGGCAGCGCACGGCCACGCCGCGGCGCAGGGCGTCGATCAGGGTTTCCAGCAGCAGCTCGGAACAGGTGCCGCCCTCCACCAGGTACAGCTCCAGGTCCACCTGGCGCTGCGCCCGGGCGATGGCCGTGAGCATGCTCGGGAAGAAGTCCTCCCCGTCCACCAGCAGGGCGAAGCGGTTGCCGCTGCGCCAGGGGAAGACCGGCCCGCTCACCGCTGGGCGAAGATCAGCACGGCGCCCACCGGCACCGCCAGGTTGATGGTCTGCAGGCCGGCGAGCTTGCGCAGTTTCTCCACCCCCGGCGCCAGGCCGAAGTCGGCGGCATCGAGGATCAGCGGCGACAGCGTCACCACCTGGAAGCGCCGTTCGTCCAGGCGCGTCACCAGCACCTCGGCGCGGTAGGCGCGGCTGGCGCCGTGCAGGTCCAGGCGCAACGGCAGCGGCATTTCCAGCTGCGCGCCGTTGGCCAGGCCGAGGATCGGCCCCAGGTCCAGCTGCGCGTCCACGCTGGCCTCGGGGTAGCGTTCGGTCTCGAACAGCAGCTCGCGGATGCGCTCGTCGCGCAGCGGCACGCCGCTTAGCACCGAGTCCAGCTCGATGCGCAGGCTGGCCTTGCCGTGGTCGTCGACGCTGCCGTGCATGACCAGGAAGCGGTTGTTGTCGGCGCCGGCGGCGCCGCGGCCGGTGACGAAGTTCAGCCGCGAGGACTCGTAGTCGAGGTACCAGGCCGCCTGGGCGGAGGCGGCGAAGCAGGCCGCGAAGAGGAAGGCGAACAGCGAGCGCATGAAATCCCTTACATGGAAAACGACCGGATCAACGGCCAACGATAGCCGCCCGCCGTCGGCTTGCAAACCGGCCGGCGAGCCCGTTGGGCAGGCGGCAGCGCCATTGGTTCAGACGTAGGGCGAATAACCGTTCGCGGTTATCCGCCGATACACCGAGACCGCAGCCAATGCCCAGGTCAACCCAGACGCCGCCGGGAACCAAGGCCAAGCGGCGGATAACGCCGTAGGCGTTATCCGCCCTACGGCTGCGGCAGCAGCCGGCAGCCCTCGCGCAGGCCGAGCCAGGCGGCGGTCTGGGTGCTGCCCAGGCCGCTGGCGGTCACGCGCTTGTGCTCGGCGTCGTCGAGGAAGGCGCTGGTCGGCACGTACTGCTTGGTGTAGCCCTGGCAATACTCGGCGCTGTTGCCCATGACGTAGCGGCAGGAGCAGTACTCCTTGGCCGTGTAGGCGCCGATGATCGGCGGGAAGGACTCCAGGTGCACGCGGTTGGCCCAGGCCCAGCCGGCCAGGGCGACCAGCGCCAGGAGCAGCAGGCTGAGCAGCGGGTGGCGGCGGATCATGGCTTGGCCTCCGGCTGGGCGAAGGCCGCGAGGGCCCGCTTGAGGAAGTCGTCGTGGCGGTAGCTGCCGTCGCGGTCGTCGGCGTAGCGCACTATCACCAGCTTCTGGTCGGGCAGCACGTAGAGCGCCTGGCCCCAGTGGCCGAGGGCGGCGAAGGCGGTTTCCGGGGCGTTCGGCCAGGGCAGGCCGGCGCCGGCCGGGGCGCGGTTGAGCCACCACTGGCCGCCGGGCACGCCGTCGCTGGCGTCTTCCGCGCTCGGGCGGTAGTTGGCGAACGGCGTGAGGGCGAACTGCATCCAGGCCTGGGGCAGCAGCTGGCGCTCCTTCCAGCGTCCGCCGCGCTGCATCAGCAGGCCGATGCGCGCCAGGTCGCGGGCGCTCATGTAGGCGTAGGAGGAGCCGACGAAGGTGCCGCTGGCGTCGCGTTCCCACACCGCCGAGCGGATGCCCAGGGGCTCGAACAGCGCGGTCCAGGGGTAGTCCGCGTAGGCGTCGCCGACCATCTGCTTGAGGCTGGCGGCGAGCACGTTGCTGTCGCCGCTGGAGTAGCGGAAGCGCTGGCCCGGTTCGGCGTCGGCGGGGAAGCCGGCGACGAAGCCGGCCATGTCGTCGCGGCCGCGGGTGTAGAGCATGGCCACCACCGAGGATTTCAGCGGGGCGTATTCGTAGTCTTCCTCCCAGGCCAGGCCCGAGGCCCAGTTGAGCAGGTGGCGCATCTTCACCTGCGGGTGCGCGGCGAAGGGCGCGAAGTGCTGCGCCACCGCGTCGTCCAGCTGGAAGCGGCCCTCGCCGTAGGCCACGCCGAGCACGCAGGCCATGATGCTCTTGCTCATCGACCAGGCCAGGTGCGGGGTCTGCGCGCGGGTCGGCCCGGCATAGCGTTCGTAGAGCAGTTGACCGTCGCGGATCACCACCACGGCATCGCTGCGCACACCCTGGCGGGTGGCGTCGTCGCGCGCCGGGAAGGCATAGGCTTCGAAGGCCTGCAACGCCGGGCCACTGGGCGCGGGGCCGGACTGCCAGTCGGCGTCCGGCCAGGTTTCCGCGTGGGCCGGCGCCAGCAGGCACAGGCCGGCGGCCAGGGTGAGGCCACGCAGCAGCGGGCGCAGGGAGGGCATGGGCATCGGCGGGCCTCTTGTCGTCAGCTCCGGCGGAACCCTAGCACGCTGCCATGACGGCTATAAGCGCCGATCACGCCGTAATGGCGGACGGATTCAGCGCGGCACCTGGTAGTCGGCCGGGCCGAGCAGGTCCATGCCGCATTCCAGGCCGCTTATCCAGTCCAGGAAGGCGTCGATCATCGGCCGCCCGACGAAGGGCCGGCCGTGCTGCGGCACCATCATCTGCACGTCCAGGCCGCGCACCATGTCCGCCCACAGCCGGCACACCTTGTTGCTGGCCATGTAGCGGCGGTGGAAGCCGAGCATGTGCGGCAGGTGCTCGGCGAAGTCCTGCACCGGGCTGGCGTCGTCCACCAGGGAGGCGCCCATGTCGCCGGAGAAGAGGATGCGGCTGACCGGGTCGTAGATCTGGAAGTTGCCCACCGAGTGCAGGAAGTGCGCCGGCAGCACCTTCAGCTGGCAGCGCCCGAGGCTCAGCGACTGGCCGCGGTCGGGCACGGCGATGACGCGGTCGTAGGTGGAGATGCCGTGGCTGACCGCCAGGTAGCTGGCCGTCAGGTGCGGCAGGAAGCGCGCCCAGAGCTTGGAGCAGACGACCTTGGCGCGGGTGTGCAGCAGCCACTTGTCCAGCGCGGCGATGATGTCCGGGTCCTGGTGCGAGGCGAAGATGTAGTCCAGGTCCTGCAACGGCATCAGCTTCGACAGTTCCAGCGACAGCGGCGTGTAGGTCAGGTCGCCGCCCGGATCGAGCAGCAGGTACTGGCCGTGGTCGACGATGAGGAACTGGTTGGACTGCACCCCGTCGCCACTGACGAGGTCGTCGAAGCACAGGCATTGGTGGGTGCCGTTGTCGAACAGCACTATGGGTTCGCGACGCATGGAGCTTCCTGCGGGTCATGCCGGTGGGGCGGCGGAATGTCGCGCAGGGTACCCAGGCGCGGGCGCAAGCCTCACTGACTTGGGTCAAGCCCCAGTGCCACCCAGGCCTTGTCCAGGCGTCTGGCGCGGGCGCTGCCGCCCAGGGCGAGCACCGCGCGGTCGCGCTTCCACAGCTGCGCCCAATGCTCCGGGCCCTGGGCGATGGCGGCGTCCAGCGCCGGGGCCAGGGCGTCGAACTGGGCGAACAGGCCGCCCAGCAGCAGGTGCGTCGCTGTGTCGCCCACCGGGTGCCGCGCCACTTCGGCGCAGCCGGCCAGCAGCCCGGCCAGGCGCAGGGGCAATTCCCGCGGCCAGCGGCTGGCCAGGCCCACGCCGTACAGCCAGGCCAGCAGCGCGGCCATCACGTGCAGGTCTTCCAGGCCGCGGAACGGCTTGCTGTAGGCGTCCCAGCCGTCGCCCGGCAGGCGCTCGCAGTGGGCGCCCTCGAGGATCAGCCGGGCGTGGGGGATGTCGGGGATCAGCGGCATGGCCGGCATCGGCTCCAGGCGCGCGCCGGGGGCGCCGGCCAGCACCACGGTCATGGCCAGGCGCGGGGCCTCGCCGTCCGGCTCGTCGCGCGCCGCCACCAGGTACCAGGCGGCGCTGTCGGCGGCGGTGGCGAAGTCCTTGCGGCCATGCAGGGTCAGGCCGTCCAGGCGGGTGGCCAGGTCCGCCGGGCGCAGGCTCTTGCCCTCGCTGACGCAGAGCGCGCCCAGCCCGGCCGGAGCCGCCGGCCACAGGGCGCGCAGGGCCGCCTGGTAGCCGCCGAGGAAGGCCAGGCCGGGGGTGGCCGCCAGGCGCCCGGCGAGCACCGCCAGCTCCAGCGGCCCGGCGCCTGCGGCGCAGGCCAGCAGTTCGGCGTACCAGTCCTCCAGGGCCAGGTCGGCGGGCAGTGGCTCCAGGGGGCCGAGCAGGCGGTTCCAGGGCATGGGGCGATCCTCATCCGGGGGGTGGTGTTGTCATACAAGCATCACGCCAGGGTCACAAGCGTGACACCGCCGCTTCCTAGCCTGAGCTTGCACAACAAAGGCGACCGGCCGCAACCCGCCTGGCCGGCCCATGGAGGCCTCCGCATGAGTCAGACCGCCCACGCCTGCGACACCCCGCGCGAAGAACGCCGCCTGAAAGCCGTGCGCCTGCGCGGCGCCCGCGCCCTGCGCGAAGCCCAGGCCCTGCGCTTCCGCGTCTTCAGCAGCGAGTTCGATGCACGCCTCAAAGGCGCCGAGCTCGGCCTGGACCTGGACGACTACGACAGCCACTGCCAGCACATCGGCGTGCGCGACCTGGCCAGCGGCGCCCTGGTGGCCACCACCCGCCTGCTCGACCACCGCGCCGCCGAGCGCCTGGGGCGCTTCTACAGCGAAGAGGAATTCCACCTCGACGGCCTGGCCGAGCTGCAGGGCCCGGTGCTGGAGATCGGCCGCACCTGCGTCGACCCGGCCTACCGCAACGGCGCCACCATCGCCGTGCTCTGGGGCGAGCTGGCCGAAGTGCTCAACGAGGGCGGCTACCGCTACCTGATGGGCTGCGCCAGCATCCCCATGCGCGACGGCGGCATCCAGGCCCTGGCGGTGATGCAGCGCCTGCGCGAGCGCTACCTGTGCCGCGAGAACCTGCGCGCCGAACCGAAGACGCCGCTGCCGGCGCAGGAACTGCCGGACAACCTCACCGCCGAGCTGCCGCCGCTGCTCAAGGCCTACATGCGCCTGGGCGCGAAGATCTGCGGCGAGCCCTGCTGGGACCCGGACTTCCAGGTCGCCGACGTGTTCATCCTGCTCAAGCGCGACGAGCTGTGCCCGCGCTACGCCCGCCACTTCAAGGCGGCCGTGTGATGCGCGGCGCCTGGCGAAGCGCCCGCCTGCTGGCGGTGATCGGCCTGGGCCTGGCGCTGGCCGCCGGGGTGGCGCTGCTCGAACGCCTGCCCGGCTACGACTGGACCGCCCTGCGCCAGGGCCTGACGCGCTGGTGGCTGGCGCGCCTGAGCCGCGCCCTGCCGCTGCGGGTGAAGGTCTACGGCGAGCTGCCCCGGCAGCCGGCGCTGTGGGTCAGCAACCACGTGTCCTGGCTCGACATCCCGCTGCTCGGCGCCCTGGCCCCGCTGACCTTCCTGTCCAAGGCCGAGGTGCGCCAGTGGCCGCTGGCCGGCTGGCTGGCGGAAAAGGCCGGCACCCTGTTCATCCGCCGCGGCTCGGGCGACGGCAGCCGCCTCGGCGAGCAGATCGCCGGGGCCCTGCAGCTGGGCCGCTCGACGCTGATCTTCCCGGAAGGCACCACCACCGACGGCCGCGGCCTGCGCAACTTCCACGGGCGCCTGCTGGCCGGCGCCATCCAGGCCGGGGTGCCGCTGCAGCCGGTGGCCCTGCGCTACCTGCGCGACGGCGAGCCGGACCACCTGGCGCCCTTCATCGGCGACGACGACCTGCTCAGCCACCTGCTGCGGCTGCTGCGCAACGACCGCGGCTGCGTGGAGATCCACCTGCTCGCGCCGCTGCCCAGCCAGGGCCGCGACCGCGCCCAACTGGCGCAGCAGGCCCACGCCGCCATCGGCACGGTGATCTACGGGGAAGTCGCTCGGGAGCAGGCGCTGGCCGCCTGAAAGAGCCTGAAAGAGAAAGTCGAACCTGCCGGGCGCCACGGCTGGCAGGTTCCGCCCCGGACGGCGGCGCAGGCTTGGGCGCCAGCCGGAAAGACCGGCGCCCGCCATTGGCGGGCGCCCGCCGTCCCCTT
>NZ_JWMC01000020.1:0-42132 GCF_000812405.1 Pseudomonas sp. PI1
GGAAGTCTCCTACCGTCTGGCTTGCAGAAGCGGGTCTTGTCCCTCCACCCCCGACAGGTTCCTACCCTAACGCCATACAAGCGGATCTCATCCGCGAACCGCGCCGATATGTCCGGCCATCGCGGACAAGGTCCGCTACGGGGGAATGCCGTGCCTCGGGGCAACCTGTAGGAGCGGGCCCTGCCCGCGATTTCGCGCGCAGGGCGCGCTCCTACATGGGAATGGTGCGGGTGGGGCTGCGTAGCGGACTTCGTCCGCGATTCGGCGGATAACGCCATAGGCGTTATGCGCCCTACGGTGAAATACCCGAGCGCACCGGAACGCCCCTGTAGATCGGAGCGCAGGACCGCCTCGGCCCCTATGAAAATCCCGTTCCCCCCCCAGCCAGAGAAACGGCATCCTTTCCCAAGCGAACGGCATTGACTCGGCAGCGGGCTTCTAGCATCTGTCCGTAACCTGATAGTGGCCGGCCGTCCCCTTCGGCAACATGTGTTCTAACCATCACATTCGAAGTGGGTGAATACACATGTACCGTGGCTTTTGGTATGCGCAGGCGCTGGATCGCGATTGTCACCTCGCCCCCTCGCTCAAGGGTAATGAGCAGGCCGACGTCTGCATCGTCGGCGGAGGTTTCCTCGGCCTGTGGTCGGCGATCCGCCTGAAGCAGGCGCATCCCGAGCGCCGGATCGTCATCGTCGAGCGCGACCGCTGCGGCTCCGGCGCCAGCGGCCGCAACGGCGGCATCGCCACCAACTGGTGGGCGAAGTACCTGTCGGTGATGAGCATCTGCGGCGAGAAGGAAGCGCGGCGCATCTGCGAGGCCGCCGAATCGGCCATCGACGAGATCGGCAGCTTCTGCCGCGAGCACGGCATCGACGCGCAGTACCGCAAGGACGGCTGGCTGTGGACCGCCAGCAACCAGCGCCAGGTGGACTCCTGGAAGGTGCTCACCGACAGCCTCGAACGCCATGGCGTCAACCCCTTCCGCAACCTCACCCGCGAGGAGGTGCGCCGGCGCACCGGTTCGGCGCGGATGATGGGCGGCATCTTCGACCCCAACGCCGCCACCGTGCAGCCGGCGATGCTGGCCCGCGGCCTGCGCCGGGTGGCCCTGGAGCTGGGCGTGGTGATCTACGAGAAGTCGCCGCTGACCACCCTGGAGCGCTCCGAGCAGCCGGTGGTGCATACCGCGCAGGGCAGCGTGCGGGCGAAGAAGGTGGTCGTCGCCATGAACGCCTGGGGCGCGCAGTTCCCCGAGCTGCGCCGGATGATCGCGGTCATGTCCAGCGACATGGTGGCCACCGCGCCGGTCAAGGAACGCCTGGATCAGATCGGCTTCAGCGGCGGCGAGTGCATCACCGACTCGCGCACCGTGCTCAACTACTACCGCAACACCCCCGACGGGCGCATCGTCTTCGGCAAGCCGCTGGGGCAGTTCGCCTTCGCCGGCAGGATCGGCGACCTCTACGAGCGCCCGACGCCGGCGGCGCAGAAGGTGGCTGCCGAGATGCGCAGCTTCTACCCGCAACTGAGCGACGTGCCCATCGTCAGCAGCTGGACCGGCCCGATCGACCGCGCCATGAAGGGCCTGCCGAACTTCGGCCAGCTGGGCGGCCACCCGAACATCGTGTTCGGCATCGGCTTCTCCGGCAATGGCGTCGGCACCACGGTGTTCGCCAGCCGGATCATCAAGTCGCTGGTGGAGGAGGCCAACGACGAGTGGGCCAACTGCGGCCTGGTCAACCAGAAGATGAAGCTGTTCCCGCCGGAGCCGTTCCGCTTCATCGGCGCCCACCTGGTGCGTGACGCGCTGGTGCGCAAGGAGTCCCTGGAGGACCGCAACCTGGACGCCAGCTTCCTGACCTCGCAGCTCGCCGCGCTGGCCCCCGCCGGCTACGTTCCCGCCCAGAAGAAATAGGAAAGCATTCCAATGAAGCATCGCATCGTCTTCCTCGACGACGAAGGCATCGGGCCCGACGTCCGCGTGCCGAAGCTGCCTTTCGAGCACACCTGGGTCAGCCACCGCTACACGCGCCCGGAGCAGGTGGTGGAGCACCTGCGCGGCGCCAGCGTGGCGCTGACCTGCAGCGTGCCGCTGCGCGAGGAACACCTGGCCCAGCTACCCGACCTGCGGATGATCTCCCTGGCGCTGACCGGCACCGATATCGTCGACCTGGACTACTGCCGGGCGCACGGCATCAAGGTCAGCAACGTGCCGGGCTACGCCACCTACTCGGTGGCCGAGCATGCCGTGGCGATGATGTTCGAGCTGTTCCGCAAGGTCTCCAGCTACAGCCGCCTGATGCAGCGGGTGCGCAGCGGCGCCGCCGAGCCCAGGAACATCTACTTCGACTACCCGATCCGCGACCTGCGCGGCCGCGTGCTCGGCATCGTCGGCAACGGCCCCATCGGCAAGCGCGTGGCCGAGCTGGGCAGGGGCATCGGCATGCACGTGGTCTTCCATGACCGCGGCGGCCGCTACGCCGGGCCCAGCTACGTACCGCTGGACACGCTGCTGCAGCTCAGCGACGTGCTGATGATCAACTGCCCGCTGACCGACGAGACCCGCGACCTGGTCGGCGCCGCCGAGCTGGCGCGGATGAAGCCCGACGCGGTGATCGTCAACACCGGCCGCGGCGGCGTGGTCAACGAGGCCGCGCTGATCGAGGCGATGCTCGCCGGGCGCCTCGGCGGCGCCGCGCTGGACGTGCTGGTGGACGAGCCGGTGCAGCCAGACAACCCGATCCTGCAGTTGATCGAGCAGGACAACTTCATCCTCACGCCGCACGTGGCCTGGAGCAGCAACGATGCGATGCAGCGGCTGATCGACCAGAGCGTCGGCAACATCGCCGAGTTCGTCGCCTCGAGCGACGGCGCGCAACGCCTCGGGGTGCTCAAGTGAACACCGGCCCGGCCTGCCGCGCTGAGCTTTAACGATCTCCACTTGTGCTGCCCGCCGGCAAAGGTGCGCAGCACTTTTTTATGCAGATGCAACCTGGCGTCCAACGACAATCAACGAGGTATGCAGATGCCGTTCCGCCCGCTCGACATGCTCCGGAAGCTGCGCGACACGCGCGATGTGATGCAGTGCCGGGCCGAGCTGGTGCGCGAGATGCCCGGCCACCTGACCCGCCACCGCTTCCACTATCCCTTCCGGCAGGGCGACCGCTACCCGACCTGGCTGGTGGACATGGGCTTCCGGCTGGTGGCGGCCCTGGGCGGCTGGAAGGTGCCCCTGGCCTACCGCCGCCTGTCCCGTGCGCAGGCCGCCAGCGAGAGCGCCCTGGGACGGGGCAGGGCGGAGGCGCTCTCGCGGATCGCCGCTACGAGGGAGGCCCGTCGTCAGGAAGAGCTGTGCCATTTCGAAAGTCGACAGTGCCGGGCTCGCGAACAGGGCCTTGCCCATTGAGCGAAACCTCTCAGGAGGAATGAGCCATGACCCGGGAGGGCCCGCGGCGTAGTGGATGTTTCGTGCAGGACGCGCCAGCGGAAGCGATGGACCGCCTGGAAAGTCCACGGCCAAGTGCTGTTTGCCTTCAAAACGCTTTTTGCCGCAAAGCTCGGGCACGCGGTCCGGCCGGGTCCCCGGTGGAGCCAAAGGCTCCACCGGGTGAGGGCTTAGCTGCGCCCGCCTCCATGGCTGTGCTGCCCGCCCTTGCGGCCGGCTTCGGAGGCTTTCTCACGGTCGTTGGCGAAGTTGCCGCCGCTTTGCTGACCGCCTTTCTTCCCTGCCTCGGAGGCTTTTTCGCGATCGTTGGCGAAGTTGCCGGGGTTGGTGTTTTTGGAAGTCATGAAAGTGCTCCTCGGATGCATCGCATCCATTGGGTGGGCCGCCAGTCGGCCCACACAGTTACTGGGAAGGCATCGCCGGACAATGGTTCGAAGAAGTTTCGCCAGTGGTTGAAGCACCGTCGGATCAGGCGCCGGAAGGCGTCCGCGAGGGGCGGAGCAGGTCGACGACCTCCTGGTCGTCGAGCTGGTGGAAGTCCCGGTAGTAGTGGCCGACGCTGTGGAAATCCTCAGGCGTCAGCAGGCACACCAGCTCGTCCACCAGCGGCCGCAGTTTCTCCACGGTGGCCGGCGGCCCCACGGGCACGGCGAGGATGATCCGCCGCGGGTCGTCCTCGCGCAGGGCCTGCAGCGCCGCGCGCACGCTGTTGCCGGTGGCCAGTCCGTCGTCCACCAGGATCAGGTCGCGGCCGCGGCGTGACGCCAGCGGTTGCTGCCCACAGTAGCGGGCGCGGCGGCGCTCGATTTCCCGCAGCTGTTCGGCCAGGCGGCGTTCGAACCAGTCGGGCGCCACGCGCAGCTGGCGCAGCAGGTCCTCGTCCTTCACCCACCTGGGCGGGTCGCCTTCCACCACCGCGCCCACGGCGTATTCCTCGTGGCCGGGCGCGCCTATCTTGCGCACCAGCAGCAGCTCCAGGGGATATTGCAGGGCCAGGGAGATTTCATAGGCCACCGGCACGCCGCCGCGGGGCAGGGCCAGCAGCAGGGGTTCGTGCATGGGCCGTTCGCGCAGCGCCTCGGCCAGGGCCTTGCCGGCGTGCCGGCGGTCGTCGAATGCGTTCATCGTCGGACTCCGAAGGGGATGGTGTCCGCCGCGTCCGGCTCCGGCAACGGTTCGGCGGCGTGGCAAAGGCGTTCGCGCCCGGCTTCGCTGGAGGACATGCTGCGTACCTCGTCCCGTGGTTCATTCTGGTTTGAGAAGGCAGCGGGGCGGGCGTTCAGGTTTTCAGTGCGGCGGCGGGCAGAGCAGGAAGCGCAGGGCAGGGGGCCGCTGGCCCCGCTCGCGCCGAAAAGCCGACGTCAGGAAATGACGGTAACTGGCTGGCGAAGCGTCGTTATAACTTCTTCTTATACAGGGGGGATTTCAACTCGCGGACGGCGTCCTGGCGCATGAGCGGGCACGGCTTTTCGTAGGATGGTGTTGAGCGAAGCGATACCCATCAGCGCAACCGCATGGGTATCGCAAGCTCAACCCATCCTACGAAGAGCGCCTTGGTGCGGGGGGCAAAACCGTACCTCCCTGGAATTGTAGGAGGCCCTGCCCGCGATTCGCGCGCAGGGCGCGCTCCTACAGGGAAATGGCGCGGGTGGGGTTGCGTAGGAGCGAGCATGGCTTTTCGTAGGATGGTGTTGAGCGAAGCGATACCCATCGCCATGACCGCATGGGTATCGCCAAGGCTCAACCCATCCTACGAAGAGCGCCTCGGTGCGGGGGCAAAACCATTGCTCGGAGATATGGAGTTCCCGGTGGCGGGGTTTTAAGAGCACCCTCACCCCAGCCCTCTCCCGCAAGCGGGAGAGGGAGCTGTTCGTGCCAGCGGAGTGTCCGGCGTTGCCGGTGAGTCCAATCGCGGACAGAGTCCGCTCCTACGGCCGTACCTCCCTGGAATTGTAGGAGGCCCTGCCCGCGATTCGCGCGCAGGGCGCGCTCCTACAGGGGGATGACGCGGGTGGGGTTGCGTGGGAGCGAGCATGGCTTTTCGTAGGATGGTGTTGAGCGAAGCGATACCCATCGGCGCAACCGCATGGGTTTCGCAGGCTCAACACCATCCTGTTCCTCCGCGGCGTCCTTGGCGCGGTAGGCCGGTCGGCGAGCGCGGCTGAACCTTGGCCCGGGGCGCCGGTCAGCCGGAGACCACGCACCACGGAGGAACACGACCATGGCGCAGCCCCCGCGCTTTCGCATCCATTACGAGCTCGAAGGCCAGCCCTGCTCCCACGAGGTGGATGCCCCCAGCGGCAACCTGACCCCCGACCAGGCGCGCTTCCAGCTGGAAAGCCTGCATTCGGACAGCAACCCGGCGGACATCACCGAGCTGCGCATCGTCCCGCTGACGCCCTGCGAGGGCGAGCCCGGCCCCGGCGACGGCTGGCAGGCCGGCGCCCTGGATGGCGTGGCCTGAGGCTGGCGCGTGATGAAACCTTGCAAGCCGTCCCGGGCAGGGGGGCCGTCGGCATGAAGTCCGCCCTGTTGTGCCTGCTCAGGGGCTGCGAGTGGGAAGGCCGGGAGGTGCTGGAGGTGGGCCGCGAGCGCCTGCTGCACCAGTGCTGCCGGCGCTGCGGCGCGCACCGCTACGCCGCCGCGGCCTAGCTGCCCTGAGCCCCTGGCTGCTGGTCGAGGGCGATCGGCCGCTCGCGGGTGCGCCGGCGATGGCTCATTCGCCCTGCGCCAGCGGCAGTTCGGCGAGGCTCTCCAGGTAGGCGCCGAAACCGCCGTGGGCGCGGTAGTCGCGGCGGGCGCTGGTGGTCACGCAGGTCTGGTGCGTCCAGACGATGCGCGCGCCGCAGCGTTCCAGGTCGCGCACCAGGTGCACATCCTCGTCGCAGGGCAGTGGGCGGAAGCCGCCGGCGCGGCGATAGGCGAGGGCGCAGATGCCCAGGTTGGCGCCGTGCACGTGGCGGTGGCCCTCGCGGGACTGGTAGTGGCGCAGGTAGCGCGCCTGCACCTCGGGGGCATGGGCCGACCAGTCGTCCAGGCGCACCGTGCCGCACACCGCCTCGGCGTCGAAGGCCAGCTGGCGCGCCAGCCAGTCGGGGCCGACGCGGCTGTCGGCGTCGGTGCAGGCCAGCCAGCGCGCGCCCAGGCCCAGCAGGTGCTGGGCGCCGGCGCGGCGGGCCTGGCCGACGTTGCGCGCGCTCACCGGCAGCACCGCCACGCCCAGCTCGGCGGCGATGGCCGCGCTGCCGTCGGTGCAGCTGTCGAGCACTGCCAGCACGGTTACCGGCTCGCCGTTCAGGGCCGGGTGGCGCGCCGCTTCCAGCAGTGACAACAGGCAGCCACGCAGGCGCTGTTCCTCGTTGTGCGCCGGCACCAGCACGCCGATCACGGGGCGGCCCCGGCGTTGCCGTCGAACCACAGCTCCAGGCGGAAGTCCGGTTCCAGGTGGCAGACCCGCGCCGGCATGCCCATGGCCTCGGCGAGCAGGGCATGGACGGCGTCGCCGGCCAGTTCGCAGCCCTGGATCGGATGGCGCCAGTGGCAGGCCGCTAGCGCGGCGCCGCGCTCCAGGCTGGCGGCGGCGCGTTCGCAGGCCAGGCGCCAGGACTCCGCATCGAGGTAGTAACCCAGCTCGCTGAGCACCACCAGGTCGAAACAGCCGGCGGGCCAGTCCTGGGGCAGGCCGCCCTGGCGCACGCGGGCGTGCTCGCAACTGGCCAGGCGCTGGCGTGCCAGGCTCACGGCGGTGGCGCTGGGGTCGCTGCACAGCAGTTCGTCGCAGCGCTGGGCCAGTTCGATGCTCAGTTCGCCGTTGGCGCAGGCCGGCTCGAAGCCGCGGGCGAAGCGCGGGCGCGGCAGGCAGGCCAGCAGCAGCGCGCGCTTGCGCCGTTCGTACCAGCGGGTGCGGAAGGCCCAGGGGTCGGGATCGTCGGCGTACAGCGCCTCGAAATGGCTGGCGGGCAGGCTCACAGGAAGTACACCTCGAAGGGTTGGCTGAGGGTTTCCAGCAGGTGCGGGCCGAGGATGGGGCCGGCGCCGCGGGTGGGGTCCGCTTGCAACTGGCTGGCATGGGCGGCGATGGCCCGGCGCTTGCGCCCCCGGGCGCGTGCGTCCAGGTCCAGGCGCCGGGCCCGCGCCCAGGGCAGGCGCGGGTCGCCGGGGGCGGCCCAGTGCCAGGCCCAGATCGCCACTTCGCAATGGCGCGCACCGGAAGTAGCGGCTGCCGCCGCGCAGGCCAGGCCGACCTGATCGTGGTCCGGGTGGCCGTCGCGGCGCCAGGTGCTGAGCAGCCTGTCGCCGGGGCGCAGCAGGCCGCGCAGGGCGCTATCGAGGGTGGCCGCGTCGACCTGGCCGTCGGCCATGCCCAGGCGCCGCCAGCGCAGGCGCGGCAGGTCCAGGCCGAGGCGGGCGAGGGCCTCGCGGCTCTCCTGCGGGCGCACTTCGCGCAGGCGTTCGCGCGTCCAGCGGGACGAGCCGGGGTGGCTGGCCTCGCCATCGGTGACCGACACCAGCAGCAGCTCGCCGGCCCAGTCGCCCAGGCTGGCGAGCAGGCCGCCGCAGCCGAGCACCTCGTCGTCGGGGTGCGGCGCCACCAGCACCAGGCGCCCGTCGCCCAGCAGCGTCTGCGGGGTGATCCGCGGCAAGCGCTGCAGCGCCCGGCAGGCGCGCCAGGCCTGCGGGTCGGTGCCGGCGCCGGCCGCGGCTATCGGGTCCTGCGCCGCGCTCATAGCGCCCAGGCCTCGGCGGTCTGGGCGGCCAGGCGCAGGCCGAGGAAGGCCAGGTCGCGCTCGCCATGGCTCTGGCGCAGGAATACCGGCAGGTCGGCGGCCAACTGGGCGAAATGCTGGTCGCGGCAGAAGGGCGTGGCGCCCAGGGCGCGGCCGACGTGCCATTGCACCGCCTCCACGGCGCCCTCGACCTGGGCCCGCACGCGCCGGGCGCAGAGTTCGGCGCAGGCGTCGGGGTTGTCGTCGATCCAGCCGGCGCATTCGCGCAGCGCGCCGGCGGCGCCGGCCAGGGCGGCGTCCACCGCGCCCAGGTGGGCCATGGCGTGCGGGTCGTCGGTGTGGCCGTGGTGCAGGTAACTGGCCAGGCGGCTGGCCGCGCCGTACCAGCAGGCGGCGATGCCCGCCGCGCCGTGCCAGAAGCCCGGGCGTTCCAGGTAGGCCAGCGGCCCGCCCACGCAACGCGCCCCGGCTGCCTCGAAGCTGACCTCGACGCTGGCGGTGGCGGCCATGCCCACCGCGTTCCAGCCGCCCTCGGCGACCTGCACGCCCGGCTGCCTGAGGCTCACCGCCACCAGTTGCGGGCGCTGGTTCTCGTCCCGGACGCTGAGCAGCGCCTGGTCCACCTGGGTGGCGCCGGAGCACCAGGGCTTGACCCCGCTGATGCGCACCTCGTCGCCCCGGCGCGCCTCGATGCGTACCCGCTGGCTTGGCGGGTCGGCGGCCCACACCGCCCAGACGCCGGGGCGCCGCGGCACTTCGGGGGCCAGCTCGGCGAGGATCGCCAGGGCATCGGTGTGGCCTTCGTACAGCTTGAGCAGCGACAGGTCGGCGCCGGCCACCGTGGCCAGCGCCTGCCAGCGCTGCAGGGTGCGGCCGCTGCCGGGGCGGGGCAACTGGTCGAGGCCGGCGGCGCACAGCTCGCGCAGGCGCCGGCCCAGCGTGTCGGGCTGGCGGCTGAGGTCGCGGGGGAGTTCGAAGTCGGCGAGGGCCTGCAGCAGGCCGGTGGGCAGGTCGTGGGACATGGCGGCTCCGGCGAAGGTCGTTTCCCAGCCGACTGCCGGGCAAGGCCGGAGGTTCAAACCGAACGCCGAACGCGCCGCCGGCCTACCGCCGGGGAAAAAAGCCTGAACTCCGCCGCCGCGCCCGCCCCCAACCAAGAGCCAGCGCGCCCATGGGCGCCGCCCACCTGATCAGGAGATGGACAGATGACGCAGAACAAAGAGTCCGGCAAGCAGAGCCAACTGGCGGGGACCCAGACCACCGACCGCGGCAACGGCAACGAGAAGCTGGAGCAGTTGGAGCGCTACCGCGAGGACGCCACCGGGCAGGCCCTGACCACCAATACCGGCACGCGCATCGCCGACAACCAGAACAGCCTCCGCGCCGGCCCGCGCGGCCCCTCGCTGCTCGAAGACTTCATACTGCGCGAGAAGATCACCCACTTCGACCACGAGCGCATTCCCGAGCGCGTGGTGCATGCCCGCGGCTCGGCGGCCCACGGCTATTTCGAGGCCTACGAGGACTGCAGCGCGCTGACCAAGGCGGCGTTCCTGGGCAAGGCCGGCAAGCGCACCCCGGTGTTCGTGCGCTTCTCCACCGTGCAGGGCCCGCGCGGCTCGGCCGACACCGTGCGCGACGTGCGCGGCTTCGCGGTGAAGTTCTACACCGAGGAGGGCAACTTCGACCTGGTGGGCAACAACATGCCGGTGTTCTTCATCCAGGACGCGATCAAGTTCCCCGACTTCGTCCACGCGGTGAAGCCCGAGCCGCACAACGAAATCCCCACCGGCGCCTCGGCCCACGACACCTTCTGGGACTTCGTCTCGCTGCAGCCGGAGTCGGCGCACATGGTCATGTGGCTGATGTCCGACCGCGCCATCCCCATCGCCTTCCGCAACATGCAGGGCTTCGGCGTGCATACCTTCCGCCTGGTCAACGCCAACGGCGAGAGCCACCTGGTGAAGTTCCACTGGCGGCCGAAGTCCGGCACCTGCTCGCTGGTCTGGGACGAGGCGCAGAAGCTCGCCGGCAAGGACCCGGACTTCAACCGCCGCACGCTCTGGGAGGACATCGAGAAGGGCGACTACCCGGAATGGGAGCTGGGCGTGCAGGTGATCGCCGAGGATGATCAGGACAAGTTCGACTTCGACCTGCTCGACGCCACCAAGCTGGTGCCCGAGGAACAGGTGCCGGTGCAGCTGCTCGGGCGCATGGTGCTGGACCGCAACCCGGACAACTTCTTCGCCGAGACCGAGCAGGTGGCCTTCCACGTCGGCCACATAGTGCCGGGCATCGATTTCAGCAACGACCCGCTGCTGCAGGGCCGGCTGTTCTCCTACACCGACACCCAGCTGCTGCGCCTGGGCGGGCCGAACTTCAACCAGATCCCGATCAACCAGCCGCTGTGCCCGTTCCACAACAACCAGCGCGACGCCTACCACCAGCACAGCCTGCATCGCGGGCGGGCTTCCTACGAGCCCAACTCCATCGACGCCGGCTGGCCCCGGGAAACCCCGCCGGCGGCGCGCCAGGGCGGCTTCGTCAGCTACCACGAGCCGATGACCGGCAGCAAGGTGCGCGAGCGCGCGGCGTCCTTCGCCGACCACTTCAGCCAGGCCGCGCTGTTCTGGCACAGCCTGAGCGAGGCCGAGCAGAATCACGTGGTGGCCGCTTACGCCTTCGAGCTGGGCAAGGTGGAGCGCCAGGCGATCCGCGAGCGCGAGGTCAACGAGGTGCTGGTGAACATCGACGCCCAGCTGGCCGCGCGGGTGGCCGCGCAGATCGGCGTGCAGGTCACGGCGAAGGCCCCGCAGCGCCCGGCGCCGCAGCCATCGCCGGCGCTCAGCCAGGTGAACCTGCTGGCCGGCGACATCCGTTCGCGCAAGGTGGCGATCCTGGTGGCCGATGGCGCCAGCGAGAGCGAGATCGTCGACATGCTCCAGGCCCTGGGCGCGGAGGGCGCCAGCGCCAAGCTGATCGGCCCCACGGCGGCGCCGGTCAAGACCGACAGCGGCACCAGCCTGGTGCCCCAGGGTACCTGGGACGGCCTGCCCTCGGTGGCCTTCGACGCGGTCTACGTGCCGGGCGGGGTGGCGGTCACCCTGGGCGGGGACGGCCGTGGCCTGCATTACCTGCTGGAGGCCTACAAGCACCTCAAGCCGCTGGCCTTCAGCGGCGATGCGCAGGCGTTGCCGGGGCAACTGGGGCTGCAACCGGATGACGGCCTGGTGATGGGGGCGACGGCGGGGGATGTGTTCGGCGGGTTGAAGAACGCATTGCTGCAGCATCGTATCTGGGCGAGGGAGGCGCAGGTGGGGGCAGTGCCGGCGTGATGTGGGGAGGCTCCTACGGCCAGAAGGCACGGACGTAGGAGCAACTGTCTTGCCGGTTGTGGTGATGGGTATCGCTTCGCTCAACGCCATCCTACGAGTTGTGTTTGCCGGGGGCGTAGGAGCGGACTTTGTCCGCGATTAGACTCACCAAGCGCACCGGACACCCCGGTGGCACGGACAGCCCCCTCTCCCTCTGGGAGAGGGCTGGGGTGAGGGCAGCGGACTTCGCCCACACACCGCTGCCAACCCTGACTCCACACTCGTCTGGCCGCACCCATCGCGGACTGGCCGCCACCGCACTGAACTCGCCGTCCGCTGCGCCAGTCCACTGCCAGAGAAGCTCCGGAGGCGGTGATGAAAAGACGCTACAGCCTGCTCCTGTCGAGCGTCCTGGCGATCCTGGCGTTGCTGCTGGTCGCGCATGTCGCGTTGCCCTACGTGATCCGCGACTACCTCAACGGCAAGCTCGACCGCATGGGCGACTACCACGGCCAGCTCGCCGACGTCGATCTCGCGCTGTGGCGCGGGGCCTACCGGATCAATGGCCTGAAGATCGTCAAGGTCAACGGCAAGGTGCCGGTGCCGCTGCTGGACGCGCCGGTGATCGACCTCTCGGTGAGCTGGCACGCGCTCTGGTACGACCACGGCATTGTGGCGCGGGTGGTGTTCCTGCGGCCGCAGCTGAACTTCGTCGACGGCGGCGACCGCCAGGACTCCCAGAGCGGCGCCGGCACCGACTGGCGCGAGCAGCTGGACAAGCTGCTGCCCATCACTCTGGACGAGGTGCGCATCGACGACGGCCGCATCCACTTCCGCAACTACCGCTCCAGGCCGCCGGTGCACCTTACCGCCAGTGCGGTGCAGGCGAGCCTGTACAACCTGACCAACGTGAGGGACGAGAAGGGCGAGCGGGTGGCCCGCTTCGAAGGCCACGCCCAGCTGTTCGGCCAGGCGCCGCTGGAGGTGCAGGCGTCCTTCGACCCCTTCGCCAACTTCGAGGACTTCGAGCTGCGCCTGCGCGCCAGCGACGTGGAGCTGCGGCGGGTGAACGACTTCGCCGCGGCCTACGGCAAGTTCGACTTCAACCAGGGCCACGGCACCCTGGTGATCGAGGCCAGGGCGGACGAGGGCCGGCTCAGCGGCTACATCAAGCCGCTGCTGCGCGACGTCGACGTGTTCAACTGGCAGCAGGACGTGGAGGAGAAGGACAAGGGCCTGTTCCGCTCCATCTGGGAGGCGCTGGTGGGCGGCGGCGAGACGCTGCTGAAGAACCAGCGCAAGGACCAGTTCGCGACCCGCGTCGAGCTCAGCGGCAACATCCATGACCGGGACGTCAGCGCGTTCCAGGCCTTCCTCGGCATCCTGCGCAACGCCTTCATCCAGGCGTTCAGCGCGCGCTACGAGCGTTCCGCGCCCGAGGACTGAGGCGCCCGCTCAATGGCTGGTGGAGCCCTGGCCGCCGTTCTGCGCCGGCGGGCGGGCGAAATGGCGTTCCTGGCCGCGCGGGGTATCGCCCGGCGCCTCGACGTTGCGCAGCTCGCGGACCGGGAAGGCGAAGTCGACGCCCAGCGCCTGCACCCCGGCCAGCAGCCCCAGGTTGATCTGCTGCTGCACGTCCATGTAACGGTTGTAGTCGGCCGTCTGCATGATGTAGACGACCTCGTAGAGCAGGCGGCTCTCGTCGAAGCAGAGGAAGTGGGCGCGGTCGAACTTCGCCTCGCGCTGGGCGTCGATGATTTCCTTCACCAGCTCCGCCACCGCCTTGGCCTGCTCGGCCGAGGTCCGATAGCTGATGCCGAACTGGAAGACGATGCGCCGGGTGTTCATCCGCTTGTAGTTGTGCAGCGTCTGCTTGAGCAGCTCGGTGTTCGAGCAGACGATCTGCTCGCCGCTGAGGCTGCGGATGCGCGTGGTCTTCAGGCCGATGTGCTCGATGGTGCCGGCCACGTCGCCGAACACCACGAAGTCGCCGATCTCGAAGGGCTTGTCGAAGCCGATCGAGAGGGACGCGAACACGTCGCTGAGGATGGTCTGCACGGCCAGCGCCACGGCGATACCGCCCACGCCCAGGCTGGCGATCAGCGCGGTGATGTCGACGCCCAGGTTGGCCAGGATGGACAGCAGCATCACGGCCCAGACGACGATCAGGATCACCACCGAGAGGAGGGTCGCCATCACCGGGTTGCGGATGCCGCCGAAGCGCGAGCGGGCCAGCTCGCCGGTCCACAGGCGCACGCAGGCGTCGAGCCACAGGGCCACCTGCAGCGCCAGGATGACGAACCAGCCATGGGTCAGCGCCGCCTCCCAGTTGCCCGGCAGGGCAACCAGCTTGAGGGCCAGCATCAGCGAGAAGGCGAACAGCAGCAGGTTGCTGGTCCTGTTGGCGATCGCCGAGGCATAGCGGGCCCACTGGCTGGTCCTGGCCGCCAGGCGCTTTCTCAGGGAACCGATGAGCAGGTGCAGCAGCCCGGCCACCACGAAGGCGGCGGCCACCACCAGCAGCAGGCGGCCGAGGAAGGCGAGGTCGAGCCAGGAATTCAGCGACGCCATGGTGTTCCCCCTTATCGATGCGTATGAGTAGTTTTGGTCGGGGCGAGGCGGCAGAAGTTCAGGAAAACGGCGAAGCTCGCGCTGCCGCCGGCGAGTTCTTCTGAACTCTCGGCCGCGGCGCTTTTCCACCGAGGGCGACACCAGAGGCTTTGGGGGCTCGGCCCCGGGAGAGAACGTGATGAGCGAGAAGAACACCATCGTGCAGAAACCCCGCCCTGGCCCCGTGGCCGAACATGACGACCCGCCGAAGGCGCCGGTGCGCGAGCGCAAGGGCGAGCCGCGCCGGCCCGGCCCGGTCATCGAGACGCCCGAGGAGGACGGCAGCGAGGGTTGCGTGCAGAAGCCCCCGGCCTCGACGGCGGAGTATTCGCCGGAGGACATCGACATCCAGGGGATCGGCGATGAGAAGCGCCCGGGCTGAGCGGCCGGGGCAGATTGCGAAGGCGGCCGCGCCGGGGGCCGACGAGGCGCCCCCGGCCGCGGCTGGCGCCGAGCGGGAAAAGCCCGGCGGGCTGTCGTTTTCCCGCTTCGCCCAGTGGCTCTCGGAATGGGCCGGGCGCCCGCCGACCTTCGCCGTGGCCTGCGCGCTGCTGGTGGCCTGGGCCGTCAGCGGGCCCTTCTTCCACTTCAACGACACCTGGCAACTGGTGATCAACACCTCGACCACCATCGTCACCTTCCTCATGGTGTTCCTCATCCAGAACACCCAGAACCGCGACACCGACGCCCTGCACATCAAGATCGACGAGTTGCTGCGCACCACCCACGCGGCCCACGACGCCCTGATGGGGCTGGACGAACTGGACGCCGAGCAGCTGCAGAAGCTGCGCGACACCTACCAGCGCATGGGCGAGAGCGCCGGCGCCGGGGAAACGCCCCAGCGCGTGGCCGACCAGGAGCAGGCCGAAGGCGACGCGCCGCCGCGCTGATCCATGCGGAACACTTCGCAGCCGCTCATTTGCCGCTCTCGGGAATGATGGAGATCTTGCCGTTCTTCTCCAGGATGGCGAAGCGGATCTGCTCCATGCGCTCCAGGCCCTGGGTCTGGCGCGCGGCGAGGAGGATGTCTTCCTCGCGCAGGCGCGCCTCGGCCAGGCGCGCGCGCAAGGGCCGGCCGTACTCGACGATGAGCGTCGGCGAGCCCTCGATCAGCCGGTCCACCGCCGGGTGGCGCAGCTTGAGCAGCGACAGGCCGACGTCGATGACGATCAGCGTGACTATCACCAGCGCCGCGTTGATCAGCGAGAAGTCGTTGCCCAGCAGGGCCTGCTGGGTGGCCTCGCCGATGATCATCAACAGCAGCAGGTCGAAGGTGGTGATGTCCGCCAGCGACCGCCTGCCGGCGATGCGGAAGAGGATCAGCAACAGCAGGTAGATGGCCGCGGCGCGCAGGACCGACTCCATGGGGCACCTCCTCAGGGGTAGATGAGCTGGTTGAATTCCAGGGCCTGGCCGGCGCCTTCCACCCGGTAGTCGAGCAGGCCCGGCGCGTCGGGCAGCAAGGTCAGGAACAGGTGCCACTCGCCGCGTTCGTCGTGCCGCCCGTGGATGGCCAGCCCGCCGCGCCAGCTGTCGCCGCGCTGCATCGGCTGCAGGCTCTGCACGCTCTGGCGGGCGAGGAAGTCGCCGCCCAGGCGCAGCTCGGCCGGGCTGCCCGGGGCGCCCCGCAGGCGCACGTGCAGGTTGTGGCTGGCGCCGATGCGGCCGAAGCGCTCGTACTCCACCTGCAGCCGGCCATCCTGGCTGGCCAGCTGGCGCGAACTCAGCGGGCCGCTGGCGAACAGGCCGCTCAGGGCCACCAGCACGATGCCCAGCAGGACGGCCAGCCCCAGGCGCTCCAGGCGCCAGGCCCGGCGCTGGCCGGCCATGTGCTCGGCGACCGGGTGGCTGTGTTCGCTGAACTCCTCCGCGGGCTCGGCCGGGAGGGGGCGGGGATGCTCTGTCATGGCGGGTACCTTCGCTTGGCCGCTCTTTGCTGCGACTGCGGCGGCGCCGCTTGGTGCCGGCCAGCTTACCGGCGGCTGCGCTGGGCATTTTGCAGCGCATGGCGGAGCCGCCAGCGCATTCTGCTGATGTCGTCCTGCCATGACCCTGTGCGCGGGCGCTCTGCGCCGGGGCCTGGATCGTCGCGCGGGTGGGCGTGGTTCTTGCTCGCCAGGAAGTCGGACCATTCACCGACGGAGACGAGCCATGAGCGAAACGAACAAGGTGGTGCTGCTGCTCGCCGAGCAGGCCGACCAGTTGTGGCGCCTGGAGCAACTGCTGCTGGACCGCGGCTATGCGGTGCTCGGCGCCGGCGATGCGGAACAGGCGCTGGAACACCTGTCGTCCCCGGTGGTGATCGACCTGATGCTGGTGGACGAGCCTTTCGCCGGGCCGCTCACCGGCGCCGCGCTGATCGAGTCCTACCTGCCGCTGCGCCCGCTGATGCGGGTGCTGGTGCTGACGCAGAACCCTGAGCGCTCCGCGCTGCACGCCCGGGCCTACCCCGTGCTGCTCAAGCCGGTGGGCCTGGAGGAACTGGGCCTGGCGATCGGCGTGGCGCTGTGCAGCCCGCCGGTGCAGCCCTGGCTGTGACGGGGATCAGGCCAGGCGCCGCAAGGTCAGCAGCACCGCGGCGATGCGTTCCACCTGGCGGTAGGCGGGCACTTCCAGCTCTTCGCCGAACACGTCCGGGTCCAGTTCCTCGTAGCGCCATTCCCAGCCGGGGCGGGCCGCCAGCAGCCGGCTCGCCTGGCGCCACAGCGGCGCCTCGCCGTCGATGACCGCGGCGCCCGTGTAGAGCAGCAGGCTGCCGCCGGGCGCCAGGCGGCCGAGGGCGCTTTCGAGGATGCGCAACGACAGCTCCGCGCCCTGGGAGCCGCCGCCATGGCGGTAGGTGCGCTGGGCCGCGTCGAGCATGTAGGGCGGGTTGGCGACCATCAGGTCGAAGTCGCCGGCCAGGCCCTCCAGCAGGTCGCTGCGGCGCACCTGCAATTGCGGCGCCTCGGCCAGCAGCGCGTTGACGCGGGTGAAGGCCAGGGCGTGGGGGTTGATGTCCACCGCATGTATCTCCGCCTGCGGGCAGGCCCTGGCGAGGAGGATGGCGCCGGGCCCGGCGCCGCAGCCGATGTCCACCGCGCGATGGATGTCGCGGCTGTCCAGCGTGCGCAGGTGCTGGGCGATGGCGCGGGCGAAGCGGTAGGTGTCGGGGCCGAAGAACACCGCCTCGGCCGCCTCGGTGGGGTAGGCCGAATGGGCGAACAACTGGTCCTCCAGGCTCGACCAGCGCACCTTGCTGCGCCAGTGGCGGCCGTCCCACTGCAACAGGTCGGCGGCCGCCAGCAGGGAGAACAGCGAGCGCTCGAGCAGGTCCTCGGCGAAGGGCCGGCTCCAGCCGAAGACGTCGCGCAGGTCGCGGGCCAGGGCGTTTTCCTCGCGGGCATTGACCCGCGCGTGGGTGGCCGGGCTCACGGTGACGAAGGCGTAGCCTTCCCCGCGCAGGCGCCGCCCCAGCGCCAGCAGGGCTTCCAGGCGTGGCGGCAGCGGCGTCATGGCGCCACCCCCAGGTCCCGGCTGAACAGGCGGGTGGCCAGCAGGCCCAGCGGCGTCCAGTGGCGCTGCGGGGCCAGCAGCGGCAGCAGGTGCCGGCGGCGCTGGTGCGGCGCCAGCTGGGCCAGTTCGCGGCGCAGCCGGCGTTCTTCCTCGTCGAGGTCGGCCGGCGCCGCTTCCAGCGCCACCGGCTGCGGCGCGCGCCGGCCAGGGGCGTGCGGAGGCGACCAACTGCCGGCGATCCAGTCGTGCAGCAGCTGCTGCTCATAGCCATCGAAGACGCCGAACATCGCCGCGTCGGGGCCGCTGACCAGGCGCCAGAAGCGGCTGTGCGCCGGGTCGGCGTCGCGGCGGATCCAGCCCTCCTGCTGCAGCGCCCGCAGCAGCGCGGCCACGCCCCAGGGCGCGGCCAGCCACTGGTTCAGGGTGCGGCCCTGGATGCGCGTGCGGTCGCTGTGCAGGTGGCGGGCGAAGGGCTGCTTGCGCTCCAGCATGGCCAGCAGCTCGCGGTCGAGGTCGAAGCCGTCGATCACCTGGGTGCTGGACAGGCCGACGTCGTTCAGCCCCATGCCGGCCCGCACCCGGGCGAGGAAGGCCCGGCGCCGCGGTTTGTCCGGCAGATGGTTGTAGAGCGCCTGCAAGGCCCGGCGGGCGTGGCCGCAGCTGGCGTTGTCTATGGTCACGTGGAGGCGGAAGTAGGTGGCGTCGATGCCCAGCTCCTGCAGCTCCCAGGTGGTCACCAGCAGGTGCAGCGGCGGCAGCTCGTAGCCTAGGTTGTAGCCGATCAGCTCGGGCAGGCGCTGCCCGGCCAGGCAGCCCAGCGCCAGTTGCACCGCGCCCTGCACGTAGTGCTCGGCGGACAGCTCGGCCGCGCCGGCGCAGCCCAGGCTTTCCAGCAGGTGGCGGTAGATCAGCACGTGGTTGCTGGCGGCCACGCCGCGGCCGAGTTCCTCCAGGTAGGTATGCAGCAGGGGCAGCAGGCGGGCGTCGCCGGCATGGCCCAGCACGCCATACAGCCAGGCGCCGTCCACCAGCTTGGTGGGGGCCACGCCGCGCAGGAAGTGCAGCGCGTGGGCGCGGTTGCCGAAGTAGCGCCGCGGCGCGCCGGCATGCCGCTCGGCCAGGTACCGGGCATAGTCCCGCGCGGTGCGGGCGGCCCGCGCGTCCAGCCACTGCGGCCAGGCCGCCGGGGCGTCGGGCAGGTCGACGGGCAGCTCGGCCGCCTGGCGCAGCTGCCGGTCGAGGAAGGTTTCGGCCGCCGTCAGGTGCTCCAGGGGCGCATGGAGCAGCGCCCTGTGCAGCGAACGGGCATCGACCGCCTCTTCGCGGGGCGGAGTGCAGGGCAGGTTCATGGGGCGGCTCCTCTGGCGATGGCTCCTGAACATTGCGAGTGGCGCCGGCGGCGAAGGTTTCAACGATCGGCACCAGCGGCTGCGCGTGGGAAAAACGGAACCCCGGACGGGGCCGCGGCGTCGATCCTGTAACCCTTCCGGCAGGGATCCCCATGGTCGCGACGCCCGCCCACCCACCGGCCCGCTTCGGCATCGAGGAAGAGGCCTTCCTCGTCGACGGCGCCAGCCTCGACCTGGCCCGGCAGGTCCCGCCCGAATGGCGGCAGGCCTGCCGCCGGGCGCTGGGCGACTGCTTCGCCGAGGAGATGTTCCAGTGCCAGGCGGAACTGGTCAGCCCGGTGTTCCGCCAGTTGGGCGAGGCCGCCGCCTTCCTCGCCCGCGGCCGCGCGCAGCTGGCCGAGTTGGCCCAGGCCCACGGCCTGCGCAGCCTGGTGGTGGGCGCGCACCCGTTCAGCCGCCTCGCCGACGCTGCGCCCAGCGAGCCGGCGCATTACCGCGCCCTGTTCGAGGACTACGTGCAGCCGGCCCGCAACAGCCTGCTGTGCGGCCTGCACGTGCACGTGGAAGTGCCGCCGGGGCTGGACCGGGTGGCGCTGATGAACCGGGTGCTGCCCTGGGCGCCGCTGCTGCTGGCGCTGAGCTGCTCGTCGCCGTTCTGGCAGGGCCGCCACACCGGGCTGGCGAGCTACCGCCGGGCGCTGTCCGGGCAGTGGCCGCGGATGGACATCCCGCCCTGGTTCGACGACGAGCCGGCCTACCAGGCCTACCTGAAGCTGCTCCACACCCGGGGCCTGATGCGCGAGCCGGGCCACGCCTGGTGGTTCGTCCGGCCCTCGGCACGCTACCCGACCCTGGAACTGCGCATCAGCGACGCCTGCCCGCGCCTGGCCGATGCGCTGTGCATCGCCGGGCTGTTCCGCGCGCTGCTCACCCAGGCCATGGCCGATGCCGACGCAGAGGAGCCGCACCGGCTGCGGGCGCTGCTGGCGGAGAACTACTGGCAGGCCCAGCGCCACGGTTGCCGGGCGCGCTTTCTGCTGGCCGATGGGGATTGCGTGGACCTGGCGCGGTGGCTGGAACTGGCCTGGGCGCAGTGTGGGACAGCGGCGCGTGCCGGCAACGAATGGGCCTATGCCCATGCCTGCCGATTGGTCCGCGAGGGTGGCAGCGCGGTGCGGCAGGTTCGCAGTTTTCGCCGCCACCTGGCGCGCGGGGGCGACGTGGATGAGGCGTTGCGGGAGGTGGTGGTCGAGTTGCTGGAAGAGAACAGCCAGGCTCCGGTGGGGCTGGCGTAGCCGGCGAGTCCAATCGCGGACAAGGTCCGCTCCTACGCCGGTGCTTCCTGGAGCCGTAGGCACAACCGTCTTGCCTGCTGCACCGAGTCGCTTTTCGTAGGATGGGTTGAGCCTGCGAAACCCATGCGGTGGTGGCGATGGGTATCGCTTCGCTCAACCCATCCTACGGGGTGTGGTGTTTGCCGGAGATGTAGGAGCAACTGTCTTGCGCCGAGGTGCTCTTCGTAGGATGGGTTGAGCTTGCGATACCCATGCTGCCGTGGTGATGGGTATCGCTTCGCTCAACCCATCCTACGGGGCTTTCCTGGAACTGTAGGAGCGGGCCCTGCCCGCGAATCGCGCGCAGGGCGCGCTCCTACATGGGAATGGCGCGGGTGGGGCAGCGTAGGAGGACTCTGTCCGCGATCCGGCGGATAACGCCGGCGGTCGGGGTCAAGAGCACCCTCACCCCAGCCCTCTCCCGCAAGCGGGAGAGGGGGCCGTCCGTGCCACCGGAGTGTCCGGCGGGGGCGTTGAGTCCAATCGCGGACAAGGTCCGCTCCTACGCCGGTGCTTCCTGGAACCGTAGCGGACCTTGTCCGCGATTTGGACTTCCAGAGAAATAGCCGAGCGCACCGAAACGCCCCTTCAGCAGGCCGAGCGAAACCCGCGCTCAGGAGGTCATGCGACATGGATGTCGCGAGAGCCCCGATGGGCTACAGGGACGTACCCTCGGGGCGGGCCTCCGTGGCGGGGGAATTCGTGAGGGTAGCCCGACTGTGTCGGGCCCGTATGTCGGGGCAAGCCTTCTTGGTTACTTCTTTGGCGTTTGAAAGAAGTGACTCGCCCGAGGGGGCGAAACAAGACAGTCGAGCAAACTCGGAGCGGCGCAGAAACACCCAAGCCAAGGCAGCTGGGTTATTCCCCTTCGGGCCAGCGCAAGCGCTGTTCGCGATGGAGCCGCGTCCCGCGTTCGCGGGAATGACGAAGTGAAGGACGGAACTACACCTCACCACCATTCGTCGCCCCAATGGCTCCCCCACCCACCCCCGCGACTCACCAGAGAGTCCAGCCCAGCGACCCACGCCCCCAGGAGCCCCCATGTCCACCCACATCATCCACTTCACCGGCCCGATCAACTCCTCCACCTGCGGCAACCTCATCAGCACCTGCACCCGCGCCCTGCAGCAGGGCGCCAGCCACCTGCAGCTGAACATCGCCACCATGGGCGGCGACTGCAGCTACGGCTTCACCCTCTACAACTACCTGCTCTCGCTGCCGGTGCAGGTGGACACCCACAACCTCGGCACAGTCGAGTCCATGGGCAACATCCTGTTCCTCGCCGGCCAGGTGCGCACCGCGTGCCTGTACAGCAAGTTCCTGTTCCACCCCTTCCACTGGTCGCTGCACGGCGCGGTGGACCATGCGCGCATGGCGGAATACGCCATGAGCCTGGACTACGACCTGAAGCTCTACGCCGACATCGTCGACGAGCGCACCCGGGGCGCGGCGGAGCGCCTGGACATTCCCAGCTACCTGATGGCCTACCCGCGCATCCTCGGGGCGCAGGAAGCCATCGCCTGCGGCCTGGTCGAGCGGGTGGACGCCATGCCCATCGCCGATTCCACCTGCCAGTGGACGGTGCACGCCTGACGCCCGGGCAGATTCTTCGAACCCTGGCGGCGACGGACTTTCCACACAGGTGAGTCCACCCTTGAGGAGAACAGCGATGAAAGTCAGCGAAGTCATGAGCCGCGAAGTCCGCACCATCGACCCGGCCACCACCCTGCAGGAGGCGGCGCTGCTGATGCGCCAGGCGGACATCGGCGCCCTGATCGTCGGCGAGGGCGAGCGCATGACCGGCGTGGTCACCGACCGCGACCTGGTGGTGCGCGGCCTGGCCGATGGCCTGGACGGGCGCACGGCGGTCAGCGAGGTGATGAGTCCCGGCGTCTGCTACTGCTTCGACGACGAGGAGCTGGACCACGTGGCCAAGAACATGGGGCAGATCGAGAAGCGCCGCCTGGCGGTGGTGAACCGGCAGAAACGCCTGGTGGGCGTGGTGTCCCTGGCCAACGTCGCCAGCTGCAACGCCGACAAGCTGGGCGCCAACCTGCTGCGGGCGGTGGCGCGGCCGCATTGAGCGCAGGTCCCGCCGCCGGCGCATGCCGGCGGCGGGGCAGGGGGGTTACCAGCGCGGGTTGCGCTCGGCCAGGGCGCGCAGGCGCTCGCCGGCTACCACTATCTTGCGTGGCCGGTGCCGGTAGTTGCCGGGAACGAAGGTGCGCAGCTCGATACGCTTGAGGAACCAGTCGACGTTGTCCGGCTGCAGCGGACCCGACTCGGTGATCAGGTCGCGGCGGATGCGCTCCACCAGGTTGTTCAGCAGGACGTCGTTTTCCTGCTCTTCCTTGTGCAGCACGCGCAGGGCGATGCGCTCGCCGTTGGCGTCGTGCAGGTCCATCAGCACCGAGCCGTCGGGGCGGTAGGAGAATTGCGGGGCATAGGCGCGGAACTGGTTCTGCAGGTATTCGATGGCGGTGTTGGAAATGGCAGGCATGGCGTACTCCCTGTGTGTTGGTTGGGTAGCCGATGCCTTTGCAGCAATCGTTCCGCCCGTGCCGCTATTCCTAAGCGGCTGTTTACGTTGAACTTTCAGCTGAATAGATGGCCCTTTGATGCTTGCGCATTGCAAAGCGGCGGGCTCGCCCGGCGCCTTACTGCATGCCCGGGTGGTGGCGAAATGCAATCCAGGCGCGCCTCTGCCGGCCGGGCCTCGATGGCGGTTGGTACCCGGGTACCGGTAACGCCCCATGGTGCCTACCGCTCGTCGGGCTCGACGCTTTTTGGGGCGACAAGAAAGCGGCGCGCAGGTCCGCGGTCCCGCTAAGTGGATGACCCGCGGAGCGCTTTTGCCAATCAGGCATTCTGCATGGCCAAAGGATGGCGTCCTGCCAGCCTTTTTTCGCTGGCGACCGGCGCTACCTTTTCCCGAAAGAGGGGCTTTTTCCCGGGGAGGGTATCCGCATGACGCATTTCACTCGTGGCGAAATCGAAGCCTTGTTGCAGCACAACCATCCGGGGTTCCGCTTCAACTGCTGCCGCCAGCTCGATGGCTGCTACGCCATCAGCCTGCGCCACCCGTCGCAGGGCAGGGCGCCCACCACGGTGGTAGGCATCAGCGGCGAGGAACTCTGCACCGCCGAGCAGGTGGAAAGCCTGGGCCAGGAGCTGATCCGCACCTACGCCGCCGCCTGAGGCGCGGCGGCGTCGCCCGCGGGAAAAGCTGAACTCCCCGCTTGCGTCCGGCTCAACCGAGGTAGAGCTGACGCACGGAGGAGCCTGGAAATGAAACCCGATATCTGTGCCTGCCCCAACTGCATCTGCGAGCTGGACGCCGCCGCCGTGCGCGAGGGCGACCGCTATTTCTGCTGCCAGGCCTGCGCCCAGGGCCACCCCGAGGACCGCCAGTGCAAGGACCCCGAATGCCCCTGCGCCGACAGCGGCAGGCTGAAGAAGGCGCAGGAACGGCAACTGGACCACTCCCTGGAAGAAACCTTCCCCGCCAGCGACCCCATTTCCCCCTGAGGCCCATGCGCCGCGCGCGGCCCGTAGGTGGCCGGACAGGGCGGCGCCCAGCGAGAGGAGAAGGCCATGAGCGACGATCGCAAGCACAGCCAGCCGCAGGAAATCGACGACACCGAGGACCGCATGGGCTCGGTGCGCGAACTGGATTTCGAGGACGAGCGCGCCACGGGCCGCATCGGCGACGAGCGTCCGCGACGCGAAGTGAATGAGGAGTTCCCGCCGCAGCGGGCTGCCGAGATGGGCATGACCGGCGGCGAGACCCTGGTCGACGGCGAGTACGAGGACCACGTGGACAGCGACGACCTGGCCCCGGAGACGCTGCTCGACGAAGGCACCGAGTCCGAACTCGAGCCCGCCGACGAAACACCGGTGGACCGCGAACTGCGGGTGGTGGGCGAGGAGGAGATCGGCGGCGGCATCGGCCTGGACGAGGCCGAGTTGGGCCGCTCCGCGCCTTTGGACGGCAAACCCTGGACCGACCAGGTGTCGCCGCCGGACACTGACGAGGAAGAACGCTGAAGCGGCCCGCCGCGGAGGAAACGCCCATGGCCAGTGATACGCCGAGCCTGGAGGAGTACGCTCGCCGCCGTGACTTCAGCGGCACGCCGGAGCCGCGCGGCGAGGCCCCCGGACACCAGGCCGGGGAACTGGAATTCGTCGTCCAGAAGCATGACGCCAGCCACCTGCACTACGACTTCCGCCTGGAACTCGATGGCGTGCTCAAGAGCTGGGCGGTGCCCAAGGGGCCCTGCCTGGACCCTTCGGTGAAGCGCCTGGCCATCGAGGTGGAGGACCACCCGCTGGAGTACGCCGGCTTCGAGGGCCACATCCCCGAGGGCCACTACGGCGCCGGCGACGTTATCGTCTGGGACCGCGGCCGCTGGCAGCCCCTGGGCGACCCGCGGCAGGGCCTGGAGAACGGCCACCTGAAGTTCCGCCTGGAAGGCAGCAAGCTGCACGGCAGCTGGAACCTCATCCGCACCCGCATGGCCGGGCGCAAGCCACAGTGGTTCCTGGTCAAGGGGCGCGACGACCAGGCCCGCGACTTCCCCCGCCACGACATCCTCGCCGAGGCGCCGCAGAGCGTGCTCAGCGGGCGGACGCTGCCCGGCGAGGCGGCGCCGGCGCAAAAGCCGGCCGACCCGCCCAGGCGCGCCGCCGCGGCCAAGGCGCCGCGCCGCAAGGCCGCCAAGGCCGGCGCCATGCCCGAGCGCATCTCCCCGGAACTGGCCACGTTGCTGGATGCGCCCCCGGAGGGCGACTGGCGCTACGAGTTGAAGCTCGACGGCTACCGCATCCTGGCGCGGGTGGAAAAGGGCGAGGTGCGCCTGCAGACGCGCAACGGCCACGACTGGGCGGAGCGCCTGCCGGACATCTGCGCCGCGCTGCGCGCCCTGCCGCTGCAGTCCGCCTGGCTCGACGGCGAAATCCTGGTGGTGGACGAGGAGGGCCGCCCGGACTTCCAGCGCCTGCAGAACGCCTTCGACGTCGGCGCCAGCGACGAGGTGCGCTACACCCTGTTCGACCTGCTCTGGCTGGACGGCGAGGACCTGCGCCGGCAGCCCGTGGAGCAGCGCCGCGCCATGCTGGCCGGGTTGCTGAAGCACAATGCCAGCGACCGCCTGCGCTACTCGGAGGATTTCACCGACGACCCGCGCAGCATCCTCGACAGCGCCTGCCGCCTGGGCCTGGAAGGGCTGATCGGCAAGCGCGCCGGTAGCGTCTATGTCGAGCGCCGCTCCACCGACTGGATCAAGCTCAAGTGCAAGCGCCGCCAGGAATTCGTCATCCTCGGCCTGACCCCGCCCAAGGGCAGCCGCCGGCATTTCGGCGCGCTGCTGCTGGGCCTGCACGACGACCAGGGCGAACTGCGCTACGCCGGCAAGGTGGGCACCGGCTTCGACGCCGCCACCCTCAAGCGGGTGCACGACAACCTGCGCCCGCTGGCCAGCAAGACCTGCCCGCTGGCCTCGCCGCCGCGCGGCCAGGCCTTCCAGGGCGTGACCTGGCTGCGCCCCGAGCGGCTCTGCGAAGTGGCCTTCGCCGAAATGACCCGCGAGGGCCTGGTGCGCCACGCGGTGTTCCACGGCCTGCGCAACGACAAGCCCGCCGAGGCGATAGTCGAGGAACGCGCGAAGCCGGCGGCCGGGGAGGGCGCGCAGCCCGCGGCGAAACGTCCGCGCAAGGCGGCGAAGGACGACGCGAAGGTGGCCGGCGTGGCCATCACCCACCCCGAGCGGGTGATCGACGCCGCCAGCGGCCTGCGCAAGCTGGACCTGGCGCGCTACTACGAGAAGGCCGCCGAGCGCATCCTGCCCTGGCTCGGCGACCGCCCGGTGTCGCTGCTGCGCGCCCCGGACGGCGTCGGCGGCGAAGTGTTCTTCCAGCGCCACGCCTCGCGCAACGCCATGCCCGGCGTGGAACAGCTGGACCCGCGCCTGGACCCGGGCCACGCGCCGCTGCTGCGCATCGCCACCGCCAAGGCCCTGGCCGGCGCCGCGCAGATGGGCGTGGTCGAGCTGCACACCTGGAACGCCCGGGTGGACGACCTGGAGCACCCCGACCGCTTCGTCCTCGACCTGGACCCCGACCCCAGCCTGCCCTGGGCGCGCATGATCGAGGCAACCCGGCTGACCCTCGCAGTGCTCGACGAACTGGGCCTGGCCTGCTTTCTCAAGACCAGCGGCGGCAAGGGCATGCACATCCTGGTGCCGCTGGAGCGCCGCCACGGCTGGGACGAGGTCAAGGACTTCGCCCACGCCATCACCCGCCACCTGGCCAGGCAGATGCCGGACCGCTTCAGCGCCGTATCCGGGCCGAAGAACCGCGTCGGGCGGATCTTCGTCGACTACCTGCGCAACAGTCGCGGCGCCAGCACCGTGTGCGCCTGGTCGGTCCGCGCCCGCGAAGGCCTGCCGGTGTCGGTGCCGGTGGCCGAGGGCGAGCTGGATGCGTTGCGCGGCGCCAATGCCTGGAACCTGGGCAACATCGACGAGCGCCTGGCGCTGAAGGGCGAGGATGACCCCTGGGCGAGTTGGGGCGAGACCCGGCAACGCCTGACGCGGCGGATGTGGCGGCAGTTGGGCGAGGAGCGCTGAGGCCGGCCTGCCGGCCGGATCGCGGACGAAGTCCGCTCCTACGTCCGCAAACACAATCCGTAGGATGGCGTTGAGCGAAGCGATACCCATCACCGTGGCCGCATGGGTTTCGCCAAGGCTCAACCCATCCTACGAAAAGCGCTTCACAGTTGCTCCTACGTCCGGGCTGTAGGGCGCATAACGCCTATGGCGTTATCCGCCGTTTGGCCTTGGTTTCCAGCAGCTCCGGGGGGGATCTGGGCATTGGCCATCACCTCGGTGTATCGGCGAATAACCGCGAACGGTTATACGCCCTACGTCACTGACGAAGTCTCAGGACGACTGCGAATTCATCGCCCACGCCGAACGGCTCCCTCTCCCTCTGGGAGAGGGCTGGGGTGAGGGCAACGGACTTCGCCGACACACCTCTGCCAACCCTGACTCCGCTCCCCCTCCCTAACCCTCCCCCGCAAGCGGGAGAGGGGATCGCTCGGCATGATGCGCAACCACGAAGCTCCCTGGCTCCACAGGCAGGCGAATAGCAGCAGCGAAATGCGCGCAGCCGGCGGGCCGCTGGCGGAAAAAGCTGAACTCCGCCGCCCACGGCCGGCCGAACCCTGTGACCGGCGGGGCTGCGGCCCCGCGCCACGAAGCGGAGGAGACCTGTCATGAGCGACCAACCCTGCGCCTGCCCCGGCTGCCAGTGCAGCCTGGGCGCGGCGGCCGTGTTCGCCGACGGCCGCGCCTATTGCTGCCAGGCCTGCGCGGACGGCCACCCCGATGGCGAGAAGCACTGCCAGGACCCGCACTGCCATTGCGGCGAGACCCTGCCGCCGCGCGGCTGACGGCCCGCGCTACCGACCCACGCACCGGAGGACAGCCACCATGAGCGAGAAACTACCGCCCCAGCACCAGGACCGGCAGCCCGGCCGCGAGGAGATCATGCAGCCGCCGCCGGAGTTCGCCTCGGAAAGCTACCGCACCGCCGGCAAGCTGGAGGGCAAGGTGGCGGTGGTCACCGGCGGCGACAGCGGCATCGGCCGCGCCGTGGCGCTGACCTTCGCCCGCGAGGGCGCCGACGTGATGCTGCTGTACCTGGAGGAAACCGAGGACGCGACCAAGACCTGCCAGTTGATCGAGGCCTGCGGCCGGCACTGCCTGGAACTGGCCGGCGACGTCGCCGATGCCGGTTTCTGCGCCGAGGTGGCGCGGCGCCTGAAGGAACGCTGGGGCAGGCTGGACGTGCTGGTGAACAACGCCGGCGAACAGCACCCGGCCGACTCCCTCGAAGACATCAGCGAGGAACAGTGGGAGCGCACCTTCCGCACCAACATCTTCGGCATGTTCCAGCTGACCAAGGCGCTGCTGCCGCTGATGGGCGAGGGCGCGGCCATCGTCAACACCACCTCGATCACCGCCTACAAGGGCAACCCCAGGCTGATCGACTATTCCTCGACCAAGGGCGCCATCACTTCCTTCACCCGTTCCCTGGCGCTGAACCTGGTGCAGCGCGGCATCCGGGTGAACGCCGTGGCCCCGGGGCCGATCTGGACGCCGCTGATCCCCTCGACCTTCAGCGCCGAAGAGGTGGCGGAGTTCGGCAGCAACACGCCGATGGGGCGCCCCGGTCAGCCCGACGAGCTGGCCCCGGCCTACGTCTACCTGGCCTGTTCCGACTCCTCGTACATGAGCGGCCAGGTGCTGCACGTCAACGGCGGAACCGTGGTCAACGGCTGAGACGCCCGGCCCCTGGCGCAATGCAGCGCCAGGGGCCAGGGGCCAGGGATCAGGCCTTGCGCAAGGCCTCGATCAGCTCCTGCTTGCGCATGGACGAGCGCCCGCGGATGTTCTGCCGGCGCGCGCGCTCCAGCAGTTCCTGCTTGTTCATCGCCTCCAGGCGCTGGCCGGGGCGCGGCACGCCGTGCTTGGTGGCCACCGCGCGGCGCGCCGAGGAACGCCGCGACTCGGCCTTGGCCGTTGAGCTCTTCTTCTGGCCCGAGCCGCCGGCGCGCTCGCCGCCGCCGGACTGCTTGTTGACGGTGGCCCAGGCCCGCGCTTCGGCCTCGTCCCTGGACACGCCACGCTCCTCGTAGCTTTCCTCGATATGTTCGGCCTTGCGCTTCTGCTTGTCGGTGTACTTGTCTTTGCTGCCTCGGGGCATCGCTCTTCTCCTTTCGCGGCCGCTTCACTGCGGGGTTCGTTCGGGAGAGGCGGCGGCGCCGGGCGGTGTTCAGCGATTCGGACGGACGGCCGCGGACGAGGGGAAAAACGCCTGAACTCTGGCCGGCGCACCGGGCCTAGATACACGAGGCGGCCGCCGGCGCCGCCCTTTTCCCAAGGCGAACCACGGAGAACACGCCATGCACGGCTCCAGCACCCCCGTTCCCGAACAGGTGGAAACCTTCAAGCAGGAAGTGCTGACGCGACTGCGCTACGACGTCGGCAAGGACGCCGCCGATGCCTACGCCCACGACTGGTTCGAGGCCGTGGCGCTGGCCGCGCGGCGCTACATCGTCGACGGCTGGGACGAGGCCAGCCGCAGCATCGACCGCGGCCAGCGCAAGCGCGTCTACTACCTGTCGCTGGAGTTCCTCATCGGCCGCCTGCTGATCGACAACCTGAGCAACCTCGGCCTGCTGGAGATCGCCCGCGAGGCCCTGCTGCAACTGGGCGTGGACCTGGAGCAGGTGCGCCTGGCCGAGCCCGACGCGGCCCTGGGCAACGGCGGCCTGGGCCGCCTGGCGGCGTGCTTCATGGAGAGCATGGCGACCCTCGACATCCCCGCCTACGGCTACGGCATCCGCTACGAGCACGGGCTGTTCCGCCAGAGCATCGCCGACGGCTGGCAGCAGGAGCAGCCGGAGACCTGGCTGGACTTCGGCAACCCCTGGGAGTTCGAGCGCCCGGAATGCAGCATCAGCATCGGCTTCGGCGGCAGCGTGTACGCCATCGACGGCGGCGACGGCAGCGCGCGGCAGCACTGGGAACCCATGGAACGCCTGCGCGCGGTGGCCTACGACATGCCCATCGTCGGCTGGCGGCGGGCCGGGGTGAACACCCTGCGGCTGTGGCGCGCCCGCGGCGAGGAAACCCTCAAGCTCGACCGCTTCAACGCCGGCGACCACCTCGGCGCGGTGGCCGACACGGCGCGCGCCGAGAGCATCTCGCGGGTGCTCTACCCGGCGGACAGCACCGAGGCCGGCCAGGAGCTGCGCCTGCGCCAGGAATACTTCTTCGTCAGCGCCTCGCTGCAGGACCTGTTGCAGCGCCACCTGGGCCAGGGCCTGGCGCTGGCCAGCCTGCCGGCGCGGGTGGCCATCCAGCTCAACGACACCCACCCGGCCATCGCCGTGGCCGAACTGATGCGCCTGCTGCTGGACGACCATTACCTGCAGTGGGAGCAGGCCTGGGAGCTGACCGTGGCGACGCTGTCCTACACCAACCACACGCTGCTGCCCGAGGCCCTGGAGTCCTGGCCGGTGGGGCTGATGGAGCGCATGCTGCCGCGGCACATGCAGATCATCTACCTGATCAACGCCTTCCACATCGACGCGCTGCGCGCCAAGGACATCCACGACTTCGCCCTGCTGCGCGCGGTGTCGCTGATCGAGGAGGACAACGGCCGGCGGGTGCGCATGGGCAACCTGGCGTTCCTCGGCTCGCACAGCGTCAACGGCGTCTCCGCGCTGCACACCGAGCTGATGCGCGAGACGGTGTTCCGCGACCTGCACCGCCTGTACCCGGGGCGCATCAGCAACAAGACCAACGGCGTGACCTTCCGCCGCTGGCTGTTCCAGACCAACCCGGAGCTGACCGGGCTGCTCTGCGAGTTCCTCGGCCGCGAACTGCTCGACGACCCCGAGACGCGCCTGCGCG
This sequence comes from Pseudomonas sp. PI1, assembly GCF_000812405.1. Lineage (NCBI taxonomy): Bacteria > Pseudomonadati > Pseudomonadota > Gammaproteobacteria > Pseudomonadales > Pseudomonadaceae > Pseudomonas > Pseudomonas sp. PI1. The sequence goes on from NZ_JWMC01000020.1 coordinate 30,756, forward strand.
CCCTGGAGGCCCTCGCCGGGGACGCCGCGGTGCAGCGCGGCTTCGCCCAGCAGCGGCGGCACAACAAGGCACGCCTGGCGCGGCTGGTGGAGGAGCGCCTGGGCATCCGCCTGGACGTCGAGGCGCTGTTCGACGTGCAGGTCAAGCGCATCCACGAGTACAAGCGCCAACTGCTCAACCTGCTGCACGCCGTGGCGCTGTACCAGGACATCCGCAACGACCCGGCCACCCCGCGGGTGCCGCGGGTGAAGATCTTCGCCGGCAAGGCCGCGCCCAGCTACCACCAGGCCAAGCTGATCATCAAGCTGGCCAACGACGTCGCCCGCATCGTCAACGACGACCCCACCGTGCGCGGCCTGCTCAAGGTGGTGTTCATCCCCAACTACAACGTCAGCCTGGCCGAGGCCATCATCCCGGCGGCGGACCTGTCCGAGCAGATTTCCACCGCGGGCCTGGAGGCCTCGGGCACCAGCAACATGAAGTTCGCCTTGAACGGCGCGCTGACCATCGGCACCCTGGACGGCGCCAACGTCGAGATGTCCGAGCGCATCGGCCTGGAGAACCTGTTCATCTTCGGCCTCACCGCCCAGCAGGTGGAGGCCCGCAAGCACGCCGGCGAGCTGTCCATGGCCGGCGAGATCGCCGCCTCGCCGCGCCTGCAGGAAGCCCTGAAGGCCATCGGCTCGGGGGTGTTCTCGCCGGACGACGCCAACCGCTACACGGCCCTGGTGGAGGGGCTGCGCCACGACGACAGGTTCATGCTCTGCGCCGACTTCGAGGCCTACTGGCAGGCCCAGGAACGCGTCGAGGCGCTGTGGCGCGAGCCGGCGCGCTGGTGGCGGGCGGCGGTGCTGAACACCGCGCGGGTCGGCTGGTTCTCCTCCGACCGCACCATCCGCGAGTACGCCGAGGACATCTGGAAGGTGCCGCTGGGCGGCGCCTAGGGTCTACCAGAAGCCGCCGCCGTGGCGGCGCGCCAGGTAGTCCGGGCTGAGGCCGAAGCCGGTCTGGAAGAAGGCCTGCAGGCGGGTGTCCAGCACCATGCGGTTGAGCGAGGCCAGCGGGCCGACGATGCGCTCCGGCTCGCTGCGCCCGCCGTAGTGGTTCTCGTGCACCAGGCTGGCGCTCTGCGGCTCGGCGCTGATCAGGCAGCGGCAGTCCAGGCCCTCGCCGGGGCGGCGGGCGTGCAGGCCCAGCTCGGAGAGCCCGCCGGCGCCACGGTGCAGGCCCACGTGGCAGAGCAGGCCGTGGGCGCGGGCGTACTCGCCGGCGGCGGCGAAGGCGGGCAGGGCCACTTCGGTCAGGGCCTGTTCGTAGGCCTGGGCGAAGTCGGTGTCGTCGCGGCTGTTCATGGCACATTCCTTTGGTGTTCGACGCTTGCCGGGGTTGGACAGGCGCGGCGGGCGAATGCGCGGACGATCCGCCGGGCGGTCGTGCCGGGCTTCCGCCGGGGAAATCGTTCAAACCATCGGCCGGCGCGGCAGTCTGCACCTGCAACGGCCCTTCGCGGAGAAGCCCATGGAGACCCTGTCGCGCATCGCCGCGGCCCTGCTGGCGGAGTTTTCCGACCTGCGCGAGCTGGAGCAGATCACCCGCGCCTGCTTCCGCCTGGCGCTCGCCGCGCTGCTCGGCGGCCTGCTGGGCTACGAGCGCGAGGCCCAGGGCAAGGCCGCCGGGCTGCGCACGCACATGCTGGTCACCCTGGGCGCCGCGCTCTTCGTCATGGCCATGAGCGAGGGCGGCGCCGGCGACGACGCCATCAGCCGGGTGATCCAGGGCATCGCCGCGGGCATCGGCTTCCTCTGCGCCGGCACCATCCTCAAGCAGGACAGCGCCGACACCGCGCGGGTGAAGGGGCTGACCACGGCGGCGGGGCTGTGGCTGAGCACCGCCATCGGCATCTGCGTGGGCCGCGGCCATTCCGCCACCGCGGTGCTCGGCACCCTGCTGGCGCTGCTGGTGCTGCACAGCCTGCCGCGCCTGTTCGAGCGGCCGCGGGCGCCGCGCAAGACCGCGGAGGATCACCATGTTCCGTGAATTCAGCGGCAGCAGCGCCTGGACCGACGCCATGCGCAGCGGCGGCGCCTACGTCGGGCTGATCGAATACCAGCCCAGGCGCGAGGGCGCGGCGGTGCAGGTGCTCTGGGTGTTCGCCCCCGGCAGCCGCAACGAGGCCCAGGCCGAGGACGCGGCCCGGCGCATGCTGGCGCGCATCCGCGACATTTCGGCGGACGGCCGCGTCCGCTTCGACGACGGCATCTCACTGTAGGAGGCATGCATGGCGCGCGTGATCTGGAAGGGCGCGATCAGTTTCGGCCTGGTGCACATCCCCGTGGGGCTGAACAGCGCCAGCCGCTCCGGCGGCACCGACTTCGACTGGCTGGACGCCCGCAGCCTGGAGCCGGTGGGCTACAAGCGGGTGAACAAGGTGACCGGCAAGGAGGTGCCCAAGGAGCAGATCGTCAAGGGCGTGGAATACGAGAAGGGCCGCTACGTGGTGCTCAGCGAGGCGGAAATCCGCGCGGCGCGCCCGCGGGCCACCCAGACCATCGACATCCTGCGCTTCGTCGAGCGCGGCGAGATTCCCCTGGCGTACTTCGACACGCCCTACTACCTGAGCTCCGAGCGGCGCGGCGAGAAGGTCTACGTGCTGCTGCGCGAGACCCTCGCGCGCAGCGGCAAGGTCGCGGTGTGCCAGCTGGTGCTGCACAGCCGCCAGCATCTGGCGGCGCTGCTGGCCGACGGCGAGGCGCTGCTGCTGATGACGCTGCGCTGGCCGGGCGAGGTGCGCTCGGTGGACGAACTGGGCCTGGAGCTGGACGACGTCGACCTGGACAAGCGCGAGCGCGAGATGGCCACGCGCCTGGTGGAAGACATGAGCCAGGCCTGGGACGACTCGGCCTTCAAGGACAGCTTCAGCGACGAGATCCACGCCCTGGTCGAGCAGAAGGCCGCCAAGGGCCAACTGGAGGAAGTGCCCGGCGCCGAGACGCCGGAAGCCGGGGAGGGCGCCGACATCATCGACCTCACCGACCTGCTGCGGCGCAGCCTGCGCGGCAACGCCGGGGGCGGCGGCAAAGCGGCGCCCAGGGGCAAGGCCGGAGAGGCGCCGGCGCCGCGCAAGAGCAGCGGCCGGCGGCGCGCCCCGCGCTGAGCCGGCCCGCCGGCGAAAAGTCTGAACTTGCCGGCGGGCCCGGCCTCGGAAAGCATGGGGCCGCAGGTTGCGGCCGACGACGAACATGCGATCGCCTGGCGAGGAGGGCGCAGCGATGAATCCGGACCTGCAGGGGCGCGCCAGCGCCGCGGCCAAGGCGCCGCGCATCGCCATCGAGGGCATCGAGCCCCAGGTCGAGGGCGGGCGCTTCGCCGCCAAGGCCATCGCCGGCCGGGGCTGCCCGGTCAGCGCGCGCATCTTCATGGACGGCCACGAGCAACTGGGCGCCGAGGTGACCTGGCGCCTGGAGCCGGAAGAGGCCTGGCGCAGCCTGCCGCTGGCCTGGCAGGGCAACGACCTGTGGCGCGCCGAGCTGCTGCCGCCCCACGAGGGCCGCATCCAGTTCGTGATCCAGGCCTGGCTGGACCGCTACGCCAGCTTCCGCCACGACCTGGAGAAGAAGTACGCCGCCGGCCAGGCCGTGGACCTGGAACTCAGCGAGGGCGAGCAACTGCTGCGCGAGGCGCGGCAGGGTGCCCAGGGCGAACCCGCCGCGCAACTGGACGCCCTGCTGGGCCAGCTTGCCGCCGAGCAGGCCCGCGACGGCCGCGTGGCCCTGCTGCTGGCGCCGGCCACCCTGGAACTGATGCAACGAGTGGAGCCGCGCCTGCACCGCGTGCGCAGCCCGCTGCTGAGCCTGGAGGTGGAGCGGCCGCTGGCCGGCTTCGCCAGCTGGTACGAGCTGTTCCCGCGCTCGGAGGGCGCGCAGCCGGGCGTGCACGGGCGCTTCGAGGACGTGCGCCGGCGCCTGCCGGAAATCGCCGCCATGGGCTTCGACGTGCTGTATTTCCCGCCCATCCACCCCATCGGCCGCACCCACCGCAAGGGCCCGAACAACAGCCTGCAGGCCGGCCCGGACGACCCCGGCAGCCCCTACGCCATCGGCGCCGAGGAGGGCGGCCACGAGGCCGTGCACCCGCAGCTGGGCAGCCTGGAAGACTTCCGCGCGCTGGTGGCCGACGCCCGCACCCACGGCCTGGAGGTGGCTCTGGACTTCGCCATCCAGTGCTCGCCGGACCACCCCTGGCTGCGCCGGCACCCCGGCTGGTTCAGCTGGCGCGCCGACGGCAGCATCCGCCATGCCGAGAACCCGCCGAAGAAGTACGAGGACATCGTCAACGTCGATTTCTACGCCACCGACGCCGTGCCCTCGCTGTGGCTGGCGCTGCTGGAGGTGGTGCTGGGCTGGGTGGCCCAGGGCGTGACGCTGTTCCGCGTCGACAACCCGCACACCAAGCCGCTGCCGTTCTGGGAATGGCTGATCGCCGAGGTGCGCCACCTGCACCCCGAGGTGATCTTCCTGGCCGAGGCCTTCACCCGCCCGGCGATGATGGCGCGCCTGGGCAAGCTCGGCTTCAGCCAGAGCTACACCTACTTCACCTGGCGCAACACCAAGCAGGAATTGCAGGAATACCTCGCCGAGCTGAACCAGCCGCCCTGGCGCGACTGCTACCGGCCCAACTTCTTCGTCAACACCCCGGACATCAACCCCTTCTTCCTGCAGCGCAGCGGGCGCGCCGGCTTTCTCATCCGCGCCGTGCTGGCGGCCACCGGCTCGGGGCTGTGGGGGATGTATTCGGGCTTCGAGCTGTGCGAGGCCGCGGCCATCCCCGGGCGCGAGGAATACGCCGACTCCGAGAAGTACCAGCTGCGCCAGCGCGACTACCGCGCGCCGGGCAACATCGTCGGCGAGATCACCCAGCTCAACCGCATCCGCCGCGAGAACCCGGCGCTGCACAGCCACCTCGGCTTCCAGGCCTACAACGCCTGGAACGACAACATCCTCTATTTCGGCAAGCGCACCGCGGACCTGGCCAACTTCGTGCTGGTCGCCGTGTGCCTGGACCCGGACAACGCCCAGGAGGCCGACTTCGAGCTGCCGCTGTGGGAGTTCGGCCTGGCGGACGACGCCGCCATGGGCGGCGAGGACCTGATGAACGGCCACCAGTGGACCTGGTACGGCAAACGCCAACGGATGCGCATCGAGCCCTGGCACCTTCCCTTCGGCATCTGGCGCCTGCATCCGCAGCGCCGCTAGGAGTCCGCCCATGGCCAGACGCCTGAGAAAGCCCCGTCCCTTCCTGCACGACCCGCTCTGGTACAAGGACGCGGTCATCTACCAGTTGCACGTGAAGTCCTTCTTCGACGCCAACAACGACGGCATCGGCGACTTCCCCGGGCTGATCGAGAAGCTCGACTACATCGCCGACCTGGGGGTGAACACCCTCTGGCTGCTGCCGTTCTACCCCTCGCCGCGGCGCGACGACGGCTACGACATCGCCATGTACCGCGGCGTGCACCCCGACTACGGCAGCCTGGCCGACGTGCGCCGCTTCATCGCCGCCGCCCATGCGCGCGGCCTGCGGGTGATCACCGAGCTGGTGATCAACCACACCTCCGACCAGCACCCCTGGTTCCAGCGCGCGCGGCGGGCGAAGAAGGGCTCGCGGGCGCGGGAGTGGTACGTGTGGTCCGACACTGACGAGCGCTATGCCGGCACCCGCATCATCTTCGTCGACAGCGAGACCTCCAACTGGACCTGGGACCCGCTGGCCGGGCAGTACTACTGGCACCGCTTCTACTCGCACCAGCCGGACCTGAACTTCGACAACCCGCAGGTGCTGCGCGCCGTGCTGGGGGTGATGCGCTTCTGGCTCGACCTGGGCGTGGACGGCCTGCGCCTGGACGCCATTCCCTACCTGATCGAGCGCGAGGGCACCAGCAGCGAGAACCTGCCGGAAACCCACGCGGTGCTCAAGCGCATCCGCGCCGAGCTGGACGCCCACTACCCCGACCGCATGCTGCTGGCCGAGGCCAACCAGTGGCCGGAGGACACCCGCCCGTACTTCGGCGGCGTGGACGACGGCGGCCCCGGCGACGAATGCCACATGGCCTTCCACTTCCCGCTGATGCCGCGCATGTACATGGCCATCGCCCAGGAAGACCGCTTCCCCATCAGCGACATCCTGCGCCAGACCCCGGCCATCCCCGACAACTGCCAGTGGGCGATCTTCCTGCGCAACCACGACGAGCTGACCCTGGAGATGGTCACCGACGACGAGCGCGACTACCTGTGGAACTACTACGCCGCCGACCGCCGCGCGCGCATCAACCTGGGCATCCGCCGGCGCCTGGCGCCGCTGGTGGAGCGCGACCGGCGGCGCATCGAGCTGCTCAACAGCCTGCTGCTGTCGATGCCCGGCACGCCGACGCTGTACTACGGCGACGAGATCGGCATGGGCGACAACATCTACCTGGGCGACCGCGACGGCGTGCGCACCCCCATGCAATGGTCGGTGGACCGCAACGGCGGCTTCTCCCGCGCCGACCCGGCGAGCCTGGTGCTGCCGGCCATCCTCGACCCGCTGTACGGCTACCAGAGCGTCAACGTCGAGGCGCAGCTGCGCGACCCGCATTCGCTGCTCAACTGGACGCGGCGCATGCTCGCCGTGCGCAAGCAGCAGAAGGCCTTCGGCCGCGGCAGCATGACCCTGCTGTCGCCGAGCAACAGGCGCATCCTCGCCTACCTGCGGCAGTACCGCGGCGAGGACGGCGAGGACAGTCTGCTGTGCGTGGCCAACCTGTCCGGCGCGGCCCAGGCGGTGGAACTGGAGCTGGCCGAGTTCGACGGCCGCGTGCCGCTGGAAATGCTCGGCGGCGCGGCCTTCCCGCCGATCGGCCGGCTGACCTACCTGCTGACCCTGCCGCCCTACGGCTTCTACTGGTTCTACCTGGCCGATTCCCAGCGCATGCCCAGCTGGCACCGCCAGCCGGAGGAGCGCCTGCCGGAACTGCCGACCCTGGTGCTGGGCCAGCGTCTGGAAGAGATCATGGCCGGCGCCCCGCGCGAGCTGCTGGAGAGGGATTCGCTGCCGCGCTACCTGCCGCGCCGGCGCTGGTTCCCCCATGCCCGCGCGCAGGCCGGCAGCGTGCGCCTGCTCTATGCGCTGCCGCTGGAGGAGGATGACGCCGCGCCGCTGCTGGCGGAACTGGAATACCGCGACGGCGAGCTGCGCGAGCGCTACCAGTTGCCCCTGGCCGCGGCGCCGGAAAAAAGCAGCAGCGGCTACGACCTGCCGCAGCAACTGGCCCTGGCCCGGCTGCGCCGCGGCCGCCGCGTCGGCCTGCTGACCGACGCCCTGAGCCTGCCGCGCTTCAGCCGCGTGGTGCTGCGCCTGCTGCGCGAGAACGCGACCCTGGCCGGCGACGGCGGCGAGGTGCAGTTCCTGCCGCAACCCGGCCTGGCCGAGCTGGAACTGGCCGAGGACATCCCGGTGCGGGTGCTGGCCGCGGACCAGTCGAACACCTCGGCGCTGGTCGGCGACGGCCTGCTGCTCAAGGTGCTGCGCCGCGTCTCGCCCGGCCTGCACCCGGAGGCGGAAATGGGCGCCTACCTGAGCCGCCATGGCTTTGCCAACGTCGCGCCGCTGCTGGGCGAGGTGCGCCGGGTGGACGAGCAGGGGCAGACGCATACCCTGATGCTGCTGCAGGGCTACCTGAGCAACCAGGGCGACGCCTGGACCTGGACGCAGAACAACCTCGAGCGGGCCATCCGCGAGGCCCTGGCCGCCGGCGCCGCGCAGCCTCCGGAATTCGATGCCCTGGACGAGCTGCGCGGCTTCGCCGCCACCCTCGGCCGGCGCCTGGGCGAGATGCACCAGGTGCTGGCCGACGGCGCGGACGAGCCGGACTTCGCCCCGCGGCGCAGCGCCCCGGCCGATAGCCGCGCCTGGCAGGAGGGCGTCGGCGCCCAGGTCGAGCAGGCCCTGCGGGCGCTGGAAGACGCCCCGGGGCTGGACGAGCGCGGCCGCGCCCAGGCCGCGCGCCTGCTGGAGCTGCGCGACGAGCTGCTGCTGGCGGTGGGCAACCTGGCGCGGCTGGCCGAGGGCGGCCTGATGATCCGCGTGCACGGCGACCTGCACCTGGGCCAGGTGCTGGTGGTGCAGGAGGACGCCTACCTGATCGATTTCGAGGGCGAGCCCAACCGTTCGCTGGCCGAACGCCGGGCCCTGAACAGCCCGATGAAGGACGTGGCCGGGGTGCTGCGCTCCTTCGACTACGCCGCCGCCATGGCCGAGCGCAGCCTGCAGAGCGCCGACGTCTCGGAAGAAGCGGTGCGGGTGCGCCGCGCCCTGGCCCAGCGCTACCGCGCGGACGCCCGCGACGCCTTCCTCGACGCCTACCGCCTGGCCGCCGCCGGGCTGCCCCACGAATGGCGCGGGCGCGAGGGGGAGGGCGCGGCCCTGGCGCTGTTCAGCCTGGAGAAGGCGGCCTACGAAGTGGTCTACGAGAGCGGCCACCGCCCCGACTGGGTCGCCGTGCCGCTGCAGGGAATGCTGGAACTGACGCTCCACCTGCTGGGAGGAAGGCCATGACACAAGCGTCGCAAGACGACGAACGCAACCACCTGCAAGGGCTGCAACGGGCCGAGCACGGCGACACCTTCGCCTTCCTCGGCCCGCACCCGGAGGGCGACGGCTGGCGCGTGCGCGCCTGGCTGCCGGGGGCCTTCGCCTGCGAGCTGCTGGGCCGCGAGGGCGAATTCCTCGCGGCCATGCAGCAGCGGGACGCCAGCGGCCTGTTCAGCGCCCACCTGGATGCGCGCCAGGCCTACCTGCTGCGCATCCACTGGCCCGAGGGCGAACAGATCACCGAGGACCCCTACGCCTTCGGCCCGCTGCTGGGCGACACCGACCTGTACCTGTTCGCCGAAGGCAACCACCGCCACCTGGGCCAGTGCTTCGGCGCCCAGGCCATGAGCGTGGACGGCGTGGCCGGGGTGCGCTTCGCCGTGTGGGCGCCCAATGCCCGGCGCGTGTCGGTGGTGGGCGACTTCAACGCCTGGGACGGGCGCCGCCACGCCATGCGCCTGCGCTACCCCAGCGGCGTGTGGGAACTGTTCGTGCCGCGCCTGCAACCCGGCGAGGTCTACAAGTACGAAATCCTCGGCCCCGGCGGCCTGCTGCCGCTCAAGGCCGACCCTGTGGCGCTGGCCACGGAACGGCCGCCGGCCACCGGCTCGCGGGTGGCCGACCCGGCGCCGCGGCACTGGCGGGACGAACGCTGGATGAGCGAGCGGCGCAGCCGCCAGGGCGCGGAAAGCCCGCTGGCGATCTACGAACTGCACGCCGGCTCCTGGCAGACCCTCGACGGCCGCCCGCCGAGCTGGGACGAGCTGGCCGAGCGGCTGCTCCCCTACCTGCAGGACATGGGCTTCACCCACGTCGAGCTGATGCCGATCATGGAGCATCCCTTCGGCGGCTCCTGGGGCTACCAGCCGCTGTCGCTGTTCGCCCCCACCGCGCGCTACGGCAGCCCGGCGCAGTTCGCCGCCTTCGTCGAGCGCTGCCACCAGGCCGGGATCGGCGTCATCCTCGACTGGGTGCCGGCGCATTTCCCCACCGACGCGCACGGCCTGGGGCAGTTCGACGGCACCGCGCTGTACGAATACGCGCATCCCTTCGAGGGCTTCCACCCGGACTGGGACACCTACATCTACAACCTCGGCCGCACCGAGGTGCACGGCTTCCTGCTGGCCTCGGCGCTGCACTGGCTGCGCGAGTACCACGTCGACGGCCTGCGCGTCGACGCCGTGGCCTCGATGCTCTACCGCGACTATTCGCGCAAGGAGGGCGAGTGGATCCCCAACCGCCACGGCGGGCGCGAGAACCTGGAGGCCATCGAGTTCCTCCGCCACCTCAACGAGGTGGTCGCCGCCGAGGTGCCCGACGCCCTGGTGATCGCCGAGGAATCCACCGCCTGGCCCGGCGTCAGCCGCCCGGTGGCCGAGGGCGGGCTGGGTTTCTCGCACAAGTGGAACATGGGCTGGATGCACGACACCCTGGCCTACATCCGCGAGGACCCGCTGTACCGCGGCTACCATCACCACCGCCTGACCTTCGGCCTGCTCTACGCCTTCACCGAGCGCTTCATCCTGCCCATCTCCCACGACGAGGTGGTGCACGGCAAGGGCTCGCTGCTGGGCAAGATGCCCGGCGACCGCTGGCGCCAGTTCGCCAACCTGCGCCTGTACCTGAGCCTGATGTGGACGCACCCGGGGCGCAAGCTGCTGTTCATGGGCTGCGAGTTCGGCCAGTGGCGCGAGTGGGACCACGACGACCAGCTGGACTGGTACCTGCTGCGCTACGCCGAGCACCTGGGCGTGCAGACGCTGGTGCGCGACCTCAACCGCCTGTACCGCGAACTGCCGGCGCTGCACCAGCTGGACGACAGTCCCGAGGGCTTCCACTGGCTGATCGGCGACGACCAGCGCAACAGCGTCTACGCCTGGTTGCGCCTGGACCGCGAAGGCTCGCCGCTGCTGGTGGTGCACAACTTCACGCCGCTGCCGCGCGAAGGCTATCGGGTAGGGGTGCCGCTGCAAGGCGCCTGGCAGGTGCGGCTGAACTCCGACGGCGCCTGCTACGCCGGCTCCGATGCCGGCAGCCGCGAGCGCTGCGAGACACTCCCGGAGCCGTCCCACGGTCAGCCATACTCGCTGCTGCTGGATTTGCCGCCGCTGGGCAGCCTGGTCCTGGAACCGGCGCCGGCCCTGCCGGCGTAATCGCGGATAAGATCCCTACGCTGCGCCACCTGCGCCATTCCCCTGTAGGAGCGCGCCCTGCGCGCGATTCGCGGGCAGGGCCCGCTCCTACAGGTTTGCGCGAGGCACGGCATGTCCTGACGGATTCATCCGCGATAGCCGGACGTTCCGGCACGGTTCGCGGATAAGATCTCCTACGCTGCGCCACCCACGCCATTCCCCTGTAGGAGCGCGCCCTGCGCGCGAATCGCGGGCAGGGCCCGCTCCTACAGGTTTGCGCGAGGCACGGCATGTCCTGGCGGATTCATCCGCGATAGCCGGACGTCCCGGCGCGGTTCGCGGATAAGATCCGCTACGCTGCGCCACCCACGCCATTCCCCTGTAGGAGCGCGCCCTGCGCGCGAATCGCGGGCAGGGCCCGCTCCTACAGGTTTGCACGAGGCACGGCATGTCCTGGCGGATTCATCCGCGATAGCCGAACCTTCCGGCGCGGTTCGCGGATAAGATCCGCTTGTATGGCGGTAGGGTAGGAACCTGTCGGGGGTGGAGGGACAAGACCCGCTTCTGCAAGCCAGACGGTAGGAGACTTCCCCCACCCACGCGCTCACGACAAGCGCCGA
>NZ_JWMC01000021.1:0-12934 GCF_000812405.1 Pseudomonas sp. PI1
CCTTGAACAGTTCCACGAAATTTCCTGTGATGCAGATGGCGCGCTGACCTCAGAGGATTTCGCGCAGCTGGTGTACTGATTGATGTACTGATTGGTCGTTGCTGGGGCTGATTCGCCGCATCCAGTCTTCGACATCAGACTGGCGCCAGGCGACCGAGTTGGGTCCTATTCTAACCTGTTTCGGGAACGAGCCTTCGCGAATCCGACGATACAGGGTGTTCTTACCAAGTCCCGTGGTGTGGAGTACTTCTTCGATGCGCATGAAGCGATCGATCTTCTCTGCTGCGCTCATGGCAATACCTCATCGCGCCGGCGATGGTGGAATGGGGTTGGGTTATGCGGAGGGTGGGGCGGGGAGTGGTTGCCAGTGGGTTACGTCAAGCAGGTCGTGGAATTCATCCACGAAGAAGCTGTTGTGCTGAGTAGCGAACTCGATACCACCGTCCACCCACACGAGGACGCATTGATCCTCCGGCGGCAGCCGATCCTTGACGCTGATCCACTCGCTCATCCCATCTGCCTCCCGATCTCGGCAGCGGCGCGGACGACGGCGCGGCGGGTTCCGTAGTCGTCGAGCGCTTCGGTGGTGATGATCGAATCAGGACTGCCCTTCGGCTCGCACATAACGCTGTCATGCTCGGGGCATGGACTGATCTCGATGGCCAGCTTCACCGCCAGCCGCAGCGCATCACCATCGTCATGCAGCGGATCCCACTGCTTCCATCGGCCTGATTCTGCGAGGATTACCGGTACTGGCGGCCGGGAAAGGCTGCGCATCGAAGTGGAGAATTGGTAGCCGGCCGCCTTCGCCGCCAGCTCCAGCAGTTCACGGTCGGTCATGGCTTGTCTCCCCACTTCACTTCCAGCCACAGGTCGACAAATTGACGTTCCTCGGCCCGAACAGCGCAAACGTAGCCGAGGCCGCGCAGCTCCTTCAGGATCGCGATGCACAGCTTCGGGTAGTCGCATTCGTTGCAGTAGGTGCTAGTTCCGAAACCATAATCGCGGGTGGTGTACACGTACTTGCCTTCGGCGGCAGCCTTGGCGATGCCGGCGAGGATGGTATCGACGGCGAAGGCTGGGTCCTGTGCGCGCGCCATGTCGCGGGCTTGCTCAGCGGTTAGTCGGCTCATGGCTGCTTCACCTCTATTCCGGATTGCTGGAGGGCTTCGACTACCTCGGAGTAATGCGGGAACTCCCAGTCCGGCAGCTTCACCCTCAGAGCCGCGCGGCTGGCTTGCCAGGCATGCAGCATCCACTTCTCTATGGCATCACCAAGCGGCTCAAAGCCTCTAGCCTCCACTCTTTCTCGAACTCCAGCGATATACTCTTCAAACTCTTCTCGAATGTCAGGCACGGTCGTTCTCCTTGGGGCGCTTCCAGCCTTCCTGATCATCCTCGCGGCCACCCCATTCGATCTCGGGCTTGCTCCAACTCTTGATCAGGCCATCGACGCCCACCTTGAAGATGATGTAGTCGCCATAGCCGTTCTCGGTCGGGCAGAGGAAGTCGTCCGGTACGTAGTAGCCGGCCCACTGGGCGACACGTTGCCGGTTGTCGTCGAGCAGCCAGTACTGGCCTGCGTCGCAGACCTTGTAGTGGATGTCGGCGATCATGCCGGCCGGCCAGTCCATCACCATGCCATCTTCCAGGCGGATCACTGGACACCAGAGGTCGTCACGACGGAACGGCACCAGAGAGCCGTCACTGTCCTCCTGCCCGTTGATCTTGGCGTCTTCCCAATAGCGCACTTCGGCGCTCACTTCGATGTAGGTTGCTTGAATGTCAGGCACGGTCATGCCTCCCATATGGGTGTGCGGTTAAGGGGAATGGTTAGGATTGGAGGAGGGCGCGGAGTTCGTCGGCAAGATCGGATGCAATGGATGCACTTGGTGATCCAATCGCGTCGTACTCGATGTGATCCTGCAAGCGCTTCAATAGCTCGATTGGCACCAGCACCTGGTCGGCGGGGATTTCCACCAGCGGAACGCGCCGGTGCTGCCAGCCCCAGAGTTCGGCATTGCATTCCCGCACAGGGTTGGCATCACCAATCTCGATGCGATCCTCGTTTCCGGCACGGGTGTAGACCGTCGCCCAGGCGATGGGCTTCAGCTCAGGCATGGCCGTTCTCCTTCCCCTCGTCGAGCAGGGCACGCAGTTCGTCCAGCGTCACTTCCAGTTCCACGATGGCGCTGTTGTTGTCGCCGATCTCTATGAATTCCACGCCGGAAACTGCAAAGCCCGCAGCACGGTCAGATAGCTTCTGCGCAGACTTCAGCAGATCACGCAACAGTCCCTCGCTCACCACCTTGCCGTTGAGGCGCGCCAGTTCGTCGGCCCTCGGCATGAACGACAGGTCGAGGCGGCACTCACCAAACGAGAAGCTGATCGTGGTAGCAATGCGCCCGTGCTCTTTCTGCTCGTACCCAGTCACCTGCTCTATGGCGAACTCGCGGGTGATCTGATCGACCACAGCTTGTGGTTCGCTCACCTCTTTCGCCCATGGGATGCACACCAGATCGAAATCGGCAGCGAGACTGCCGTGGATGGACAGTGCGTAACCGTGCTGGCGCGCTACCTCGGCCAGTTGTGCGTAGACGCAGGCATATACCGGTGCGTAATTAGCTGGCTTCATGGACCACCTCGTTCAGCATCAGGGCGAGTAATTGCTCTGCCGGGTTCTCGGCGTCACTCCAGACTGCTGTTCCACCACATACTCCCGCTTGGCGCGGCGAACGGACGATGAAGCCAACGCCGTCCTCCGGCTGCACGCGCTCAATGGTCCATCCATCCGGAACCACCACACTTGCGCGCAGGGCTGCGACTTCATCCCTGAGCGCCTGGGACTCGGCCTTGGCCAGCACCAGGTCGGTGATGGCTCGAAGCATCGGATCGATCCCCGGATAGCTGGTGAAGCCGAGTAAGGACATGATCGCGCTCAGGTCGAGCGATGCAGACTCGAATGCGGCTTTGTAGTTGGGCATCACTCGCCTCCCTGCGCCGGCGCGGCGGCTGGCGCCCTACGGCCCGCCTTCAGCGCTTCAGCGTGCTGGTAATACGTGCTGGCGGTGTACTCGTAATGGTCTTGCAGTGCTCGGAGAGCACGGGCCAGCGTTGTTCCATCTGCGGTATGCAACCAGGGCGCCCGCCTCCCGTAGCCAGCGCTCTTCACCTCGTACCGGGGCTTGCCGGAGCTGGCGTAGTTATCGCGGCGCTCCACGCGGAGCGTCGAGAGGCGATTGGAGCCGCTGGATTGAATACCGGTGGCAACAAGCAGCCTTTCGCTGCTGCGGCTCGCGTGAACCGTCCAGTCGTAGCCGGGCATGATCTTGACCAGCTCTGCCCGGAATTCGGCTTGCTTCATGGTCACTCCCCCTTCGCCGGCTGAGGCGCGGCGGCTAGCGGCCAGGAACCCCAGCCCCATGCTTGTTTGTCTTCCGTCGGGTGCTTGTCCGTGCGCGGCCTGCTCGGGCAGTTCCAGCTCCTGCCTTTCACTTCCCACAGCAGGCGCCAACCAGCTGCGCGGAGGCTGCCACCGCTTTCGCTGGCCAGGATGTAGGTCAAGCCCCGTCGATAGCCTTTGTCCTGGGCGATCCTCCGCGCTGCCGCATACAGCATGCTGCAAGCGTTCGGAGTGCCATCGGTGCATAGGCGGGTCACTTCCACTGTCAGGCCGTCATCCAGGGCTCGAGCGACAGGGCGGCCAATCACGGCGACACCGACCAGGTTTCCTTCATCGTCATGGACAGCCTGACGCCAGAGCGCTCCGACCGGCACGTTGTGGTGCCGGTGGTGTTGCCGAATGAAATGGTCGGCCAGGTCTCGAGTGATAGGGCGAAGCTCGATCATTTGTCACGCTCCTGCGCCTCGGATGCGGCGAGCAGCCATGCCGCGAGAATCGCGTCACCTTTGTACTCCAGCAGTTCCTGGCCGCTTTCCTGGCGAATCCATTTCCCGTCAGCAGTCTTCTCGGCAATGCAGAAGTAGCGATCACCTTCGCCATCCCAGTTGTCGCGGTAGTCGATGGCGTAAGTGCCAGGCGCGCACCCATCCGGCACCTGCCCAGCCTGGCCGACCGGGGCTTTGATATGCCCATCAGCAATTAGGATGTATCGGCAGTGGCACATAGGGCAGGCGGCCGCCATGACGTTCTCGCGCTGGCATTTCGGGCACTCATCCTTGACGGGCTCTTTGCCGATCCAGGCGCAGGCGCTACACGTCGCGAAACCATCAGCTGCGTCGTTTATTCCTGAGTGACCACACCCAATGCACTCGCGCGCCTCGACATGGATCGATCCGCGCTCTAGCTCCGGCGCCGGGGAGGGTTGCGCCAGGGCGGCGCGGGCTTGCCAGCCCACCCATCCGCGCTGAATGTTCTCGTTGCAGTACTCGCCGTACCGGGGATCATTCACCGGAAGCGCGTCTCGCACGTGGTGAAGTGGCGCCCCAGGCCACTCCCGGCGCACCCAGGACTCGAACTGCGCGCGCTCGTCCAGATTCTTGTCGATACGCTGCGCCAGGGCCAGGCCCTTTTCGCTTCCATTCCAGATGCAGTTGGCAGCAGTGTGCCATCCCGCACCGCAGAGGGTGCAGGCTTGTTGTTCGGTCATGGTTCGGTCCTCGGCGGGGTAGAGGCGGGTGCCGCGCTCGCCCTGCTGGGCGACGATGGCGGCCTGGATCAGCTGGCGGCCCAGCTGCTGCATCTGGTCGGGGTAGAGCAGGGCGCCCAGGCGGGGCAGGCCGCTGACTTCGGCGATGGGGTTGCCCTGCTGGTCGAGGCGGTGCTCGACGATCAGCTGGATGGGTTGCATGGTGCGGGCTCCGGGATAGGTTCCATCATCTGGCCGACGACATAGCCGACTGCCTCCCACTCGCGCTGTGCCTGCCGGCCGAGCTCGTCGAGCAGAGGCTGGGGAAGGGTGAACGTCCGGGCGCCGATGCCTTTGCGATAGCGCGGGCGCTCCACCAGGTGCCCATCGGCCGCGAGCTTGGCCAGGCGGCGCAGGTTCTTCGCCCGATCGCCAGGCAGGGAGTAGGACTGGATGCCCGTAAGACTGGCGGAATTGGCGTTCCAGGCCTCGAGCTTCCGCCGGCCGCCGAAGTAGTGGTTGAGCAGCCAGGTCTTGGCATTGCGCAGCAGAGCCGCGCGCACGTCATCAGGAAGCTGGTGCATGGGGTGGCTCCTTGGCCGGCGGCGTGCAGCGCAGGCAGTCGCAGGTGCTGGTGGGGCGGCCGGTGCCGCGGCAGAAGGTCGGGCGGGTCATGGCGTCACCCGCTTGAACTCGACCACCCATACCCAGGGGTTGGCGTTCCAGCTGCCGGCACCGTTCAGGTGCTCCCAGAGGAAGCCGAACGCGCCCTTGGCGGTGTCGCCCCAGCAGCCGATATCCGTGCAAGCCCGGCGGGCGTGGTCGCAAGGCTCGCCGCGCACACCCTCTGCCAGCGCCTGCTCCTCGCTGATGTCCTGCAGGCGCTCGACGCGCACGGCAGTGATCTCCAGCAGGATGCGGCTGTCCTTGCGGAACATGTGGATGGCCGGCGTCCACTTCTTCACCTGGCAGTGCGCGCCGTCGTCGACGTCGGTCCGGTAGGTGAGGCGGCAGCCGATGTCGGCGTAGGTCTCGCGCACCCACAGCCGATCGCCTGGCCTCCCGTGCGGGCACCTGCCGGCCCTGGCCAGTTCCTGGGCGCACTCGGCTTCGGTGGCTCCTGTGACCAGGAACCCCCAGCGCGGGTCGTGTTGGCCGACGGCAGACCAGCGAAATGCCGGGTCAGGCTCGTCGTGGCGCTCCTTGGGTATTTGGCTGCCCTTCACCGGCCGGCGCGTCACTGTCTTCCGGCCTTCCAGGATGGCGCGGACCATAGGCCCGCTGAACAGGATGGGGCGTTCCTTCATGCTGCGCTCCTGGCGGGCTCGGTGATGGTGGCGGCCATGACGATCTTCATGCCCAGGTCCACGGCCAGGGCGCGCTCGATGTTGGCGCCGCGGGAAGCGAGCCAGCCCGGGAGCAGGGCGATGGTGTCGCAGGTGACCAGTTGGGCCAGGGCGAGGCGCATGTAGCCGGCCCAGGTGGTGCTGGGCGGCGCGGCGTTCTCGGCCGGGTTCTCGACGTGGTAGCCGAGCTGGCGCAGGCGCGCGGCTTCGGCGTGGAATTCCGGGTAGTTGAACTCCGGCAGGCCTGTGCAAGGCCCTGCAAGATAGATTCGGATCATGAGGCTTTCTGCTCCTGGAGCTTGAGGTGCGCCCAGAGGCGACCGGTCATGATGTGGTTGATGGTTGCCAGGCAGACGCCGTACTCGGCGGCCAGCGCCGCCTGGCTGATGCCGCCGGCGCGGTAGCGCGCGTGAATCTCGCGGACCTTCTGCTCGGTGAGTACCGCCTGGGTATGGGCTGAGCCGCGTTTCGCCTTGGTGATTCGCCGGCCCTTGAGGTCCATGTCCTTCACGTTCTCCTCGTTGGTTCCGAGGAAGAGGTGGGCGGGGTTCACGCAGCGCGGGTTGTCGCACTGGTGCAGGACGCATAGGCCGTGAAAACTGGCGTGATTCGGTATCGGGCCGTTGGCCAACTCGTAGGAGAAGCGGTGCGCGCCGACCATGCTGTTGCGGCGGCTGCCGTCAGGGTTGCGCGCAGGGCCAACGGAGAACTTGCCGTAGCCCTTTCGGTCGGTGGCGGCCGTCCAGATCCAGCAGTCGCCGGACTTGTCGACCTTCGACCAGAAGCGCTCGGCCGCTCGGTTTTCTTCGGGCATGGCTGATCCTCGGCGCCTGCTGGCGCGGAAAAGAGTTTCCGGAAAGGGGTAAGAGATTTCGGGGAGGTCAGGTGGCGGCAGGCTGCTTCTGCGCCAGGATGGCCAGAGCGGCATGGCGGATCATGTAGAGTTCAAGCATCAGCGACTCGGAAGGCATGGTGACTCTGATTTCCCACCAGTCCGGGCCCAGGCCCAGCGTCTCGCAGTGCTCGTTCATGAGCACGCCTGCCTGGTGCTGATCCCCGATGTCGGTAGCTTCAGCGAGCAGGTCTACCCATTCGTCCCACTTCTCGTCGGCGTCCTCCTTTCGAGCCTCTACCCGAACGAAGGCGCGAAGTTCTGCCCATCGACTGCCATCCGGCCCGCGTTCCTTCTCCTCGCGAACCCAGGCTGGCAACTCATCGTAGGCATCGCAGTCAGCCTCATCGGCAATGCGCTGGCAGATCCCATTGATAAGCGCACTGCGGAAGGCGGTCTCGTCGAAGTCTCTTTTCTTGCACTTCTCATCCAGCTTCGAATGGATGTAGTAGCCGACGTCGTCGCCGGCTAGGAAGTCCAGGCCGTAGCCCAGTCCGACGCTGAAGGTTAGGTTGGCAATGTCGCCCACAACTGCGATGCCGTAGCGGGTGAGCATGATGTCGAACGCGTAGGCGCTGGTGCCGGGCCGCTCGCAGCGCCAGACCTTCACGTCATCGGCGTCTACCAGTGGTCGATACTGGTGATTCTTCAGGTACTCGGCGGCCTCAGCCCGGCGCTCTTCGCGCAGCTGCTCGTAAGTCTTCATGGGGTAACCTCGCGCCGTAGTGGCGCAATGGCAGGGAGTGGGGTAGGTCAGGAAGTTGCTTCGAGGTAGGCGGCTATGAACTGCGTCGCCGCTTCAGCATTAATGGCGTTTCCGTAGGCGCGCAGTCGTCCACCTCGATCGGTATCGCCATCAGCCAACGGCTCAATGCCGGGTTCAAGTAAGCGCCTGGTACCGTCGGCTCCTTCCACTTCGATCGCTCCAGACCATGGAGACAGGCCGCATCGGTCAACGTCATCCCCCCATGATGCTGACTGCCTTCCTTTCTGCTGCTCGTCGCGTTTCGGCTGCCGATAGCGTCTTGCGCTGTTGGAGTGGGCCACGATCCACAGCCGTTGCCTGAGATGCGGAGCGCCGACCCCCGCAGAGCAGATATCGAACGCTGAGCAGGCGTAACCCGTTCCTTCCAAATCAGCTTGAACAAGGTCGAGCCACGCGAGGCCAGCCTTGCTCGCAACCTGCTCGCCAAAGATGACGCCAGGCTTTCGCTCGCCGATGAGGTGGTGCCACGCTGGCCACAGGTGCCGCTCATCAGCAAACCCAAGCTGCGCGCCTCCCTCGCTGAAAGGTTGGCAAGGACAGGAACCGGTCCAAACAGGTCGGTTATCTGGCCAGCCGGCGCGGCGAAGGGCGAGAGACCAGACGCCGATGCCGGCGAAGAAATGGCACTGGGTGTAATGGCGGAGGTCATCGGGGTGCACATCCTCGATCGATCGTTCGTCGACGTCGCCTGGCGCGATGTGGCCGGCGGCGATCAGGTTGCGGAGCCACTGGGCGGCGTAGGGATCAATCTCGTTGTAGTAGGCCGACGGCATGGCGTTACTCCTTGTCGTCTTTCGTTACTGAGGCACTGCCGCTGTCAAGGTTGCGAAGCTCCTGAATGGAGATGGCGCTGGTGCCATTAGTGACGGACCAGCTCGGAAGCTCCAGATGGCGGAAGGTCCCGCAGAAATGGCGATAGGCTCCCAGCGCAGCGCGCCGGAATGACTTGGCTGCCACTTGTCCAACGGGGATGTCTTTACCCCCCCCCTGTCAGGCGGAGCTCGTAGACGTTCAAGTCGGCGATACGCTTGGCCGCTGCCCGGATAGTGCTCGGAGCGCAGCAGAACTCTTCTGCGACTTCGCTGACGGGCTTGCTGACCAGGGCGTTGAAGATCAGTTGGTCGCGGCCTGGATTGCGCAGGCCGGCGTAGATGACTGCTTGCATTGGCTTTCTCCAGACAAAGCTCCGCCTTGCCGCGGCCAGCGGAGGGCGTGGGGATGGGGTGGTTAGCGCTTGCCGAACTGAATGCCGTGCTCGGCGGCGATCTTGCGGATGGTGTTTCTATCCAGGTCCATCGCGTCGGCGGTAGCGCTGATGGACATTCCCCGCTCGGCGCAGTAGCGGGCGGTATCGGCGAGAAGGCGACGTTTCTCAGCGGCATTACGCTGGAAGGCCGCATGCGCATTGTCGGTTTGTCCGGGAGTGCGCTTGCGGTTGTTCCAGACTGCATCCTTTTCGCCGGATACGCCGATGGGCACGAAGGCGATTTCGCCACCCGCCGCCAGATACTCGGCCACCTTGCCCGCGATCTGGTAACGGGCTATTTCGAGTGGATGTTGAGCGCGGTAGTCGATGGGGATCATGCTCATGCTGCGCCTCACTTGATCCTGATCGAGCTCTTGGTGCGCTCCAGGTGCGCTCCAGGAACTTCGGTGCCGGCCTTGAGCGCCTTGGCGATTTCAGCCTTGTCCGGCGCGACATCGGTCTTCACCCGCATGAACTCGTCGGGCAGTAGCGATTCGTCGTCCACCACGGCGATCTCTCGGCCTTCAGCGCAGGTAATGGAGAACAGCGGGCAACTGATCTTCTTGATGCCAGCCGCCTCCATATTCTCGCGCAGATAATCCTTCAGCGATTCCTGCCGATTCTTGATGGCGCGCTTGCGCTCGGTCAGGCGTTCGATTTCCTTGTCCAGCGCCTCGACATCGGTATCCATGTTCAGGACGATGACAGCCAGGGCCTTCCCCTTTTCCTCGAACTCGCCCTCGATAGCCTGCATGGTGTCGCGCACTGCGACGGCCATGTCTTCGTCGGCATTTACCGCCAGGGCCTGCAGTTCGCGGAATTGCTCGGTGAGCACGTAGAGTTGGGTCATGCTGCTTTCTCCTCAGCGAAACGCTTGGATTGGTCGGCGAGCTCGCGGGCGATGCGCTTGACGCCGTTGTCGTCTTTGCGAGCGGTGAGCTTGCGGACGGCGACGTCGTGGATCTTCTTTAGCTCGTGCTGGGAATGGGCGCTCTGCATGGTCTCGATGACCGACTTGATGTAGGCAAGTCGTTCTTCCTTCGCCTGGTCCTCGGCAGCCTGGCGATCTTCTGCCTTGGCGATCTGCTCCTCTTCCTTGCGCGCCTCGACGTAATCGCGGTCGTCGAACAGGCCGAGGAATATGTCGGCGCTGAATCCGAGCATCGCCAGGGACTTCTTCACGGCATCCGTCAGCGACTTCTTCGGCGCCTCGGTGTCGGTGGTGATGCCCCACTTGGACTTGTAGGAGAACGGCGTGCAGCCGTACTGCTCGACCTCGCCGCGCTTGCCGTCGAGTTCGAACCAAAGCTTGATGCGCACGGTGTGACCGACTTCGTGCCCGATCAGCTCGTTTGTCTTTTGCCCGTTGGCATCGGTGACCTCACGGAAGATCGGGCCGCCCTGGTCAAAGCGCTCCTCGATGACATTCCAGCCCCAGCCAATACCGACAGGGCCGAACATCTGCGTGGCCTTCATGATCATGTGCTGGCCGCTGATCGAGGTGATCTGCTGGCCATCGACCTTGGCGCTCTTGGTGGCGGAAGGATCGGTCGCCTGGACCTGGTCCCACAGCCGCATGTTATTCGCGTGCATGACTGTTCCTTGCCGCGCGGCGCGCAGCGGGTAGAGGGGAGGGTTATTGGTCAATTAGCTCAGGAACGGACGCCAGCGGCCGTCTGCGTAGACGATCTTCCCGGCCTTGCGGAGTGCTTGCAGGCGGCGATCAGTAACTCGCCATGGGTCATCCTCTGCGAACGCTTTGTTTTCGTCGAACAGGCGGTGTATGAGTGCATTGAATGTGTTGCATCCGTTGCGGATCAGGTTCATCAGTTTCTCGTCGTACTCGGCGTATTTGCTCATGCTGTTCTCCAGATAGAAGGTAGGGGTTAGAAGGGAATCTCTTGTTCCAGCCAGAGTGTCACGCGTTGCATGTTGTCGCAGACGCGTAGATCGGTTGCTGCAAGGACGTAGAACTGATGCCCTGGGCATTTGCGTGCGAGGCGCTCAGCCTCAGCAATCGCAGAGTCTCTGGTCGGGTGCTGGTAGGTAGGCTGGTTTCCTTGAGGGTTCCAGACCATCCAGAACGATGACTGATCCATTTTGACCTCTAGGTAGAAAGGGAAAGCGCTTACGGCGCCACTCGGCCAAGTCGTCCGGGCGTAGAAAAGGGCGCTCCGGGCCTTGGCTGCCGGGGTTTTCACACCTGGCACTATCCGGCTGATCCAGTCGCAGATATCCGGTTTACCGGCCCGCTGCGGACGGGGGCGTGATTGGGTGCTGAGGCGACTCGATGCTGTACCGCCCCGTAATGGAGTCAGCGAACTCGATGGCCTTGAAGAACAGGAGCATGGCAATGATGGCGAGGATCAGGCCGTTGCGGAGGGCTTTCTTCATCATGGCGTCACCATCCCCACAAAAGCCCAGGCGAAGGCCAGAACGCTGCCAAGAAAAAGGCCGCCGAAGATGAGGACTTGGGCGGCCTTGGTAAGGTCGATGGTGATTGTCATGCCGCCTCCTGCGCTGCCATGTACAGCCGGTAGATTTCGTCTTCCTTCGCGCTCACCAGGTCTCCAGCGATGTCGCGCACCTTGTCCTTGCCGATGAAGCAGCGCATGAGCCGCTTGGCTTCGCTCAGGTTGTTGGCTTCGAGCGCGACGATGAGCTGGCCGAGGTTGCATTCGTGGTCACTCGGAAGCGCGTCCTCGGCGGCCTTCTGGAGCTTGATGGCGAGCACGTCGGCCTCCAGCACCTTCTTGCCGGCCACCCTGACGAATCCCTTGTTGATCAGGTCATCGACGCAGACGAAGTGGAGGTTTTCCCATTCGCTGCTCTCAGACCAGGAAGGTGAATCGTCAGGAAGCATCGCGTCATACGCCGTCTGGGCGCGTTGGAGTTTGGCGTTCATGGCGATTTCCTCTCTAGCTTTTCGCGCATCTCTTCCCACTGACGCCGCGTGCAAACGGCCCAGGAGTAGCTGAGGCTGCTGTGGTGTTCGCGCCACTCGACGTTGCGCGCCCACCACTTCCTGGACTTCTTCCCGCCGGCGTAGCACCGCGCGCAACTCCGGTATGTGGTCGGCCACTCGCTGATGTTCTCGGCACACCAGCGGATGAACTGGCGCGCCCGCTCGTTCGGGGCGGGATCGTGGACGTATTTGCCCATGGTCATTTCTCGCTGGGAGAGGGAATTAGGAGCGAACGCCGGGCACTTCCCCCGGATGCGTCAGGTCTGGCTGCGCTAGCCCCTCGACTCGTTCGCTGTTCTGGCCATTCGCCGACTTCAACGAACTCGCCATCGGCATTCAGCTGATGGCGAGTTTTGCGCTGTTGTATTTGCGAAATCCGCTGTGGCGAGACACCATGCTCGCGCGCCAGTGAAGACAGACTTCTAGTCGTGTCCGAGCGAATTTCAGAGACTTCAGCATTAGTTAACTTGGCGGCAGGATTGAGCTCTCCTGGCTGTCCTGGATGTCTGGCTCTCCCTCTGGAAATCATGTCTCGCATGTTGTCGGTCTGCGTTCCGAGCTCCAGATGATCAGGACGAACACACAGGCTGTTATCGCATTTGTGCCTCACCAACATCCCAGCGGGGATTGGTCCATTCGCGATCTCGAAGCTAACTCTGTGCGCAAATGCCGGGCGACCATTCACGTTCATTTGTCCATAGCCCTCAGGCTTAGTTGATGCGCCCCATTCCCAGCACCCTTCTTCTGGCCTGTTTGGGACCTTCTCCCAGAAACGTTCTTCTACGGTTTTCATTAATCGCACTCCACAAACTCACCGTTCTTATTGAGAACGTAGAAAACATCCGGCTTGATGCCGTCCTGGCCGGCGATGGCTGCCTTGATGTGCACGATTCGGCCGTAGTCATCGCCTTCCGCGTCGGTATCGCGGTAGCAGAGAACGATGGCGCTTCCCGTAGAAGCCTTGGCTTTGCCTTCGATGCCGGCGGCCATCGCCACCGAGTGCATGCCGGTGCTCGACGCCGCGCCCTGGTAGCCGGTGCTCGACGCCGCGCCGTAGTTGCCGGTGCTCGACGCCGCGCCGCGGTTGCCGGTGCTCGACGCCGCGCCGTAGTCGCCGGTGCTCGACGCCG